>ONMI01000086.1 GCA_900318915.1 uncultured Prevotellaceae bacterium | reverse complement strand
ACAGACTGCCAAAAATAAAACAACTAAATTCATCCTGCAATTTGAGCTATTGAGTACCAACTACTCAAAAATATCCTGCAAAATGAGCTATACGCCTAAAATCCATTCATACTATCCGAATCAAGGGGGCAGGTATCTGCTCCCTTGATTCCGTTATACCTTAACGCTTTCCTGTTTTCCAGCAACGTGCAAGATTCCGTTTCTGATAATCTCACGGTTCTTGCCCTGCGCTGGAACGGATTTCTCAAATCACGTGGACAGAGTGATTCTGTGATATTTAATTAAGTTTATTGTTCTTATCTAAATAGAAAACTCTGCAGTTGGCGCACCATCTCAATTCTTACTCTTGAATGGGTGATGGATTGCCGTATAACAGGAATGAGAAGACGTAAGCAACTGAGAGCTCCAGACAAGTCTATATGTGCCGGATCGTAACCGAGATATGACTTACGGTGATGCTTGCGCGAGAGAAGGAACGCGTCATTTTTCGTCCATCGTGGATGTTGCTGCAAATCTGGTGTATCACGCAAGGTCTGGGGCAACTCGCTGATGGTGCCGGCCTCAAGGGCAAGCTTGTATATCTCTTTGAGGCATTCGCGTGTATGACAGATTATTTGTTCCTCGGAGAAACGAAGAACATACCATCCTGATTCCTGAAAACGCTTGTTGCGAGCGGAGTCTTTATCCACACCATCCTCATGCATAAAATGGGTTGGATGTCCAGCGGCCGAATAAGGCTCATCTATTTCGATATCAATAAATATCCCCTTCTCTTTATTAATATAAGCAAAGTCAGGCTCGTAGTTATGACCATCAATCTTCACGCAGACGTCTTCGAGTATTTCTCCGCAGCCATACTTGAAAAAGCGTGCGAAGGCAATGAGTTCCGACTGCCCATGCTTCTTTTTCTTGCTGTTTCCTTTAGAGTTAGAAGGCTTGACTACTGATGCTCCCGAAAATGGTCGCAGGATAACAGGGTAAGTACGTATGCTATTATTATTCATTGTTCAGATAATCTAAAAGAACTTGTTCTATAACGTCAAGTGGCACATCGTATCTTATCCTAAGCAAAGGTATGCCTCTATCCTTACATTCCCACCCTTCGATGATGTCTTTCCATCGTTGAAGGAAGAACTTCCATCTGCCTCCGAAATAGTTCACAGGTTGATAATGCTGACGACCATCATACTCCACAAGATAGATTTTGTCATTGTGATATACGGCAAAGTCGACATGCACATAATATCCCAGTTCATATTGTGTTTCGAAGCGGATACCATGTTTGTTGAGTGCACGCTCAATCTCACGCTCCCCCTTGGAAGCCCGGGCATGAGGCTTGAACCTCTTATGTTTCAGTATCCAATCCTGAAAGCGAACGACATTGTTACAAAAGTTGAAGAACCACATAAAACTTATGCCTCTTAATCATATGTATAGTAAATAGTGATTTTTACCGTATAGTCGTCAATCCTTTCTAGTTCGGCTTTTGAAATATAACAATTTTGTGAGTCAGCTTCTTTGGCCCATGTATCTTGATACTTTCCACTCTTAAATCTTAATACATATTCTGTAGTTATATTTGTGCAACCGCCGTTGCAACCATCGGATCTATGAATTTCACGCGCACTCTCGATATTGAATTCGGGGAAGTCCCATCCTAAGTCTCTTTTTAATTTCTGTCTAAACTCTTTGTTTCTCTTTGCATGAGTGTAGTTGTCTGTGATTTTGAAAATCAAGGAGAATGTTGCAGTAAGAGCAACAAACAAAAGAGCATAGGTTAAGTATGCAGGACAAGGCAATAATCCCTCAATAACCTGTCGCAAACTTTGCAGCCACGACAAATCGAAGAAAAAGATGAAGGATAGAATTAGAGCACTAAGGGAAAAGACACGAAGATCTATGGCCTTCAGCGCACTTCTCAGGTAAAGAAGTGGAACAGAGAAGAAATTAGCCGTTACATTACATACTTTCCCCATGATTTCATGAATGTAGTGCTTTACACAAAACATGTGCCATGCAAATGATGATGGAAACTCCAATGCACTCCCGTTGCCATTCGAAGAAGCAAAAGCCCAGTCTGTGTCTATATTCTTTCTACGACACTCAAAATATAACGATGCGGCACGTGAAAGATTACGGGTACATCCCTTGCCTTCAAGCAAGCAGTACAGATAACTGCCGGCGGCCTTTGTACAACCCAACGAATAAGCCTCACCAAACAGCGAAAAGGCGATTTTCATGTTGTTCTTGGATTTTACTCGTGTCAGTTCAACAGCATAATCGTTCAAGTCCTCACCATTGCGATTATACGCTTTCTTTATAAGATAACAGATATTAGGAATTTCTCGCGTATTATTTTTATAAATCTCATAATATCTATTTGCGTAGTTACGTAATGTAGTTTGTGGCAGATTACATTTCAGTAGCAAGTCTTTCGCTTTCTTGAAATTATGATCTTCGCCACTTCCGAATAGGAACCGTTCTATCTTATTGCTGCAAGCGGATGAATCACCAACCTCAGCCATCTGGTCAATACTAAACTCTGCACCAAGTTCCTTCGCTTTTCGCATCCAATACAGGGCTTTCTCCGGACTTGAGAATTTTGAACGCTTATTGGAATAGAACCCTATCAGCTCCAACTGAGATTCCAGATCGCCCTGTTCTGCCGCTTTAGTAAGCCACGACAAGTAGTGGGAACGGTTTTTTGACACTCCGTCACCTGCGAGATATGCATGAGCCAATGCTTTCTGCGAGTCTATATCGCCCGTCTTTGCCTTTGTTCTTATATATTCGATATCCATTGTTTCACTCTTTATCTTATAATATTATAATAAAACTCAACACAGATGGGACAGCATTTATATTTATGTATTATCGTTTCACATTGGTTCTCATTGCCAATGATGTGGCCTCACCTACGAGGAACATTTCTGACAGGCGATAATGCCGTTTACGGTTTGCTTTTATTGTCCCACCCGCAATCTCGGCTGTGCGAAGCATCTGGTAACGGAATTTCCAATCTCCAAAATATGTAGCCGCACCAAATGCAAAGGCAGTTCCGCCAGCACTTATACCCTTTATGACTAGACCAGCATCGCCAGGCATCATCTTGAATTCAGGTTCTTTGTTGAGATATTCCTTCACTCCATAAATCTTCTTGCCCATCAACGTGGCTTCCTTGCGAAGATGTTTACACATCAGTTGATATTGTTCGCGGGCAAAATCCTCATCAACCAACGTCAGGTAAGAGCATGCTAGAGCTGTATGGGAGCCTCTTATCACAATGTTTCTGATTCGAGGGCTCTGACCTGGTAACTGACCTGCAAGTAATCCCGTTCTTTTGTGAATCCACTTTGTTTTGGCATTGGCAAGCCATTTGTCAATAGTGTCATCATATTTACCATCGTACATCCGACCATAGTTGCGTAAAGCTACAATCGTTACAAGCATATCTGGAAGCCAAATGGGCTTATGAGGGAAAGATAATAGATTGAGATCATACTTGCTCTCCAACATTCGCCGATTAAGTGTGTCGCATATTTTGTGAAACAAATCATCATAGCGATTATCGCCTCCTGCCATTTTGTAGTTGCTTATCATCCATGCTAGTATGCTCAGATAGGTCATGTGGTGCTTTGGACCATCCAAAGACTCCATTGCATCTTCCTTCCATTGATTGGTGTCATACTCACGAATGGTAGGTGTGTTCACAAGGTCTATCATCTTGGCAATCATACCCGGACACTTCTCTTTCTTATCAGGATAGATATAGCTGATATTTGTAAGGGCATGAGTCAGCATAGAGCAGCAATAGATAGCCCATTCTCCCTGGTACTCACGACCTATAAAGTCAGGCGCTTCCTGCATTAACTTCTCCGGGTCGCTCTTTATTATCCTATCACAAAGATAGTTGGCGCGTTCAAGTATGTCCTCCTTTTCTTCCTCCCATGTGCTGTGCTCGGAAGATGCAAATAGGTTATTTTCTGTGTTAGTTAGCATGCCCATTGACAATTTTGTTACCCATGGCAATGTTTTTAACAAAGTTATTATGTTATTAGGATTTAATTTCTTTTTCTTCATATCATGTAAAGTTTTATTAGATGGTCTTAACCTGATTCTACAATGGAGATGGATTCTTTAGAGCTGCAATTCAAGACAAACAAATCATCAAAGACATGGCAAAGATAAGCATAAAATGCGTACATTACAAAAAATGTGAACAAAATCCTGAAATACCGAAACGTCTGCTTACTTTTTTTGCGTAAATACGCATTTCCTGTCAATTCGGAGACCGTCCGCTTTAAGGATACTTGGAAATCATGGGGACGGAGATTTTGATTCATAGTTCGCAAGCCTAAAAACAAAAGGCCTAGCTGAAAATAGCTAGACCTTTTTCAGTCGGGATGAGGCGGCCTTTGGCTCATACCCCAACGTGCCATCAAAAAAAGCAGGACTTTCGCCCTGCTCTTTTCCTGTCGGGATGAGGCGGCCTTTGGCTCATACCCCAACGTGCCATCAAAAAAAGCAGGACTTTCGCCCTGCTCTTTTTCAGTCGGGATGAGGCGGCCTTTGGCTCATACCCCAACGTGCCATCAAAAAAAGCAGGACTTTCGCCCTGCTCTTTTTCAGTCGGGATGAGGCGACCTTTGGCTCATACCCCAACGTGCCATCAAAAAAAGCAGGACTTTCGCCCTGCTCTTTTCCTGTCGGGATGAGGCGACTCGAACGCCCGACCCCTACGTCCCGAACGTAGTGCGCTACCAACTGCGCTACATCCCGATTTTGCGGTGCAAAGGTAGGCCTTTTTTTGCATACAGACAAATTTTTTGCAGTTTTTCTTCCAAAAATGATAGACTTTCAATTTTTTGATGTATCTTTGCACCGCATTTGCCGAAACAGACTCCTTTGCGTAGCTGTTTGCAGGCCGTGCAGAAGAGAAAATGGTGCCTTAGCTCAGTTGGTAGAGCATCGGACTGAAAATCCGTGTGTCCCCGGTTCGATTCCTGGAGGTACCACTCCTCCTTTCTTCGCCCCGTGATGGTGTAAGCCTAAGCGGGGTTTTTCTTTCCCCCTCAGTCATCACCCAAAAGTTTCTGAGAAATGTTGTCCAGTCACCTTGTTGAAAATGTTTTTGTCCTTGGGCGTCGTGGCCCGAAGGGTTGGCTGCGCATGCTGTTGCTCCTGCTGCTCATGGCGCAGGCTGTAGTGGCAGTGGCGCAGCGCCGCAAGGTGTCGGTGGCGGAACTCACCACGATGGCCCAGGAGGGCGATACGGCGGCGCAGTACAGTCTGGCCTTGTGTTACGACAGGGGCAGCGGCGTGAGGCGCGACTATGCCCTGGCCGCACAGTGGTATGCCGCGGCAGCAAAAGCAGGCCATGCCGATGCCCAATACAGTCTGGCCGACTGCTATGCGCTGGGCGAGGGGGTGGAGCAGAGCGACTCCCTGGCCGCTGTGTGGTGGAGCGAGGCGGCCCGTGGACAGCATGTGGCTTCCATGTACCGGCTCGGGCTGTGCTACCTGGAGGGGAAGGGCGTGGCGAAAGACGGCCGCCGGGCCCTGTCGTGGCTCAGCCAGGCGGCCACAGAGGGCGATCCAGATGCCGCCTGCACGCTCGCTTTCTGCTACGACCTCGGTGTGGGCACAGCGCCCGATAGTGCCGCCGCCGTGTTCTGGTACCGTGAGGCGGCGAAGAAGGGTGTGCCCGAGGCCATGTACAATCTCGGCATGCGCTGCCTGGAGGGTATCGGTGTGCCGAAGAGCCGCAAGGAGGGCCTCTTCTGGCTCAGGCAGGCCGCCAAACGCAAAGAGCCCAAAGCGCGCAAGGTGCTTAGGGCTCTTGGTGAGGATTGAACTCTTTTTTCCTTTTATAAATATGTTTATAGATAAGGAGGCAACTGGAACAGCTTGGTGGAGTTGCTGCCCTTGATGAGGATGCAGAAACCCTCGGGTTTGTGGACTTCCAGCTCCGCTTTCACCTCCTCCACATCGGCGAATTTCCTGAATGCGCAGGGTATCCTGCCGAACTCCTTTCCTACGAGCCATACCTGCTCGAAACCGGCCTCTTCCAGTCTTTTCACCACTTTCCGGTGCTCTTCTTCGCTCACGGCACCCAGCTCGCCCATGCTGCCCAGTATCACCATCTTCGGTTTCACGTCCATGAGCACGAAGTTGTCGAGCGCGGCTTTCATGCTGGTGGGGTTGGCGTTGTAGGTGTCCACCACCAGGCGGTTGTGCTCGGTGAGCTGCATCTGCGAGCGGTTGTTGGTGGGGCGGTAGTTGCCGAGCGCCTCGTCTATGAGGTCGGCCTCCACATCGTGGTAGCAGCCTATGCACGCCGCTGCCAGCATGTTGTACAGGTTGTAGGCGCCAATGAGCTGGGTGGCCACTGTGTGCCACTCGCCCCCTTCCTTGCGCCACTCAAAGCGCAGGTAGGGGTCGCAGGCTATGAGCCGTCCCTCCACATACAGGTGGTCGCCCTCGGTGCCGTATTCCACCAGGTGCAGGCCCTGGGCGATGCCGTGCAGGTGCTCGTTCTCATGGTGTATGAACACCACGCTGTTCTCCCGCTGCCGCAGGAAGTCGTAGAGCTCGCCTTTCGTTCTGACCACACCCTCGAAACTGCCGAAGCCTTCGAGATGGGCCATGCCCACATTGGTGATGATGCCGTAGTCGGGTTCGGCAATGTTTACCAGTGTCTTGATCTCGCCCGGGTGGTTGGCGCCCATCTCCACCACGGCCATGTCGTGGTCGGGCCGCAGGCGCAGCAGCGTCTTGGGCACACCGATGTGGTTGTTCAGGTTGCCCTCGGTGAAGAGCACGTTGTATTTCTTGCCCAGTACGGTGGCTATGAGCTCCTTGGTGGTGGTCTTGCCGTTGGTGCCCGTCACGCCGATGATGTGTGTGCCCAGGGTGCGGCGGTGCAGCCGTGCCAGCGCCTGCAGGGTAGCGAGGCAGTCGTCGACGAGGATGATGCGGTCGTCGTTGGGGTCGTCGTATTCCGGTTCGTCGATGACGGCATAGGCGCAGCCTTGCTCGATAGCCTGACGGGCATACTGGTTGCCGTCGAAGTGTTCGCCTTTCAGCGCCAGGAAGATGGCGCCCTCTTCTATCTGCCGGCTGTCGGTGATGATGTGGGGCCGCTCCTGGAAGATGCGGTATAGTTCGGATAGTTGCATATCAGTTCTCTGTTTACGTTTTGCAATCTGCAAAAGTAGCATTTAATGATGAGAAACTTCTATTGCCCGAAGATAAAAAAATGAAAAATGGGGTGATTTCCCGATAAATCTTAGTATTTTTGTAGCCACAGCAGAAAACACCTATTGAGATGACACCAACGAGTGGTTTTACCTTGCAGGTCCACGGCCGTTTGGTCGACCTGTCCCGTCCGTGTGTGATGGGCATCCTCAACGCCACCCCAGACTCCTTCTTCGCCGGCAGCCGCAAGCAGACGGAGCATGACATCAGCCGCCGTGCCGACGAGATTGTGGAGCAGGGCGGTGCCATTATTGACGTGGGGGCGTGCAGCACACGGCCCGGCGCCGGTGAAGTGAGTGAGGCCGAGGAGATGGAGCGGTTGCGCACGGCCTTGGCCGCCGTGCGCAGGGTGCAGCCCGATGCCGTGCTGAGCGTAGACACGTTCCGCCCCGATGTGGCCCGCATGGCCGTAGAGGAATATGGCGCCGGCATTGTGAACGATGTGTCGGAGAGCGCGTCCATGTTTGCCATGGTGGCGCGGCTGCGGGTGGCCTATGTGCTCATGTCGGTGCGTCCGTCGATAGAGACAATGCTGCCGGTACTGGCCGATGAGGTGCGCCAGCTGCACGCCCTTGGGGTGCGCGACATCCTCATAGACCCCGGTTTCGGCTTCGGCAAGACGCTGGCCGACAACTACCGGCTGCTGGCCCGGATGGAACTGCTGCATTCGCTCCGCCTGCCCCTGCTGGTGGGGGTGAGCCGCAAGTCGATGGTATACCGCCTGCTCGACTGCAGCCCCGACGAGGCCCTGAGCGGCACCACTGCGCTCCATGCCGTGGCGCTGGCCAAGGGAGCCCGGGTGCTCAGGGTGCACGATGTGGCCGATGCCGTGGCGGCCGTGCGGGTGATGGAGGCCCTGCGGCAGTATGACCCGGCGACGGGCCTGGAGGAACAAAAATAACGAGACCTTATGATAGAGTTTGGCATTAAGGATTTTATCGATATCTTTCTGGTGGCGGTCATCATCTACTACACCTACCGGCTGATGAAGGAGACACGCTCCATGAATGTGTTTACGGGCATCATCGTCTTCGTGCTGATATGGATGGTGGTGGACCGCTACTTCCACATGCGCCTCCTGGGATCTATCCTCGAGCAGTTGGTCAGCGTGGGCGTGATAGGTCTTATCGTGCTGTTTCAGGGCGAGATTCGCAAGTTCCTCTACAGCCTGGGCGCCCACCAGCGCTTCAGCACCGTAAAGAATTTCTTC
Source organism: uncultured Prevotellaceae bacterium (assembly GCA_900318915.1). Classification (GTDB taxonomy): domain Bacteria; phylum Bacteroidota; class Bacteroidia; order Bacteroidales; family Bacteroidaceae; genus Prevotella. Next base: position 1,619 of record ONMI01000086.1, on the reverse strand, counting down.
TTCGGGCGGAAGAAGAAGTCGGACTCCAACTGGGCCGTGATGCCCATCGTGCGTTCTTGCCTGAGCATGGCCAAGGGCAAGGTAGGGGCTCTGATTGTGCTGGAGATAGACAGTCCGCTCGACGAGATTACCGCCACGGGCGAGAACCTCGACGCCCTGGTGAGCCAGCGCCTCATAGAGAACATCTTTTTCAAGAACTCGCCCCTGCACGACGGCGCCATCGTAATCAAGGAGAACCGCATCAAGGCGGCCGGCTGCATACTTCCCGTGTCGCACGACATGAACATCCCCAAGGAGCTCGGCCTTCGCCACCGCGCCGCCCTGGGCATCTCGCAGAACACCGACGCCCTGGCCATCATCGTCTCGGAAGAGACGGGCCGCATCAGCGTGGCCCAGAACGGCCAGTTCCGCCTGCGTCTGTCGGCCGAGCAGTTGGAGAGCATCATCTCCCATGCCGTGGAGTAATACCCGCCGGGGCGGTGCCGTAGCACCCTGTTTTACATTTTTTATGGTGCGGCAGACCCTGATTCTCAAATAATTTTTGTAAGTTTGCAACCATCCTTATATACGGAGGAATTAATCTATTTAAAACACAATAATCAAATTATGGATTTAGTACAGAAAATCATTGAGCGCGCTAAGAGCAACAAGCAGCGCATCGTGCTTCCTGAGGCAACCGAGGAGCGCACCCTGAGAGCCGCCGACCGTGTGTTGGCCGAAGACATCGCCGACCTTATCCTTATTGGCAATCCCGATGAGATACACCGCCTGGCAGCAGAATGGGGACTGACCCACATCGACAAGGCCACCCTCATCGACCCGGAGAACAACCCCAAGAGCGAGGAGTATGCCGAGCTGCTCACCGAGCTGCGCAAGAAGAAGGGCATGACCATCGAGAAAGCCCGCGAACTGGTGAAGAACCCGCTCTACCTGGGCTGCATGATTATCAAGACCGAGGGCGCCGACGGCCAGATCTCGGGCGCACTGAGCACCACGGGCGACACCCTGCGTCCGGCCCTGCAGATTATCAAGTGCTCACCGGGCATCACCTGCGTGAGCGGCGCCATGCTCCTTATCACCAAGAAACCGGAGTTCGGCGAGAACGGTGTGCTCGTGGTGGGCGACGTGGCCGTCACCCCGATGCCCGATGCCAACCAACTCTCACAGATAGCAGTGTGCACCGCACAGACCGCCCGCAGCGTGGCCGGCTTCGACGACCCGCGTGTGGCCATGCTGAGCTTCTCAACCAAGGGCAGCGCCACGCACGAAGTGGTGGACAAGGTGATTGAAGCCACCCGTCTGGCCAAGGAACTCGACCCGGCCCTGAAGGTGGACGGCGAACTGCAGGCCGATGCCGCCCTCGTGCCCTCCGTGGGTGCCAAGAAGGCTCCCGGCAGCGACATCGCCGGCAAGGCCAACGTGCTGGTGTTCCCGTGCCTCGAGGTGGGCAACATCGCCTACAAACTGGTGCAGCGCCTCGGCGACGCCATCGCCATAGGCCCGATTCTCCAGGGTATCGCCCGTCCGGTGAACGACCTGAGCCGCGGCTGCTCCGTCGACGACATCTACTACCTCGTGGCCATCACCGCCTGCCAGGCCATGGACGCCAAGAAATAATT
>ONMI01000013.1 GCA_900318915.1 uncultured Prevotellaceae bacterium | reverse complement strand
TTTTGCATTTCGCTCGGTTTGCACTATCTTTGCAGGCGGAAGCGGAGATTTCTGCTTTTTATTATACAGAGTGCTTGGAAACCTCTTAAAAAACAAGGAAATGAACTATCTGAAAGGAAAAGTGAGCGTGCTGTTCATGATGTTCAGCATGCTTTTCTGCACATGCCTCATCACGGCCAATATTCTTGAGACCAAACAGATTGATGTGTTTGGCATCGACTTGACCTGCGGACTGCTGGTCTTTCCCGTGTCATACATCATCAACGACTGCGTGTGCGAGGTGTGGGGCTACCGCAAGGCGCGGCCACTCATCTGGAATGGTTTTATCCTCAATTTCTTCTTTGTGGCAGTAGGCGCCTTGAGTGATGCCATACCAGGAGCTCCCTATTGGGACAACCAGCAGGGCTTTCACGCCATCTTTGGCCTCACACCGCGAATTGCCGGTGCCTCGTTCGTAGCCTTCCTCGTGGGCAGCTTTGTCAATGCCTACGTGATGAGCCGCATGAAAATCAGTTCCAACGGCCGTCATTTCTCATGGCGCGCCATCATGAGCACGGTATGGGGAGAGAGCGCCGACTCCGTCATCTTCTTTCCCCTCGCCCTATACGGCGTAGTGCCCGACGATGCCCTGCTGAGACTCATGTTCTGGCAGGTTATCACAAAGACGCTCTACGAGGTGATTGCACTGCCCGTGACAATACGGGTGGTGAAATGGGTGAAGAAGACCGAAGGCCTCGACGTATACGACCATGACGTAAACTACAACGTTTTCCGTCTGGACTGATGATTCCGCACAAAAAACAATTCAACACATTCACAATATGAACAACGACCGCAAACAGGAAGGGCTGAAGGCCCTCGGCTCCAAGACCGAATATGCCAAGACATATACCCCCGAGGTACTGGAGAGTTTTCACAACCAACACCGCGACAACGACTATTGGGTGCGATTCAACTGCCCTGAATTCACCACGCTTTGCCCCATCACAGGCCAGCCCGACTTCGCCGAGATACGCATACAGTATATCCCCGACGAGCTGATGGTGGAGAGCAAGAGTCTGAAACTGTACCTGCACAGCTTCCGCAACCACGGAAGTTTCCACGAAGACTGTGTCAACACGATTATGAAAGACCTCATTCATCTCATGTCGCCCAAATACATAGAAGTGGTGGGCATCTTTGTGCCACGCGGCGGTATCAGCATTTATCCTTTCGCCAACTACGGCCAGCCCGGCACCAAATACGAGGAAATGGCACAGTTCCGCTTCATGCGGCACGATTTATAAAAGAGACGACACTCCTTCCTGAATCAGCATCAGCTACTTCTGATTCTGATTCAGGGTGTCGGGACGGAGCCGATACCCTTGCACCACATCGCCGAAACGCAGCGCCATGGTGTCGGAACGCAGATACACCAGTTGGGCGGTGTCGTTTCTCGATTCGGCTTCCTTGGTGATGTCTGAGCCCGATACGGCATAAGTCAGGATGATATCGCCGTTGAAGATATGCCATTCGGTGTATCGTTTCACAGGAGGATAGACCACGGGACTTTCCTTTCCCATTATCTTGGTGGCACGGCCCATGCCTGTAGGCACGAGCTGCTGGTCCACTTTGAGTGTGAATCCGTATTCGCGCGGTATCATGAGCGAATCGACGATTGAGTCAAAACGGGCTTTCTCTTCACTGCTCACATGATTGAGTAGGTCAAGATTGATGTCTTCACGCAGATGCGGCAACTGTTTGTACACCCAGGTGCCCATGAGTTCGTGCAAATTGATGGCCAGAACCACCTTTTTCTTGTCCTCAGGGCTCACCACAAGCGCATACTTGTCGCCCACGGTAGGAAAGCCGAACACTTTGTTTTCCATCCGCGCCTCACTGATATCGAAGGTATCGGGGTCGAGCCCTTTTTCAGGGAAGAACACCACCAGGTGGGTGTCATCGCCACCGTCGCACACCAGGCCGTAGAGGGTGGAGTCGCCCTTGGCCACATAGCTCTTCACCAACTCCTTCTCTTTCCCGGTCTGCTCACTGTTGCCATTGTTGCCACAGGCAAAGAACAGGGCCAAGCCGGCCAACCATAGAAAAACCGCTATTTTACGCATAGATTCATCATTCTTTATTTTTAAGGGAGGCAGCTCTTCGGTGCCCGGACTATGCCGCGCGCCATTTCGCCCAAGAACTATCCGCGTGCAAAATTAAGGAAAAAAAATGTATTCACACCATTCTGGCAAGAGTTTGTAACCGCGCAAAAAAGCCACAGAAAAGAAAATATTTTGTCTTCACGAAAAAAAACGGCCTCTTGACTTTGCAATTGGAAAATATTTCTCTATATTTGCACCGCTATATCAAAAAGGAGGCGGAATCAATGCTCAGGCACATGAGCGAGGCCCATCCTCTGAAAAACACCTAAAGCCTTTTCAACACGATTAAATTTAATAAATATGAAAAAGAGAATCCAATTCAGTCTCGTTTATAGAGACATGTGGCAGTCGTCTGGCAAATTCCAGCCCCGCAAGGACCAGTTGGAGCGCATTGCCCCCGCCATCATCGACATGGGAGTATTCGACCGAGTGGAAACCAACGGTGGTGCCTTTGAGCAGGTGAACCTGCTTGCCGGCGAGAACCCCAACGGCGCTGTCCGTGCCTTCTGTAAGCCTTTCAACGAGGTAGGCATCAAGACCCACATGCTCGACCGCGGACTGAATGCCCTCCGCATGTATCCCGTGCCCGACGACGTGCGCGAGTTGCAGTACAAAGTGAAGCACGCTCAGGGTGTGGATATACCCCGTATCTTCTGCGGTCTGAACGATGTGCGCAACATCATTCCCAGCGTGAAATGGGCCAAGGCTGCCGGCATGACCCCGCAGGCCACCCTCTGCATCACCACCAGCCCTGTGCACACCGTAGAATACTACACCGAGATAGCCGACCAGGTGATTGCCGCCGGCGCTGAGGAAATCTGCCTCAAGGACATGGCCGGTATCGGTCAGCCCGCCCTGCTCGGTGCTCTTACCAAGTCGATCAAGACCAAGCATCCCGATGTCATCATACAGTATCACGGCCACTCTGGCCCCGGTCTCTCCATGGCCAGCATCCTCGAGGTGTGCAACAATGGCGCCGATGTAATCGACACCGCCATCGAGCCGCTGTCTTGGGGTAAGGTTCATCCGGACATCATCTCCGTGCAGAGCATGCTGAAGAATGAGGGTTTCGAGGTGAAAGACATCAACATGAATGCCTATATGCAGGCCCGCTCCCTCACCCAGGAGTTTATCGACGACTGGCTCGGCTATTTCATCAACCCCGGCAACAAGCACATGAGCTCGCTGCTCTTGGGCTGCGGACTCCCCGGCGGTATGATGGGCAGTATGATGGCCGACCTGGCCGGCATACACCACGTGATCAACAACACGCTGAAGGCCAAGGGCGAGCCCGAGCTCACCACCGACCAGATGCTCGTGAAGCTGTTCGACGAGGTGGCTTATGTATGGCCGCGCGTGGGTTATCCTCCCTTGGTGACTCCGTTCTCGCAGTATGTGAAGAACATCGCACTGATGAACCTGCTCACCATGGCTCAGGGCAAGGGACGCTTCGTGATGATGGACGACTCTATGTGGGGTATGATTCTGGGCAAGAGCGGAAAGATTCCTGGAGAAATCGATCCCGAACTGAAGGAACTGGCCGCCAAGCAGGGCCGCGAATTCACTACCGCCGATCCTCACACCCTTATCCCCAATGCCCTCGACGACTTCCGCAAGGAGATGGACGAGAACGGCTGGGACTACGGTCAGGACGACGAGGAGCTCTATGAGCTCGCCATGCACCCCGAGCAGTACCGCAACTTCAAGAGCGGACAGGCCAAGAAGAACTTCCTGGCCGACCTGCAGAAGGCCAAGGACGCCAAGTTGGGCACCAAGATGAGCGCCGAGGAAATCTCCGCCTTCAAGCATGCCAAGGCCGATCCTATCGTGGCTCCCGTGAAGGGACAGCTCTATTGGGAGTTCAGCGGCGACGGCGAGGCCACTCCTGCTGTGGAGCCCTTCATCGGCCGCGAGTACACCGAGGGTGAGCCCTTCTGCTACATCCAGGCTCCTTGGGGTGAAATCGTCACCGTGCCTGCCGATCTGGGCGGTAAACTGGTGGAAATCAACGCCAAGCAGGGTGCCAAGGTGCAGCGTGGCGAGATTCTGGCTTACATCGAGCGCCCGCATGCTGAATAAAGAAAGCTACAGATGGATTGCATAAGCATCATCGACCGATATTACAAGGAGGAGCCTGCCCTGCGGCAGCTCCTCCTTGTTCATAGTGAGGCGGTGGCCCAAAGGGCAGTCTCCATCGCCCGGCGCCATCCGGAATTGGGCGCCGACGTGACATTCATAGCCGAGGCGGCCCTGCTCCACGACATCGGCATCATACGCACCGATGCTCCGGGTATTCTCTGCCACGGCACCGAGCCCTACATACGCCATGGTATCTTAGGGGCCGAGATGCTGCGCCGCGAGGGGTTGGAGCGCCATGCCCGTGTGTGCGAACGGCACACCGGCACCGGACTCACCATCCACGACATCACGACCCAGAACCTGCCTCTGCCGCATATAGACCTTGTGCCTGAGACCATCGAGGAGCAGATTATCTGCTATGCCGACAAGTTCTACTCCAAGTCGCACCCTGAGCGGGAGAAGACCATTGAACAGGCAGCACGTAGTCTGGAGAAATTCGGGGCCGAGGGGGTGGAGCGGTTCCGACGTTGGGCGGAGAAGTTCGATTTATAAGCAATTTTGGCTGCGCCGAAATTACTCCATCTCGGCAAAGATACGAAAAAATGTTATTTTCTTCTCTTTGCACTCGATTTCAAGCAATTTTGGCTGCGCCGAAATTACTCCATCTCGGTAAAGATACGAAAAAATGTTATTTTCTTCTCTTTGCACTCGATTTTTCGTAATTTTGCAGGCTGAATGAAGTCGAGATCGATTTTATTTATGGTGATAGCCATCCTGATTACGGCGATGGCGGGTCAGAGTATGCCTGTAGGACAGAAATCCGCAGGCAAAAAAGTCATGCCGACAGCCCTCCGCTCCGACACCGACTCCATTCAGCCCACATGGACCGAGATTCTGGTACCGGAACCCGAAGACAGTTTCACCACTATCGACATCATCTCGATGGACGACGAAAGCTCCACCGAGATGGATACCACGCAGATGGACTCCATCCAGCTCTCCATCTACCGCTACAACAAGCACATCGACGACTCCATCTACCAAGACTCCCTCAACCGTGCCAAGTCGTCGGGCATCGACGCTCCCGTGAAATACTCGGCGCAAGACTCCCTGGTGTATGACGCCAAGAGCAAAGGCGCCTACCTCTACGGCTCGGCCAAGGTGGACTATGAGAGCATGAAGATGCAGAGCGACCGTATCTACATGAACCTGGACAGCAGTCTGGTATATGCCACCGGCACACCCGACTCCACCCAGAAAAGCGGTCAGCGGGGCATGCCCGTAGTGACCATGGGACAGGACGAGTATGAACTGGACACCATACTCTACAACTTCAAGACCAAGAAAGGATTTATCGACAATGTGTACACGGCGCAGGAAGACGGATTCATACGCAGCCAACACGCCAAGCGCGACAATGAGGGCAATCTATACCTGGAGCATGGCCGATACACCACTTGCGACGCCGAAGACCCCGATTTCTACATCGCCCTTTCGCGCGCTAAGGTGAGACCCGGCAAGGATGTGGTGTTCGGACCCGCCTATCTGGTGGTGGCAGGCGTTCCGCTGCCGCTGGCCATCCCCTATGGCTTCTTCCCCTTCACCAAGAGCTACTCGAGCGGTTTCATCATGCCTTCCTACGGCGATGAGAACTCACGGGGTTTCTACCTGCGCGACGGCGGATACTACTTTGCCATCAACGACAAATGGGACCTCAAGCTGCTCGGCGAAATCTACACCAAAGGGTCATGGGGTGTATCGGCGGCCAGCAACTACCGCAAACGATACCGCTACAGCGGCAGTTTCTTCGCCAGTTTCCAGAACACGAAAAATGGCGACAAGGGCATGCCCGACTACCAGGAGCAGGAGAGTTTCAAGATACAGTGGAGCCACCGCCAGGACCCCAAGGCCAACCCCTTCAGCAACCTCACCGCCAGTGTGAACTTCGCCACGTCGAGCTACGAGCGCAACAACCTGAACAGCATGTACAATCCGCAGGCCATGACGCAGAGCACGCGCACATCGTCGGTGGGCTACAGCACGCAGTTCTCCAGCATCGGCATGAACCTGACGCTCAACACCAACGTGACCCAGAACATGCGCGACACCACTGTTGAGCTCACCCTGCCGGACCTGAACATCTCCATAAGCCGATTCTACCCCTTCAAGCGCAAGCATGTCGCAGGCAAGGAGCGCTGGTATGAGAAGATATCGCTCTCTTACACCGGCCGCATGAGCAACTCCATCAACACCAAGGAAGACATGCTGCTCCACTCCAACATCGTGAAAGACTGGCGCAACGGCTTCCAGCACACTGTTCCCATAAGTGCCAACTTCACCCTGTTCAATTACATCAACGTGAATCCCTCCATCACATTCAATGATGTGATGACCTTCAACAAGATAAACCGTTCGTGGGACGAGAAAAACTATGAGGAGGTGCGCGACACCACCTATGGCTTCTACAATCTATACAGTTGGAACGCCAGCGTGTCGCTCTCCACCAAAGTTTATGGCATGTTCCTGCCCAACCGCAAAATCTTCGGCGACAAGATCAACGCCATACGCCACGTGTTCACCCCCTCGGTGAGTTTCAGCTATGCGCCCGACTTCAGTTCCGACCGCTACGGTTACTACGACAGTTACCAGCGCACCGACGCCCAGGGCAATGTGAGCCTGGTGAAATACTCTCCCTTCTCAGGAGGCCTCTATGCGCCGCCCAGTGCGGGCCGTGTGGGCAACGTATCGTTCGATATTTCCAACAACATCGAGATGAAGGTAAAGTCGGACAAAGACACCACCGGCATAAAGAAAATCAGCATCATCGACGAACTGGGAGCCAGCATGTCGTACAACATGGCCGACAAGAACCGGCCGTGGAGCAACCTGAGCATGCGCATCCGCCTGAAGTGGTGGAAGCACTACACCTTCAACATGAATGCCGTGTTCAGCACCTATGCCTACGAGCTCGACGAGAACGGACGGCCCTACATAGGCAACCACACCGAGTGGGGCTACGGACGCTTCGGACGCTTCCAGGGCACCTCGCAGAACATCTCCTTCACCCTCAACCCGGAAAAGCTGCGCAAATGGTTCGGCGGCGGCTCCGATGAAGACGAAGAAGACCGCGATGACGACGAGGAGGGCATCGACACCGACATAGAGAGCAACATCGACGATGATATGGTGCGTGGACAACGGGCGGCACGCAAAAAGAGCGGCAACAAGGCCGAGACCGACGACGACGGCTACATGCTGTTCAACATGCCCTGGTCGCTTACCTTCGGCTACGGTATCACCATGAGCGAGAACACCGCCGGCAAGTTCAACACCAAGACCATGCGCTATCCCTACCGGTTCACACAGACGCTGAACGTAAGCGGCAACATCCGCCTCAGCGAGGGATGGAACATCAATTTCTCCTCTGGCTATGACTTCGAGAACAAGAAGATGTCGATGACCACGGCATCGCTCTCGCGCGACCTGCACTGCTTCAACATGTCGTGCTCGGTGGTGCTGGCACCCTACACCAGCTACAACTTCACCTTCCGCTGCAACGCCTCTACCCTGACCGATGCGCTGAAATACGACAAGCGCAGCGGTTACAGCAATGCCGTGCAGTGGTATTAGGCTACCCTATCAGCTGTTTCAGGTTCTCTTCCTCGCCTACCACCCAGAGAATGTCGCCTTTCTCAAACAGGTAGGACGCCGTCACGATAGAGAGATTTTCTTTGCCTTCTTCCAGTCCCACCACCATGCAGTTGTAACGATGGCGGATGCCGCTCTCCTGCAACGTCTTTCCCAGAAAAGGACTCGTGCCCGTGACCACCATGCGGCGCAGTTTCATCTCACGTTTCTCCAATTCATAGTCTTCCTCATACACGTCGTGCTCGAGCGCCTTGCCGAAGGTGGCCAACTGGTCGTCGCTGCCTATCACCTGCAGGCGGTCGCCGGGGAAGATGACGGCATCGCCCTCGGGTATGTTGTAGCGGCGGCCGGCACGCAGAATGCTGCTCACCTGCACACCATACTTATGACCCAGTCCGAGCTCCATGAGCGAGGCGCCGGCCCACGTCGAGTCGGCAGGCACTTCAAAGTCGGCTATGTGCACATTTAGAGCGGACGGCGGTGGCCATGCACCTGTGCCTCGATGTCGCGCGACCTGAGGTTCTGCACAAACATACGTTCCAGGCGTATGCTTCTCTTCTTGAGCGAGCGCGACATAATCATCAAGACGACAGCAGCCAGGGCCAGGCACACCAGCAGGGCGCTGGAGAAACGTGTGAGCCGGTGCAGGATATAGAACACGAAAGCCAGGGCGATGACCAGACGGACCAAGATGGTGAACACGAGCGGCGGCCGGTTCATGCGGTCTTCCGTCCAGAGTGCGCGAAACTCGTCGCTGTGGTTCTTCTTCATCACGATGGCCCTGAGGAAGGGCGATATGAGCAGGATGGTGAGCACGGCACACAGCGCCGACGCCCACGGCTGCACTATCACCCTGCGCGCAAACGGCAGGAAGAAGGTGAACATGACGGCGGTGGCCGACATAGACAGCACGGTGTAGATGAAAGTGTTGACACCCATCTTTATAATCAGCGACCGCCACTTACTGGTCTCCCCCTTCGCAGCCGGCTGACTCAGGGTGAGATGGTTCAGACGGCGAATCCACTTGCGGGGCATCCTCCGCTCCAACAGTTCATAGGCCGGCACAGCGGCCTTTATCATATAGGGCGTGAGGAAAGTGGTGATGACCGACACGGTCACGACCACAGGATAGAGGAAGTCGCCTATCACACCGAGCGACATACCCAGCGAGGCAATGATGAACGAGAACTCACCTATCTGCGCCATGGAGAATCCGCAGCGCATGGCTGAACGAAGCGACTGTCCGCTGATGAGGAAACCCATGGTGCCCAGCACGGCCTGCCCGATGATGATGGTGAGCACCAGGGCCAGAATGGGCAGGGCATACTTCACCAGCAGCACAGGGTCTACCAGCATGCCCACCGACACGAAGAAGATGGCGCCGAAGAGATTCTTCACCGGCTCCACCAGTTTGATAATCTTCTCGGCCTCCACCGTCTCGGCCAGGATGGAGCCCATGACGAAGGCACCGAAGGCGCTGCTGAATCCCACTTTGGTGGAAATGACGGCCATGAGACAGCACAGTCCGAGCGACACGATGAGCAGTGTCTCGCCGTTGATGAACTTGCGCAGCGACCGCAGGATGAGCGGGATGAGGAAGATGCCCACCACGAACCACAGCACCAGGAAGAAGACAATCTTGAGCACACTGAGGAGCATCTCGCCGCTGTCGGGATTGCCACCGCCGGCTATGGCCGACAGCATCACCATCAAGACGATGGCCAGGATGTCTTCCAGTATGAGCACACTCATCACCATGCCGGCAAACTGCTGCTGGCGCAGGCCCATGTCGTCGAAGGCCTTGTAAATGATGGTCGTGGAGCTCATGGCCAGCATACCTCCCAGGAAGATACAGTCCATCTGCTTCCATCCGAAGAGATGCCCCACCACGATGCCGAGCGACATCATGCAGAAGATGATGGAGCAGGCGGCAATGACCGGTGCCGCTCCCATCTTGAGAATCTTCTTGAAGGAGAAGTCCAGTCCCAGGGAGAAAAGGAGGAACATCACACCGATATTGGCCCATATTTCGATGTTCTCCGCATCCACCACCGAGCGCGTATAGGGCATGTGGGTGCTCACAAGAAAGCCTGCCACAATATAACCCAACACCAAGGGCTGCTTCAGTTTTTTGAAAACGATGGTCACTATGCCCGCCACTACCAATATCTGGGCGAGGTCAATCACAATGGGAGGTATGTCTGCCATATTATTACTGTTTTGAAAAAAAAACTGCCCTCACTTCGGTGGTGAAGGAGAGCAGTTTGCCTGTTGTTTCGCTTAGTCGTTGTACCCGGCCGTAAGCTCACATATCTTCACTATCACCTGCATGGCCTTCTCCATGACCTGAATGGAGACAAACTCGTAAGGTCCATGGAAATTGACGCCGCCGGCGAAGATGTTCGGACAGGGAAGGCCCTTGAACGATAGTTGAGCACCGTCGGTGCCGCCACGGATGGGCATCACCTTCGAGGGCACGCCACACTCCTGCATGGCCTTGAGCACGAGGTCTATCACATGCATGTTGGGGTCTATCTTCTCCTTCATGTTGTAATACTGGTCGTTCACCTCTATCTCGCACACTCCGGCACCGTACTTCTCGTTGATTTTCTCGGCACACTCGCGGATGAACACCTTGCGCTGCTCGAAACGGGCGCGGTCGTGGTCGCGGATGATGTAGGAGAGCTGTGCCTTCTCGATATTGGCCTGTATGCCGAGCAGGTGGTAGAAACCCTGGTAGCCCTCGGTGGTCTCCGGGGTCTCGTCGGCGGGCAGCATGGCTGCGAACTCAGCGGCCACCCGGTTGGCATTGATCATCTTGCCCTTGGCATAGCCCGGATGCACACTCACGCCCTTGAAACGCACTTTGGCACCTGCGGCATTGAAGTTTTCATACTCCAGCTCGCCCAGGTCACCACCGTCGATAGTGTAGGCCCACTCGCAACCGAATTTCTCCACATCGAAGTGATGGGCGCCCATACCTATCTCCTCGTCAGGGTTGAAGCCCACACGTATGTCGCCATGCTTTATCTCATCGTGGTCGCGCAGGAAGCACATGGCCTGCATAATCTCGGCTATGCCGGCTTTGTCGTCGGCGCCCAGCAGCGTGGTGCCGTCGGTCACAATGAGGTCCTCACCCTTATGGGCAGAGAGTTCGGGAAACTTGGCAGGCGAGGAGATGATGCCCGGTGAGAGCTCTATGTCGCCACCGTCGTAGTGTTCTATCACACGCGCCTTTATGCCGGCACCGCTGCAGTCGGGGCTGGTGTCGTAGTGGGAGATAAAGCCGATGGTGGGTATCTCCTTCTTCGTATTGGCCTTGAGGGTGCCGTAGAGATAGCCTTTCTCGTCCATCTCCACATCGGTGAGCCCCTCACGCTCCATCTCCTCTTTCAGATACTGGGCGAAGACAAGTTGCTTCGGGGTGCTGGGCACGGTTTGCGACTCCTCGCTCGACTGGGTGTCGAACTTGGTGTACTGCAGGAATCTTTCTACGATATTCATGGTATATGGGGTTTTGCAGATTTATCAGGCTTCTTCGTTCTCTTTCAGGCGGTCGTCCACATTGTCGCCGTCAGTGGGTTTCATCTCCTCCTCAAAGTCGGTGATGCCGGCCTTTACCAGGATGTCGTACCAGCTGAGCAGTTTGCGGATGTCGCTGTCGTGCACGCGGTCGCGGTCGAAGTCGGGCAGAATCTGAGCGAAATACTCCTTCAGCTCGGCGGGTTTGCATTTCTTGTAGGCGATGGAGCACACCTTGCCCTCCTCCTTGTCGCGCACGGAGGCCAGCACCGTCATCAGGGGCACATTGTCGCTCTCGGCATACATGGTGATGTCGGCCAGGCTGGTGATGCGGTCGGTAGCGAATGCGGGTATGCGTTTGTGCGACTCGTCGAGCGACTCGACAATAAAATTAGACTTGCCGCGCGAAACCAGTTTGTAGAGGCCCGGTCGGCCGGCAATAGCAAGAATAGTCTGTGTCATTTTCTTTTGTCAGTTTGTATAAGTTTTCTATAACTTTTCCCCGTCCTTGGCAGGACGGCAAAATCCACGCAAAGTTCTCAAAAAAAAACGAGATATGCAAGATTTTGCCGAAAAAGTTTAGAAAGCCCCTACCCCACTACTTGCCCTGCAGCATTTCACTTTCCAGTTGGAGCACACGCGTTATCTCAAAGTAAATGTCCGGACGCGTGTAGTATTCGCTTATCTCGCCCAGTTCAAACCCGTCGCAGCATCCCTCCAGAAACTGTGACTTGATCTCCCATATCTCAAGATAATAGCGCATGAACAGGTACTCGTCGGAGACGGCCGTCACAAAGAAGGGATGCTCCTTGGTGCCATAGCCTGTGGTGGCGATGGTGTTGAAGATGCGCGACAGGCGGTTGTAGTAGACCTGTCCTTCCTTGAGTGTGACATCATAATGGCGGGTCGAGTCATTCAGCATTTGCGATATGGCCATGGCGGCATTGAAGAGTGCCTTCATGCTCACCGGGTTTTTCTCAAGCAGCTTTTTCGAGGCGGCCAGGCATTCTTCATACTTGCTGTCACGATACAGTTTGTCAAGGTCGCGCCCTTCATTATGGTCGGTAAAGGGAGTGATATACGACTGGCCGTAATAGGCCACGATGCGTTCCTCCCATGTCATGGCCGTATCCAGTTGCTCCGCAGAGAGTCTTGCCACCTGCTCCTTGATCTTCTCCGGATTCTTCTTGGCCAGCTTCTCTATCCCTTTCCAGTCTACCGGAATGATTTCACGGTCGTTCTGGGCCTGTGCGGCAATGGCCACACCTATAAATACTACTACAAGTAAAAATTTCCTTACGTTTTTCATATTGCCGTGTTTTGTTTTTTGCAAAAATAGCTATGTTTTTTGATTGCTCATCCAGTTTGAGGTACGAAAAGAGTACGAAATTGAGATATTTTTGTACATTTGTAGTCAAACCATGATTCTTTTGTAGACAAACCATTTTTATATGAGAAAGACGTTCTTCCTCCTTGTTTGCTTCCTTTTCCTTGGAATAGCCGCAGGCCATGCCGTAGACCGCAAGAAATACAACTTCAACAGCGGATGGCGGCTGAGCATCGGCGACACACCCGAAGCCAAACAGCCCCGCTTTGACGACAGCCATTGGCAGCAGGTCACCCTACCCTACGCATTCAACGGCCATGAGGCCTTCGGGCGCGACATTGTGGACCATACCGACACCGTGTGCTGGTACCGCAAGCACTTCAAGCTGAAGGACATCCGCCAACGCAAGGTGTTTCTCGAGATGGAGGGTGCCCGTCAGTGTGCCGATGTTTATCTCAACGGCCACCAGGTGGGCTTCACCGAGAACGGAGTGATGGCCTGCGGTTTCGACCTCACTCCCTTTGTAAAAAAAGGCGACAATGTGCTGGCTGTGCGCTGCGACAACAACTGGCGCTACCGCTCCAGGGAGTACGACAGTCCCTACCAGTGGAACGACCGCAATTTCAATGCCAACTACGGCGGACTGCCCAAGAACCTCTACCTGCACATTACTGGCCTGCTCTATCAGACCCTGCCTCTCTACAGCACCCTCGGCACCACAGGCACTTATGTCTACGCCACCGACTACGACATCCCCGGCCGGAAGGCCGTGGTACACATCGAGTCGCAGGTGCGCAATGAGGATGCGCGGCCGCGCACTTTCCGCCTCTTCGCCCGTGTGCTGACGGCCGACAACACACTGACAGCCATCATAGCGGGCCAGCCTGTGACATTGCAACCAGGCGAGACCCGCACCGTACATATACAGGACAAGCTGCAGGGCCTGCACTTCTGGTCCTGGGGTTACGGATATCTCTATACCGTGAAGACATTCTTGTCCGAGACCGAGGGCGATGCCGACCCGAAGCCTCTGAGTCTCAACGCTTCGGACGACGAGGTCGTCATCCGCACCGGCTTCCGCAAGACGCGGTTTGGCGAGGGCAAGACCTGGCTCAACGACCGTGTGCTCATGATGCACGGCTATGCCCAGCGCACCAGCAACGAGTGGCCCGGTGTGGGACTGAGCGTGCCGGCCTGGCTGAGCGACTACAGCAACGGACTCATGGTGGAGTCGAACGGCAACCTGGTGCGCTGGATGCACGTCACGCCCTGGAAGCAGGACATTGAGTCGTGCGACCGCGTGGGACTCATCCAGGCCATGCCGGCCGGCGATGCGGAGAAAGACGTGGAGGGCCCCCGCTGGCAGCAGCGTGTGGCCCTGATGCGCGATGCTATCATCTACAACCGCAACAACCCTTCTATCCTTTTCTATGAATGCGGCAACGAGAGCATCTCGCGCGAGCACATGCAGGAGATGAAAGGCCTGCGCGACACCTATGACCCGCACGGCGGTCGTGCCATCGGCAGCCGCGAGATGCTCGACATCGACGAGGCCGAATATGGCGGCGAGATGCTCTACATCAACAAATCGCACAAACACCCCATGTGGGCCATGGAATACTGCCGCGACGAGGGACTGCGCAAATACTGGGACGGATGGAGCTACCCCTACCATGCCGAGGGCGACGGACCGCTCTACCGCGGCAAGCCGGCTCATGAATACAACCACAATATGGACCAAATGGCCATCGAGATGGTGCGCCGCTGGTACGACTACTGGCAGGTGCGCCCCGGAACTGGCACCCGCGTGAGCAACGGCGGCGTGAAAATCGTGTTCTCCGACACCAATACCCACCACCGCGGCGAGTCGAACTACCGCATGAGCGGTGTGACTGACCCCATGCGCATAGCCAAGGACGCCTTCTATGCCCACCAGGTGATGTGGGACGGTTGGGTGGAGCCAGAAAAGGCGCACACCCATATCATCGGCCACTGGAACTATGAGGCCGGCACAGTGAAACCCGTCTATGTGGTGTCGAATGCCGATGAAGTGGAACTGCAGCTCAACGGACGCTCACTGGGCAAGGGAAAACGGCAGTACCAATACCTTTTCACCTTCGACAGCGTGCGCTACGAACCGGGTCTGCTGGAGGCCGTGGCCTCCAACGGCAGCCGCCACCGCCTGGAGACAGCAGGCGAGCCCTATGCCCTGCGGATGCATGCCATCGAGAATCCGGAGGGCACCAAGGCCGACGGTGCCGACATGGTGCTCGTGGAAGTGGAGGTGGTGGACCGTGAAGGCCGCCGCTATCCGCTCGACGACCGCCTCGTGCAGTTCTCCCTGCAGGGCGAGGGGCAGTGGATAGGCGGTATCGCCACCCGCGACAACAAAGCCCTGCAACGGCCCGATACCAACCCCCGCACCGGCCTGCTCGACGCCGCCGCCACAAAAAACATCTCCGACAACTATGTGGGGGCCACGGCACTGCCCGTGGAATGCGGCGTGAACCGCATCCTGCTCCGCTCCACCACCCGCAGCGGCGACATCCTCCTCACGGCCACCGCCGAGGGACTGCCCGCCACCAGCCTCACCCTGCACACCTACCCCATCGACCAGCGCGACGGACTGAGTCTCTATCTGCCCCAGCTCACACTGAAGGGACGGCTGGACCGCGGCGAGACGCCCTCCACTCCCTCCTACACTGACCTTTACACCGATGTGCCCATCGCCTCGGCCCAGGCCGGTTTCGACGGTGACCACGCTGCCAACAGCTACGACGACAACGAGCTGTCGGAATGGAAAAACGACGGCCGTGCCTCTACCGCCTGGATTACCTACCAGCTGGAGCGGCCCGCCATGATTGAGGAGATATGCATGAAACTCACCGGATGGCGCATGCGCAGCTATCCGCTCGAGATATACGCCGGCGACCAGCTCATCTGGAGCGGCGACACCGAGAAGAGCCTTGGCTACATACACCTGAAAGTGAAGCCCGTCAGCACGCAGACCTTCACCTTGCGGCTGAAAGGAAGCAGCCACGACGAGGATGCCTTCGGCGGCATCGTAGAGGTGGCGGAGCCGGCAGCCGGCGAATTGGACCTCTTCAAAGCCAAGAACGGACAGGACAGCCGCAACGAGCTGCGCATCGTGGAGATTGCCTTCAAGGAAAAGGCCGCCGGACTTCGCTGAGCGTGAAAACTGCAAGTTTCTTCAAAAACCTATCGGCCATACGGGATAAAATGACTAAATTTGCAGCTTGAAACTGAAAAGACATGGCAGCACCATCTACCTCCCTTACCCCGCGCAGCGACACCTTGATGCTGCGCATCGGAACGAGCGAGATACTCATCTCGCAACCCTACGCCGAACGCATCACCGCCGCCGAGACAGCCACCTTCATCCGCAAGAGCGGCATGTCGGCGACGGCCAACCTGCGCGAGGCTTTCAAGACGTGCCCTCTCCTGCAGCAGCCCTTCACCGGCATACAGTTGCTGGCCGACACCCCCACCATGCTCGTGCCCGAAGAGGAATTTCACGAGGCCGACAGCTCCTCGCTGTTCGACCATGTGTACAAAGGCTATGAACACCACCTCAAGGCCCACATCGACCTGCCTGAACTGCACTGCGCGGCCGTCTATGCCATAGAGAAAGATATTCTCACCGTGATAGGCGACCACACCGACCACTACCAGATACTCCCCACCACCGTGCCGGTGTGGCGCTACCTGCACCGCCATGAGCAGGGCAAGAACCGCCGCAAGCTCTTCGCCTACTTCCACGACGAGCGTATCGATGTCTTTTCCTTCAGCCGCAACCGTTTTGTCTTCGCCAACAACTTCAAGGTAGACAACGAGCACGACGCCCTTTACTTCATCCTCTACACCTGGAGCCAGATGAAGCTGGACAGCGAGAAAGACGAACTGCACATGATAGGCGACGTGCTGAACCGGCGGTGGCTCAGCGAACGCATACGGATGTATCTGCGCCGGCCCTTCTTCGACACCATCGAACCGCTGGCCGGCAAAATGGCCGCCTCGTGCAAGCCGCTGCCCGCCGACTTACAGGCGCTGGCCGACCTGGAATACTGAACCCTGCCGTCACCCTAACCCGGAGAACCTCATGAGAATCATCACAGGCCGCTACAAAGGCCGCCACTTCGACATACCACGCTCCTTCAAGGCTCGTCCCACCACCGATTTTGCCAAGGAGAACCTGTTCAATGTACTCAACGGCTATCTCGACTTTGAGAACGCCACCGCCCTGGACCTTTTCTCCGGCACCGGCAGCATCACGCTCGAACTGCTCTCGCGCGGCTGTGCGCAGGTGGTGAGCGTAGAGGCCGACCGCGACCACCACGCTTTCATCAAGCAATGTCTGAAGAAGATAGGATGCGACAACTGTGTAGCCATACGGGGCGATGTGTTCAGGTTCCTGCGCAGCTGCCACCAGCAGTTCGACTTCATTTTCGCCGACCCGCCCTATGCACTGGAGCGGTTGCCGGAGATTCCTTCCCTGATACTCGACAACCACCTGTTGGCGCCTGGCGGCGTGTTTGTTTTCGAACACGGCAAACACAACGACTTCTCACAGCTTCCGCAGTTTGTGGAGCACCGCGAGTACGGCAGCGTCAATTTCAGCCTGTTCCGTGCCGATGACGGGACGGCCGACGCCGGAGCATCAGAGCAGGGGTGAGAAGAGCCTGGCCACCGAAGCCGTGATACGACTTAGGAACGACGGGTCGTCTATCACTTCATCATCGCCCACGCACCGGGTGATGTCGTCCTCAAACACCTTCCGCATCCTCACAGTCAGTGCCTCGTCGTAGAAGAAGACATTGGCCTCGAAATTGTTCTCAAAACTTCTGAAGTCGACATTCGTTGAGCCACAACTGCACAACCTGTCGTCCACAATCAGAAGTTTGGAGTGATTGAATCCTTCCTTATAATAATACACCTTCACCCCTGCCTCGGCGGCCTCGCTCACAAACGACCTGCCCGCCAGACCCACGATGCGTGAGTCGGGTTCGTAGGGTATCATGAGCCGCACATCAACACCCGCCTGCGCACTGGTCTGCAGGGCGGTGAGCACGGGTTCTGTAGGCAGGAAATAGGGTGTCTCGATATACACATAGCGGCGTGCCTGCAGGATAACTTTCGTATATCCCTGCATCATCTCCGGCCAGGGACTGAGCGGACTGCTCGTCACCACCTGGGCAATGCAGTTGTTGCTGAAATGCCAGGGCGTGACAGGGTAATAGTTTTTATTGCTGATGAGCGTGCCGTCTACAAAATACCAGTCGACCAGAAAGGCACACTGCAGCCCGTACACCCCGCTGCCCTTAATCATCAGGTGGGTGTCGCGCCATGGGGCACCATTCTGCCCCTTCACATATCTCAGGGCGATATTCATGCCGCCGATAAAGCCCGTATGCCCGTCGACCACACATATCTTGCGGTGGTTGCGGTAGTTGATGCGCCGGGTGAAGGCGGGAAACCTTACCGGCATGAAGGCATGGGTGTCGACTCCTTCCTCACGCAGCCGCTCGAAGAAACGGCTCGGCACCCGCCAGTTGCCCACGGCATCGTAGATGACCCTGACCTCCACCCCCTGGCGGGCTTTCTCGATGAGGGCATCGGCCACAAGGCGCCCCAGGGGGTCGTCCTCGAAAATATAGGTGGCAAGGTGGATGTGCGATTTCGCCTGACCAATGCTCCGGAGCAGGGCCGCTATGAACTCATAGCCATTGGTGAAGACCTCTACCTTGTTGTTTCTGAAGGGCAGGGCATAGTTTTGGTTGAAGAAGAGACGGGTCAGGGTCTGGGTGTCGTCGGGCACATTCAGCTCTTTCTGCTCCACATAGCTCAGCATGGAGCGCCGCGACAGTTGGTCGAGGCTCTTCTTGCTGATGATACGCTTCTTGCGTGTGTTCTCGCCGAAGAAGAAATAGATGACGATACCCACGTAAGGCAGAAACGAGAGCACGAGCAGCCATGCCAGTGTGGTCGACGGCGAACGGTTGTCCATGAGCAGGTGGATGGCCACCATGAAGGCCAACACCATGTTCACTATCGACAATATGCCAAACCAGTCGAGCACCATCTTTCTATATTATTCTTTTTTTTCCATCCGTTGGATATACGCCAGCTCATTGATGGCGAAATCATGACAGGCCGGGTCGTTGAGCATAGCGTTGAGAAGTGTCTTGGCTTCTTCCAGACGTTGGTGCTCCACCAGGAGATAGGCTTTCCTTCTGCGCAGGAAGGCCACGAACGAAAGGAGGAAACCCTCCGGCTCATCGTCGTCCTGCAGCCGTTCCTCCATTTTCTTAAGCAGGTCTTCCACCATGCTGAGGGCCCGGAAGTCGCCCATATTGACCATAGCATTGACATATTCCTGGGTATACTTCACCCGGTGCAGGTGGTCGATAATCTCCAGATAGTAGTGGGCGCGGGTATACTGGTGCAGCTCGCTGTAGCAGAAGCCCACCATATAGCCCACCTCGAAGAAGGCGTCGCGATTCTGCGAGGAGAGGCTCTCGTAGGAGTTCTGTATGCGCCAGTAGGCATTTTCCAGATAGAGCAGTGCCTCGTAGTAACGGCCCGATACAAAAAACTTGTGACCTCTGTAGAGCAACTCTGCCATCTTGGGTTCCTCGACCATCCATATCAGCTTCTGCTCCTCGGAAAGCGAGTCGGTGTCGCCTTTGGCGGCTTTGTCGACGGCATCCTGCCACATATAGTTGAACTCATCGGTCCATTGCTTCACCGACACCTTGTCATAGGCCATGAGCACACTGACGGGAGTGAACTGCGGACCATGGTGCTGGCGGTCGGCACCGAGAGGAGCCGACGAGCAGGCCACACGGAACCACACGGTGTGGCGGTCATCGCCCTCGAAGTTGAGCTGCAGGGTGAGCCACTGCTCCTTGCCAGGCTGGGCCTCAGCGGTGTAGACGAGACTCAGGATGGCTTTTTTCCTTACAGGGCCGTCAGTTGGGCAGATGGCACGGGCAAGGTCAAACTCCAGGACATTATCAGTGTAGACCTCGGTGGTGTCTTCGGCAAAGAGCCGCAGCGACACGGGCGTGATGCCGATAATCGACAGCGCCTTGTCGAGGAACTGTCCCAGGCTGATGCAGTCGGTATCATTGGTTCTCCACTCTCCGGAGGTTTGCCGCCGCATCTCCTGCTGTCGCAGGAGGAACAACTCGCGGTTGAACTCATTGTTGGAGGCCTCCAGGTCGTCGGTCTTGGCTTTTTTCTGCTCATCGAGCATCGACTCGAATTTTCTCACAAAAGCGGTATGCCACTGGAAGGCATCGGTCATGTTCCTTACCAGCACGGCCTGTGCGTTCTTCTCTTCCAGATAGACTGACGAGACGATGTGCACATCGATTTCAGACTCCTCTTCGTTGAGGGTGTAGATTACCTTGGTCTGGTCGGTATTGATATTGGTCTGGTTACACAGCGAGCGAATAAGATTCAGATTCTCCATCGGTGTGGAGAAGAACACAGGATAGGTGAGATTGGCATAGGGCGACGACTCGTTGACATAGAGCCGGAAATTGCCGGCCTGAAACACGTAATCGAGCACACGGTTGTTGCCGGCGTCGCTCCACTTGCCCTGGCAGTTGAGATTGCGCAGCACCTTGTTGGCTATCGCCATTATCCGGCGGGTGTGCTCCTTGCCATAGGGCAGTGTGTTGGCATCGTGTCCGCTTCGTTTCTTTCTATTGAGGAAATCCATCATAATAGGCATTGGGTTGTTCAGACGATTCGTCCGAGTCGTTTGGCAAATTCGGTTCTCAACTGCAGCACTTTCATATACTCTTCCTGCAGCTGCTTGAGCAGTTGCTCATCCTTGGTAGTGAGCAGGGCGTTTTTCAGTTCTTTGAGCCGCTGGTTCACAAACTCCAGTCGGAAATCGCTCAGCATGTGCTGTATATGGTTGGCTATCTGCTCTTCAGTAGGTTTGAGCTTCAGACTTTCCGACACGTGCACCTGGTCGGTGGCCATCTGTGTGCCCAGTTTGCTCACCTCCACATCGGGATGGAGGGAGAAGTAGCGCGAGGCCACGAAATCGGGTTCGTGGGCATGTTCCACCGCCTCGCTCAGCATCTGCCGGCATAAGGCGTTGTTGAGTTGGAGCCCGTCGAGTTTCAGGTCTTCATTCACATATTCGGCGAGCGTCAGATTGGCTACCTGCCCGTCGTCGAGTTCCACATCATGGAATATCACCAGCTCGCCATGCCTTACCACCTCCTGCACAATCATATATTCCACCTGGTTGATGGACGGGGCAGCAGGAGTCTGTTGGGCCACAGTGGGCATGGGGCCGCCCGGTGTCTGGACCGTCCCGGCCTCGGTTTGCTGCTCCTGGCGCTCTCTACGCTGTTTGTCGCGGTATTCCTGCTCCTTGCCCTGCAGGATGAAGCGGTTCATCTGGCGGATGAGGGTCTGCTCGGCTATGCCGATGCGCTGTGAGCAGTCTTTGATGAACGAGGCCCGCTTGATGGGGTCCTCAATCACGGAGATGCTCTTCACGATGCTGTTGATGGCCTCGGAGCGTTTCACCGGATCGGTCACGCCCTGGAGCATGACACGCGTCTTGAACTCCATGAAGTCGGTCTGGTGCTCCTCGATATAGGCCCTGAAATCGGCCGCCGTATGGTTGCGGGCGAAACTGTCGGGGTCTTCCTGGTCGGGCAGCAGCAGCACCCTGACATTCATGCCCTCGGCCAGGAGCATGTCGGTACCGCGCATGGCGGCATGGATACCGGCCTCGTCACCGTCGTAGAGCAGCACGATGTTGGAGGTGAAGCGGTGCAACAGCCGTATCTGGTGCACACTGAGCGCGGTGCCCGAATTGGCCACTACATTCTCTATGCCGCACTGGTGCATGCTGATGACATCAGTGTAGCCCTCCACCATGTACACACAGTCGTACTTGGCAATGGCTTTCTTGGCCTGGTAGATGCCGTAAAGTTCATGGTCCTTGTGGTAGACAGGCGAATCGGGCGAGTTGACATACTTCTGACTCACCCCCTTGGTACGTGCGTCGAGCAAGCGACCGCCAAAGGCCACCACCTTGCCGCTCACGGTGAACCAGGGGAAGATGACCCTGCCGGCGAAGCGGTCGTAGAGCTCGCCGTTCTCACGCTGGCCGCACAGTCCGCTGGCCGTGAGATACTCGGCCTTGTAACCTTTGGCGAGCGCTTCTCTGGGCAGCGCATCGCGCCGCACGGGGGCGAATCCGAGCCGGAAGCGCTGTATCACATCATCTCTGAAACCGCGCTTGCGCCAATACTGCATGCCGATGGCCTTCCCGTCGGGGTCGTTGTGCAAAATCTGCTCATAGTAGTCGGCGGCCCACTCATTGACGATGAGCACGCTCTCGCGCTCGCTCTGCTGCTTTTTCTCTTCGCTGGAGAGCTCACGCTCCTTTATCTCGATGTTGTATTTGTGTGCAAGCCATTTCAGCGCCTCCACATAGGTCATCTGCTCGTGCTCCATGATGAAGTTGACGGCATTGCCGGCCTTGCCGCAGGCGAAGCACTTGTAAACGCCCCTTGAGGGCGACACGGAGAAGGACGGGGTGCGGTCGTCGTGGAAGGGACACAGTCCTTTGTAGCTGGTGCCGCGCTTCTGCAGCGACACAAACTCCGACACCACGTCGACAATGTCGGCGGTGTCCATAATCCGGTCTATGGTAGCTCTGTCTATCATTTCTAAACCACAAAAATACGGATATTAGCCCACAATGCCATGAAAAAGGGCAAAAAAAGTGCAGAAAACGCGTTTATCAGTCCTATCGCATTGCACAAAAAAGCGAAAATGTGCACATTAAGAGCCGATTTGTGCAAATTAGTGTTGAATATTTTGCTAAGCACTGAAAAAAGTGTACCTTTGCACCGCTTTTGGTAAAAGCGATGACGATATCGCTTTTGTTTTTAGTGATTTAAACTTTACATTATTAATATCATTTCTATGAGTTTGAAAATTGTTGTGCTTGCCAAGCAAGTACCCGACACCAGAAATGTGGGCAAGGATGCCATGACTGCCGAAGGCACCGTCAACCGCGCCGCACTGCCCGCCATCTTCAATCCCGA
Organism: uncultured Prevotellaceae bacterium; assembly: GCA_900318915.1. Classification (GTDB taxonomy): domain Bacteria; phylum Bacteroidota; class Bacteroidia; order Bacteroidales; family Bacteroidaceae; genus Prevotella. The sequence goes on along the minus strand of ONMI01000013.1, from coordinate 27,666 downwards.
GGATTTGAACGCATTGGAGCAGGCGCTCCGTCTGAAAGAACAGCATCCGGGTTCTACCGTGGGTGTGCTCACGATGGGTCCTCCCCGTGCCGGTGAGATTATCCGTCAGGGTCTGTACCGCGGTGCCGATACGGGTTGGCTGCTTACCGACCGTCTGTTTGCAGGTGCCGACACACTGGCCACCTCGTATGCCCTGGCCACTGCCATCAAGAAGATTGGCGATGTGGACATCGTGATTGGCGGCCGTCAGGCCATCGACGGCGATACGGCCCAGGTGGGTCCGCAGGTGGCTCAGAAACTGGGTCTGAACCAAGTTACCTACGCCGAGGAGATACTGAAGGTGGAAGATGGCAAAGCGCTGATCCGCCGCGTCATCGATGGTGGCGTGGAGACCGTCGAGGCTCCGCTTCCCGTGGTGATAACCGTGAACGGTAGTGCCGCTCCATGCCGTCCGCAGAATGCCAAGCTCGTGATGAAGTACAAGCGCGCTACCTGCCCGATGGAACGACCCGCCGAAGGCACAGCCTACGACTACCTTTATGAGGAGCGCCCCTATCTGACGCTGAACCAGTGGTCGGTGGCCGATGTGGACGGAGATCCCAACCAGTGTGGTCTCGCCGGTTCGCCCACGAAGGTGAAGGCCGTGAAGAACATTGTGTTCCAGGCAAAGGAGTCGAAGACACTCACCAGCAGCGATGCCGACATTGAAGGAATGATTAAGGAATTACTCGAAGAAAAGATTATTGGCTAATAAACGAAAATATGAACAACGTATTTGTATATTGCGAGATTGAAGGCACACAGGTTCAGGAAGTTTCCCAGGAACTGTTGACCAAGGGCCGCAAGTTGGCCAATCAATTGAATGTGGAACTCCATGCCGTGGTCATTGGCACCGGCATCAAGGGCAAGGTGGAAGATCAGATTCTGCCCTACGGCGTTGACAAGCTGTTTGTTTTCGACGGCGAGGGACTGTTCCCCTACACATCGGCTCCCCACACCGACATTATCGTCAACCTCTTCAAGGAGGAGCAGCCGCAGATTTGCCTTATGGGCGCTACCGTTATCGGTCGCGACCTCGGTCCCCGTGTGAGCTCGTCGCTCACCAGCGGCCTTACAGCCGACTGCACAGAATTGGAAATTGGTTCTTTCGAGAACAAGAAAGAAGGAAAGGTATACGACAACCTGCTTTATCAGATTCGTCCTGCTTTCGGTGGCAACATCGTGGCCACCATCGTGAACCCCGAGCACCGTCCGCAGATGGCTACCGTGCGCAGCGGCGTGATGCAGAAGGCTGTTTACGAAGGTGAATGCCGCAAAGAGGTAGTCTACCCGGAGGTGTCGAAGTATGTCGACATGACCGTGGCAGGCGTAGTGAAAGTGCTCACACACGAGGTGCAGGCTGCCAAGCACAACCTGAAGGGTGCTCCCATCGTGGTGGCCGGCGGCTACGGCATGGGCTCGAAGGAGAACTTCGACATGTTGTTCAAGTTGGCCAAGGTACTTCATGGTGAAGTAGGCGGAAGCCGTGCTGCCGTAGATGCCGGATGGCTCGACCACGACCGTCAGATTGGTCAGACGGGTGTGACCGTGCATCCTAAGGTGTATATCGCCTGCGGTATCTCCGGACAGATTCAGCACATCGCCGGCATGCAGGACTCGGGTATCATCATCTCTATCAACAGCGATCCGGATGCTCCCATCAACAAGATTGCCGACTATGTGATTGTAGGCACCGTGGAGGAAGTCGTTCCAAAGTTGATTAAATACTATAAGCAGAACTCGAAGTAAGGTGAAAGCATTGGATTATCTCCTCCTTTTAGGGGCTGTGGCATTTCTTGTTGCTGGTTATTTCGTTAATTCGGCAGGCAATATAGAATTAGCCTCTCTCATGTCACTTTGTGCAACAATATGTGGCTGCATCTTCGGAGGAAGATTAGGAGGGAGAATTAAAAAGAAGAATCAAGAAAACAAATAAGAAAGAATTATGGCAAACTATTATAGCGATCATCCCGAGATAGCGTTTCACCTGGATCATCCGCTGATGAAGCGCATCGTAGACCTGAAAGAGAAGGACTACGCCGATGCAAAAGAGCATGACGATGCACCCGTCGACTACGAGGATGCCATCGAGAACTACAAGCAGATACTGGAGATAACAGGCGATGTGGCCGCCAACATCATCGAGCCCAACTCGGAGAGCGTAGACCTGGAAGGTCCGCATCTGGAGAACGGCCGCATGATCTACGCCTCGAAGACAGTGGAGAACCTCGACGCTACCCGCAAGGCCGGCTTATGGGGCGTTTCGATGCCCCGCCGTTACGGTGGTCTGAACCTGCCCAACGTAACCTTCTCCATGCTCTCAGAGGTCATCTCGGCCGCCGATGCCGGTTTCCAGAACATCTGGAGCCTGCAGAGCTGTATCGACACCCTCTATGAGTTCGGCGATGAGGAGCAGCGCAAGAAGTACATTCCGCGCGTGTGCGCCGGTGAGACCATGTCGATGGACCTGACCGAGCCCGACGCCGGCAGCGACCTGCAGCGTGTGATGCTGAAGGCCACCTACGACGAGAAGGAGCAGTGCTGGCGCCTGAACGGCGTGAAGCGCTTCATCACCAACGGCGACAGCGACATCCACCTGGTGCTGGCCCGCTCTGAGGAGGGCACCAAGGACGGCCGCGGCCTGTCGATGTTCATCTACGACAAACGCAACGGCGGTGTCGACGTGCGCCACATTGAGCACAAGTTGGGTATCCATGGCAGCCCCACCTGCGAGCTCACCTACAAAAACGCCAAGGCTGAACTCTGCGGCAGCACCCGCCTGGGACTTATCAAGTATGTGATGGCCCTGATGAACGGTGCCCGCCTGGGCATTGCCGCCCAAAGCGTGGGTGTGGAGCAGGAGGCTTACAACGAGGGTCTGAAGTATGCCCGCGAACGTGCACAGTTCGGACAGAAGATTATCCACTTCCCTGCTGTCTACGACATGCTCAGCCGCATGAAGGCCAAGCTCGATGCCGGCCGATCGCTGCTCTACCAGACCGCCCGCTACGTGGACATCTACAAATGCCTTGAGGACATACAGCGCGACCGCAAGCTCACCGCCGAGGAGCGTCAGGAGCTGAAGCGCTACACCCGCCTGGCCGACGCTTTCACACCGCTGGCCAAGGGTATGAACTCGGAGTATGCCAACCAGAACGCCTACGACGCTATCAGCATTCATGGTGGTTCGGGCTTCATCATGGAGTACAAGAGCCAGCGTCTGTTCCGCGACGCCCGCATTTTCTCCATCTACGAGGGAACCACGCAGCTGCAGGTGGTGGCCGCCGTGCGCTACATCACCAACGGCACCTATCTCAACATCATCAAGGAGATGCTGGCCGAGGAGGTATCGGCCGAGATGCAGCCGCTGAAGACGCGTGTGGAGGCACTCGTGGCCCAGTATGAGGAGGCGCTGGCCCTGGTGAAGGAAGCCGGCAATCAGGAGATGCAGGACTTCCTGGCCCGCCGTCTGTATGAGATGACCGGCGACATCGTGATGTCGCTGCTCATCCTGCTCGACGCCAGCCGCGCTCCCGAGCTCTTCGCCAAGAGTGCACAGGTGTACGTGCGCCATGCCGAGGCCGACTGCGCCGGCCACTTCGCCTTTGTGAAGAACTACAAGGCCGACGACCTCGACGCCTACCGTCAGGAATAAGCATTCTTATTATACCGCAAATGGCCGGCCATGGACGATGCAAAAGAAGTCATCGGTCCATGGCCGTCTTTTTTTCGCTTTTTTCTTGATTTTTTTCTTCTACGCAAAAAGATTTCGCACTAAAAACGTATATTTGCAGCGCAATTGCCTGAAAAAGGCACTTTCAAGCCACCTGTATCCTATAAAGATGAGACAGACAGATCACATAGCATTGACACCAAGTCGGAGTTACCGCAACTTCGAACACATGCTTCGTGACAATAAAAGATTTGAGACACTGTACAATCGGGATATAGGAAACCCACTCCATTACAGACAACTTTTTCTCTATGCAGACGCCTGACGCACCTCGGCTCTCATAGAAGAAACTGCGAACATGAAAGTTGGATTATCCTTTACCCAGGAAACGATCCAACTTTTTTTTATGCCTAAAACCAAACATTACTATGCCTGCCAACAAGAATGCCTTAATAAGGTACAAGACCATTGACAACTGCCTGAGAAACAGGTACAGAAGATGGACCCTCGACGATCTCGTCGAGGCCTGCTCCGACGCCCTCTACGACATGGAGGGCATCACAAAGGGCGTGTGCGCCCGGACCGTGCAGATGGACATCCAAATCATGCGGTCCGACAAGTTGGGCTACAACGCTCCCATCGAGGTGTACGACAAGATTTACTATCGGTATGCCGACCCCGACTACTCCATCACGGAGATGCCCCTCACGCTGGATGACTGCAAACTCATCAAGCGCGCCATCGCTCTACTCGACAAGCAGGGCCACGACGAGAGCGGTGAGACAGCCCGGGTGCTGACCAAAGTGCAGACCCGGCTGCAGAGCCTTCTCAACTTCGTATAAGAAGAAGAAGGGCTCCTTTCATTTGCTTTTCTTCCTACGCAGTCGCCTCAGAGTGAGCACCACGCCTGTAGCGCTCACCACCGTGCCGCCCAGCATCAACAGCCATAGCAGGCTCTTACGCAACAGGGGATGGCGGGCAAAGAACGATGTGTTGAAGGCATGGAGTCCCGAATACATCCATTTGCCGGCCCGCCGATTGGTGTTGTAATAGCGGCAGGAGCCGTTGCGGGGATTGATATAGTAGGCACAACGGTCGGCATCGTCGGTCTCCACTTTTATCACCGGCAGTGGGAGTGTATGTTTCTGGCTTACGTAATAATTGTCATAGCGGTCCATCGCCGTGGCCTTGATAGGGCACGAGGCACGAAAGGCCTTCTCCACCACATTGCGGCAGAAAGCGGTGTCGAGCACCACCGTGCGCACCGTGCTGTCGGCGGCATCCACCAGGAAGTCGTCATCAGCCGTCCATACGTGGTAGAAGGGTCGGCCGCCCATCTCCATCAGCTCCACACATCTGGCATCGTAGGCAGCCGCCACATGGTTCACGTCGAGGGTGAACAGACTGGTATGCAGGGTGTCGGCATAGAGTTGTCGTGCGGAATGGTCATCGTGCACCGGCCACACTGCCTTCGGAGCATCGGCTAGCGACATATAGCCGCTGAATATCCAAGTGAGCACGAAAAGGCCGAAGAAAAGGCCGAACACATGATGCAGCTTGAAAGCTGACTTGACATAGGGAGTGAGCCGACGCCGACGGCGTGCCACAACCATGGAGCGGATACCGACCACGAGGCCTAAGGCTACCATGGCGATACCGAAACCGGAAATCCAGAGTACCGTATCGGTCCACGGCTGACGGCCATGGGCACGCAGGCCGGTGATGTATATCCAGTGGGGAATGGCTCCCACCCAAGCCCAGGAACGGCTGCTGCGGTCGGTAAACTGCAGCACGCGTCCTGTTCTTGACGACACATAGACCTCTGACTTCCGGGTATCGCCCAGCGAATAGTGGTAGATGGGATACTCCTGAAAAGGCATGGCGCCTATGAGCCACACATCGATGGCATGAAGGGTGTCGAGAAGCTGCGGCTGGTCTCCACCCCACCTTGCTGCCGTCTGCCGGAGCATGGCCTCGCTCAACGGCTGTGCCGCCTTGCCCGTATGTGCCTCCACCAGTTGCTCCTCATCGGCCATACGCATGCGGTACACCTCGGTGTTGCCTCTCCGCTCCAGAGTGATGGCTTCGGCACGGGCAGGCAGGCTGTCGACGGGGAGCAGTGAGCCGGCCTCTATCCGCTCGGCATGGCTCACCACATCTTTCTGGCTCACACTGGGGTAGGTGTGATACATCATGACCATGCCCGTGAGAAACCACATGAGGAAGAGGATGCTGAGCAGGGAGCCCAGCATCCTGTGCAGCTTGATAAAAAGCCGGTTTATTCTCATTGGAGCCTATTAGAGTTCGAAAGTGGCGGTGAAGCGCACATTGCGTCCTTCCTCAGGCACATAGCCTGTGGTGCTGACGGCATACATGTAGTAGGTCTTGTCGAAAATGTTGTTCACATTGAGCTGCAGCTTCCAATGGTTCTTCAGCTTGTAGCTCACCATGGCGTTGCACACGGCATAGGGGTCGAAAGTCATGGTGTTGGCGGCGTTCACATACACCTTGCTCGAATAGTTGAAGCCCACACCGGCCTTCAAACCCTTCAGTGCCTGCTGGAAATCCCAGAATGCCCATCCGTAGGCCATGTGCTTGGGGGCATGCTGCAGATAGTTGCCGGCCTGAGTATTGCTGGCATACTCGGTGTAGGAGAATTCTTTCAGCTTGGCGATGGTGAGCGAGTAGCCTGCATCCAGTGTGAGGGGGTCGATGGGATTGGCCACGAAGCTCAGTTCCAAACCCTTGGAGTCGGCACGTCCCACCTGTCCCGACACATTGGTGCCGTCTTCCAGCTTGCCGAGGCTCTGCACCATATTGTTCTTGATGATGTAGAAAGCGGCGAAGTCGGCATGCAGGCGGTTGCTGAACGAGATGTGCGAGCCTATCTCATACTGGCGGCCTGAAATGGGCTTGTAGATGCTGCCGTTTACACTGCCGTCGAGTTTCTTTCCGTCGCTGTCTATATAGATGTAGCCGTCGCTCACCGCGGTGCGGGTGGGTTTAAAGAAGCTGCTGGTAGAGGCATAGACATTGATATGGTCGTTGAACTCATAGAGGGCGCTCAGACGATAGGTGAGCGAGTTGTTGTGCTCAGAGGTCTTGGGGTCTTTTGAAGTGATGGTCTTGTCGTCGCTGTACACCATCTGGTAATTGCGGTGGAAGTAGTCGTAGCGCAGCGAGGCCAGCACCGTAAACTGGTCGGTGAAGTGGATGTAGTCGCCCACGTGCAGGCCGTAGTCCTGCTCCCACTCCAGGCTTCTCTTCTGCCAGGGGCAGTGGATGTCGCCCTGGTTCAGCGTGGGGTTCACCACGGAGAGGATGGCGTTCTTGCCGGGGCCGGATGCTGCCGAGCCGTAGGATGAGCGCCAGCGGGGCAGATACAGATTGGAGTAGTTGGCCGAGAAGAGCAGGTCGTGGCGGATATTGCCGGTCATGGCTTTTCCGTTCACCTCGAGCTGGTTCTGCAGCAGGTTGGTCTCATAGGCAAAGAGGAAGCCCGTGCGACGGAGCGAGTCGGTGTTGATGTAGGTTTTCTTGTCGCCGCTCATGTAGTAGTGCTTGTAGATGGGCTCGCTCGATGTGAGGTAGCTCAGGCCCTCCGAGGCGTAGTAGTCGAGGTCGTCGTAGTAGTATGACAGCAGGTCGGTGAGTTTCCAGTCGGGATTGCGGAACTGGTGCACATACTTGAGCGCCACGGTGAGGTCCTTGTCGGTAAGATGGTCCTTGGGGTCATTGAAACGGGTGCGCGGATTGATGGCGTCGGGTATCTCGCCCACGCTCCACTGCTTGTTGCCGCTCAGGTCGAACACATCGGCCGTGAAATGGGGCTGTCCGGTGTCTGTGCCGTAGTAGTCGTCCTTGGCCGATACGGTGAAGCCCAACTTGTCGTTGTCGCTCAGGCGGAAGTCGAGTGCCAGCCAGGCATTGTAGGCCTTGTTGTCGGTGTGGCGCCATCCTTCGCCGCCGCTCATGGAGAAGTCGGTACGGAAGTTCACACCCTTGGCTATCTGACCGCTTGCACCGCCGTTGACCGAGTAGCGCCCCCAGCTGCCGATAGAGAGTCCGGTGTTGACATGTTTCTGGGCTGTAGGCTGTTTGTGAATCACGTTCACCACGCCACCCAGTGCCGAATGGCCGAACATGACCGAAGCGGCTCCTTTCAGCACCTCGACGCTCTGCACGGAGGCGAGGCTGGTGCTCGGTGCCGACTGGTAGAGATTGTGGCGCTCATCGCGGATACCGTCGTTGAGCAGCACAAAGTCGGAGAAGCCGCGGATGGTGAAGTAGAGGAATCCGCCATACGAGTTGATGGGCCGGATACCGGTCATGGTGCGTGCCGCATCGTTGAGGTCGCGCAGACTCAGATTCTCAATCTTGGGTCTTGCCACGGTCGACACCGTGAGGGGGGCTTTTTCAAGCGGAACGGGCAGTTTGCCCACTGCCGACGGCTTTTGGTGCACCACAAATACCTCATTGAGGACGATTACACTGTCTTCGTCGAAAGTGGCCGCAGCGGCACCTCCGACAGAAAGGCTCATCAGAGCCAAAGCAAATGCTTTTGCTTTCATAAAAAGAAAAATGTTAAGATGTTAATAAGACCTCCCTGGCCCCGGAGAGGCTGTTACCTAAGATAAAGGCAGGTATCCTGACTCTCCCCTGAAAATCCGCCTTCCCGCAAGGTGCAGTGGCGTGTTTGGATTTCCAACAATGGGGATTACAGTAGCGGGCACTGTTCTGGTTTTGCACCAGATTCCCTTTTAAAGTCTCGGGGCGCTGACGCCCTTCGTCTCACCTGAATCCGGGTGCAAAGTTAACAATTAACCGTCAATAACACCAACAAAACGGCTACAAATCGTTAAAAATTGAAAATTATACACAAAAACCGGGACTTTCCTTCCCGTCCCGGCTTTTGTTACTCTTCTTCTATCGTCCAAGGGCTCTGAAGGCCGTCGCGCACGGCACATTGCCCCGGTTGCAGGTCGGGGGCATCGGCCAGCGAGGCATCCATGGCGAGCAGTTCTTCTACGGAGAGGGCGTCAAGGTCGTCATCGGCCGGCTCACTGTCGCCCAGGGCCACCCAGTCGCCCTCCTCGTCAAGGCTGAGCAGGGTGACGCACTCCTTGCCCTCTATCACGGCAAGGGTGGTGATGACGGGCATCCAACCGTCGGTTTCGGTTATTTTCATAGTCTTTAGGGGGTTGTTTGTTGTACTACCGGCACAGGGCGGCGCACACCTTGTCCTGGAAGGCACGGGCATCGGAAGCCCGCTGCGCTCCCTGGCAGAAGATGGCAAAACAGAGTTCGTGGCCGTTGGAAGCACGGCAGTAGCCGGCCAGGGTGCTCACACCCGTCACCGTTCCGGTCTTGGCATGCACATTGCCATGCTCGCGTCCTTTCTTCATACGGTTCTGCAGGGTGCCGTCGCATCCGGCAATGGGCAGGGCCTGGTAGAAATAGGGAAAGAAGGAGGGATGGTCGTAGGCATAGCGCAGAAAGGCCACCACGATTTCGGGGGTAAGGAAGTCGTAGGGCGACAGGCCGCTGCCGTCGGCTATCGAATAGGGTGCAGCGTTGTAGCCCATACGATGGATGAGATTTTTCACGGCGCGCTCACCGTCGGCGGCCTTCACGGGCATGGAGTGCATGCCGGCCGCCACCTGGTAGAACATCGACTCGGCATAGAGATTGTCGCTCTCTTTCATCATACGGTCGAGCACCAAGAGAATGGGAGTGGCCATGTCGGCCACTTCAACGGCGCCCTGCGGACAGCGGGCCTGCCCCACCGACACATCGAGCGTGAAGCCACGGCTGGCCAACACGCTGCGGAACTCCTGCACAAAGCGGTCTTTCTTGTCGACGAGCAGCGGCGAGAGTGTGGGGTTGGGATCGTCCCAACACCAACCGCTGCCCAGCATGAGCGTGTCCTTCATCGACTTATCGGCCAGTATGCGGCCCTCGATACGGCCTATGCCGGCACTGCGCAGACTGTCGGCCAGGGCCACGAGTGTACTGCGTGTCACCGTGGGGTCGAAACCGCCTATGCAGTAGAGGTCGCCGCGCAGGGTGTCGCCCTGCAGGGTGCCGGTATAGCGCAGGTAGGTGTGATATTTGAAGTCGGTGCCCAGCATGTCGAGGGCGGTGACCGAAGTGATTACTTTCTCGACCGATGCGGGACGCATGCGGTAGCGCTCATTCCAGCGGTAGAGGGGGCGCTGGTCGGTCAGGTCGTACACCATCATGCCCAACTGTACGGTCTGCAGCAGCGGGTCGTCGGTCACACGGTCCAGGCGCTGGCGGAGCCAGTTGTCGCTGTTGGTGGATACATCTTGGGCAAACACCGTATCGGCAACGGAGAATTCATTGCGGTAGTCGGTCTGAGCCAGAAGGGGCATGGCGGCAAGCCATGTCAGCCATATAAGTAGTATATGTTTCATTGTCCGGGATTGTTCTGTCGTTTCTCCACTTCACGCACGAAGGCTTCTTCATTGTCGGGCATCACGGCCACATGGTGCCGGTCGCCGTAGCAGATGAGCAGGTAACTGACGAGGCCGAAGAGGCGGGTGCAATGCTCCATGCGCCAGATATCGCCTACACGGAAACGCCTTGTGCGTGCGAACCGGCCCTGCGAGATGACGAGCCACCCGTCGGTGGTGAGGGTATAGGTAGTGTGGATGATACGCTCCACCTGCACCACGGTGAGTGCCACGGCGACTATGGCCAAAAGGATGGAAGCGCCCTGCCGCTGCCAGAAGAGGCAGAGGGCGGCAATGCCTGTAACGAGGGTGCCGGCAAGGGCATGCCACGTCATCCTGCTGTGGAAGATACGGTTCATAGGGTGCAAATTTACAAAATTTGATTATATCTTCGGCCACCGTTATCTATTATATGACAAAAAAACAAGGACAATTCAAAAAAAATACCTACTTTTGTAGAAAGTTTCACTACTATTCTACATAACGAATATGAAGATTATCCTCACCATAACAGCCCTTCTCATCATAGCCGCACCATTCCTGTATATCCATTTGAAAAAGAAACGGCTCATGAAAGAGGCCCTGCAATGCGCCGAATTGGCTCGCCGTTTCCACGAGCGGCTGCAGGAATTGTCAGACCCTTCACACTTCTTCACCGATGAGGAAGCGCACCAACTGAAGAAGGAGTTCAATCCCCTTCTCGACAGAGTGAACCGGCTCTATGCCAGTTCGCTGATTTCCACCCACTATCTAAACGAATTGGGGTTGAGAGACTTCATCGACGAGCGCCGGCTGGTGAACCACTTTCAGAACCTGAACAACACCGCCCAATTGCCACCAGAAGACAAGTGAGCAACAAACCCAACCATATCATGAAGAATTATATTTTTACTATTTTGACATGTCTCGCTGTCGCTGCCCCCGTGTCGGCACAGGACCTGCAGGTGGCATCGCCCGACGGCAAGCTTATCATCACCGTAGGAACCACAGGCAGTCTGACCTGGAGCGTCGGCCACGACGGCGACGCTGTGCTCACCCCCTCGGAAATCGGTCTGAAGTGCCAAGTCGGCAAACAAACGGTAGAACTGGGCACGCTCACCGCCAAGGACGTGAAACGTATGAAGGTGGCACGCTCGGGCAGCAATTTTTCCTTCGACACGCCTTTCTACAAAAAGAGTAAGGTAGAGGACCATTACAATGCACTGACTGTGGATTTCGGCAAAATGGCGGTGCAGTTCCGCGCCTACGACGACGGGGCGGCCTACCGCATCATGACGCGGATAGGGAAGCCTTTCAACGTGACCTGCGAGAAAGCGGAGTTCCGTTTCGCAGCCGACTACCCCGCCTTCATACCTTATGTGAACGACAACCGCTCGGGCGAGCGCTGGTGCTACTCGTTTGAGAGTTTCTACGACGAGACACCGCTCTCTAAGATGTATGCCGACTCACTGGCCATCACCCCGCTGGCAGTGTGCTTGCCCCACGGCAAGAAAGCGGTGGTGATGGACGCCGGCGTGGAAGACTATCCAGGCATGATGCTGCTCAAGGGAAAGGGAAACAGCCTGAAGGCCGATTTCGCACCCTACCCCCTGGAGGAAGAGATAAGCGGATATGGGAGGCTGAATCTGGTGCCCACACGCCGCGCCGACTACATAGCGCGCCATGAGAGCAAGGCGCCCTACGAACTGCCCTGGCGCGCCGTGCTGGTGAGCACCAACGACGCCGACCTGCTGAACAGCGACATGGCACAGCGGCTGGCACCGGCCTGCCGCCTCAAGGACACCTCGTGGATAAAGCCGGGCAAAGTGGCCTGGGACTGGTGGAACAACACTAACCTGACGGGAGTGGACTTCGTGGCCGGCATGAACACCGCCACCTACCGCTATTACATCGACTTCGCTGCACGCAACCACCTGGAATATATCATCATCGACGAAGGATGGAGCGGCAAGGAGAGTCTGCTCGATGACCTGAACCCGGAAATAGACCTGCAGCAGCTGGTGGACTACGGACGGCAGAAAGGGGTGGGTGTGATACTGTGGAGCAGCTGGCGCAACTGCATAGGCGACATGGAACGGGCCATGGCACACTATGAGGCCATGGGCGTGAAAGGATTCAAGGTTGACTTCTTCGACCGCGACGACCAGTGCGTGATTCGCTCCGCCTATGAGCTGGCCGCCTGCGCCGCCAAGCACCACCTGCTGCTCGACCTGCACGGACTGAAGCCTTTCGGCATACAGCGCGCCTATCCCAACATCATGAACTTTGAAGGGGTAAAGGGTCTGGAGAACTGCAAGTGGGAGGCCCGCACACAGCAAGGACCGGTGCACGACTTTCCGCGTTATGATGTGACGGCACCCTATCTGCGCATGCTGCCCGGCCCCATGGACTACACTCCCGGCGCCATGGTCAATGCCAACAGAGACGCCTTCTTCGGCAACAACGGCAACCCCATGAGCCAAGGCACCCGCGCCCACCAGTTGGCCATGTATGTGGCCTACGAGGCTCCGCTGCAGATGCTGGCCGACAGTCCCACGAAATATGAGAAAGAACAGGAGTGCACCGACTTCATCGCACAGATACCCACCACCTTCGACGAGACCATAGCCCTGGAGGGCGAGATGGGCGAATATCTGGTGGTGGCACGACGCAAGGGCTGCACCTGGTATGTGGGAGGCATGACCAACTGGACAGCACGCGACATCACCCTGCAGCTCGACTTCCTATCGGAGGGCGTGCACCAGGCTCAACTCATGACCGACGGCATCAACGCCACCCGCGACGCCCGCGACTACAAGAGCCAAAACATGGAGGTGCGGAAAGACGACCACATGCACCTGCACCTGGCCCCCGGCGGCGGTATGGCTGCCATCATCAAGTAAGCGATAATCCTTTTCATTTTACTATACAGGGAGGGGGCGGAACCGCGGTTCCGCCCCCTCCCTGTATAGTAAAGACCGATTGTTTTTATGCGAACAGCAGTGTACGCCAGAACCAGTAGGTGGCCATACCGGCTATATAGCCCACAAACACAATCCACGTGATGTGGCGCAGATACCATCCGAAGGTTATCTTCTCCAGACCCATGACCACCACACCGGCGGCGCTGCCTATGATGAGCATCGAACCGCCCACACCGGCACAGTAGGCCAGCAGCTGCCAGAACACGCCGTCGACAGCGAAATCGCCCACCTCGGCAATGGGATACATACCCATGCATCCAGCCACGAGGGGCACATTGTCGACAATGCTGGAGATAACACCGATGACACCTGTCACCAGATAGTGGTTGCCGCCCGACACGGAGTCGAGACCCTTGCCCAGCGAGGTGAGCACGCCCACTTCCTCCAGACAGGCTACGGCCATCAGAATGCCAAGGAAGAAGAGGATGGTGGAGAGGTCGATATTGCACAGCAACTTAGACACACGCTGCGAGAAGCCGTCCTTCTGCTGGGGTACGCCGCGGTAGAACCACTCCGTGGCCGACCAGAGCAGGCCGAGCACCAGCAGAATGCCCATGAAGGGAGGCAGGTTGGTGAGGTAGCGGAAGATGGGCACGAAGATAAGACCGCCCACACCGAGGAAGAAGATGGCATGGCGCTGTTTCTGCGAGAACACGGCTTTCTGTACCTCATTGTCGCCCTTGGGCATGGCCAGCTTGCCCTTAAACATATACTGCATGATGAAGGCCGGCACCACCATCGACACAAGCGAAGGCAGGAATATCTCGGTGAGCACGCCCTTTGTGGTGATCATGCCCTTGATCCACAGCATGATGGTGGTCACATCGCCGATGGGCGAGAAAGCACCACCGCTGTTGGCTGCTATGATGACAAGAGCGGCATACTTCATGCGGTCGTTGCGGTCGAAGACGAGCTTGCGCAGCACCATAATCATCACGATACTCGTGGTGAGGTTGTCGAGAATGGCCGAGAGGAAGAAGGTCATGAAGGCGATGCGCCACATGAGCGAGCGCTTGTTGGTGGTCATCATCGTGTCGCGCACGAAATTGAAACCGCCGTTCTTGTCTACAATCTCCACAATGGTCATGGCGCCCATCAGGAAGAAGAGCGTCTCGCTGGTCTCGCCCAGATGGTTCTTGAGCACCTCGCTCACCATAAGGGTGATGTTCTCGGCCGCACCATGCAGATAACTGCCCGGATCGACCATGAAGAGGGTCCAGCATCCCACACACATCAGCAGGGCGATTGCCGCCTTGTTGATTTTCAGTCCACTTTCCAAGGCTATGCACAGATAGCCCAGCACAAACACGATAACAATCGCCAGTGTCAAAGTTGTCATTCTATCAGTTTTTGATGATTATGTTTTTCTTCTATTATTACAGTAGTTTGCCAACAGGGTGCAAAGGTAAGCATTTATTGCCGTGTGCGAAAGTTTTACCACCGAATAATCGACGAAAACGATTTCAACAACGTTTTTTTCACACGGCATACTTTTTTTCAGATAAAATGCGTATCTTTGTGCCTATGAACGCACAGACAGCACCCGCCGCAGTGACCTGCGACAACATGATTATAGCCGACGCCGATTACGTGGACAAGGTGGCTTTCGACCTGACAGTGAACTTCGAGCGCATGATAGGACGGCGCATACCCAAGGCCGACATGGCACGGTGGATAGACTGTGTGGCGCTCGACGGCGGAGTGCGTGAGGGCAAGGAGCAGACACAGGTGGTGCTCATCCACAGCAAGAAGCACACCGGCATGGCCAACTTCACCCCCGGCGACTATGCCACGGAGCTCAACGGTCAAGCCTTCAGCGACAACCTGGGTGAATTTGTGATCAGCGCCGTGAGCGAAGAGAGCATCGCCAGCCGCGAGGAGCTCTTCGTAAGCACAATGCAGCTGGGCTGTGCCGCCAAAGAGGTGAAAAGGCTCATACTCATACCCGACGAGCAATACTTCGACAGCGTGAGACAAGCGCTGCGACGTGCCGACAGCGACCGGCGCATCACCCTGCTGGCCATGCAGCCCATGCCCGGCGGCCAGTTCGGCCAGGAGATTCTGGGCTACTCGCTCATGAGCGCCCTGGGCATCAGAAGCGAGGAGCTGAACGGCCTCTGACTCAAGACAATACCGGAAAAAACATATAAAAATCATTAACCCATCAACAACATGAGCAAATTATTAATGATTGGAGCAGGTGGCGTGGCCACCGTGGCGGCATTCAAGATAGCACAGAACGCCGATGTCTTCACCGACTTCATGATTGCATCACGCCGCAAGGAGAAATGCGACCAAATCGTAAAAGCCATCCATGCCAAAGGCTACAACATGGATATCAAGACCGCACAGGTTGACGCCGACGACGTGGAGCAGCTCAAAGCGCTCTTCAACGACTACCAGCCCGAACTGGTGGTGAACCTGGCACTGCCCTATCAGGACCTCACTATCATGGAGGCCTGCCTGGCATGCGGCTGCCACTATCTGGACACAGCCAACTATGAGCCGAAAGACGAGGCCCACTTCGAGTACAGCTGGCAGTGGGCCTATAAGGAGCGTTTCGAGCAGGCCGGACTGACCGCCATACTGGGCTGCGGATTCGACCCGGGCGTGAGCGGCATCTACACCGCCTATGCCGCCAAGCACCACTTCGACGAGATACAGTATCTCGACATCGTAGACTGCAACGCCGGCAACCACCACAAAGCTTTCGCCACCAACTTCAACCCTGAAATCAACATACGCGAGATAACCCAGAAGGGACTCTACTACAAAGACGGCCAATGGCTGGAGACAGAGCCGCTCGAGGTGCACAAGGCACTCACCTACCCCAACATTGGACCGCGCGAAAGCTATCTCATGCACCACGAGGAACTGGAGAGCCTGGTGAAGAACTATCCCACCATCAAGCAGGCCCGTTTCTGGATGACCTTCGGTGAGCAGTATCTCAAGCACCTCGACGTGATACAGAACATCGGCATGAG
This sequence comes from uncultured Prevotellaceae bacterium, assembly GCA_900318915.1. GTDB lineage: Bacteria > Bacteroidota > Bacteroidia > Bacteroidales > Bacteroidaceae > Prevotella. Next base: position 11,531 of record ONMI01000013.1, on the reverse strand, counting down.
CCGCATCGACGAGATTGAATATGAGGCTCCCCTGGCCGACGACCCCACCAAGACCGCAAGGGTAAAGATAGTGCCCCTGCAATTTCTCAAGGCTGTGCTGCCCAACCCGCAGGACCTGGGCGAGAACTACGACGGCGAGACCAGCATAGGCTGCCGCATACGCGGACTGAAAGACGGACGCGAGCGCACCTACTATGTGTACAACAACTGCTCGCACCAGGCCGCCTACCAGGAGACCGGCATGCAGGGCGTGAGCTACACCACCGGCGTGCCCGCCATGATAGGCGCCATGATGTTCTTCAAGGGACTGTGGAGGAAACCGGGCGTATGGAATGTGGAAGACTTCGACCCGGATCCCTTCATGGAGCAGCTCAACAAGCAGGGACTGCCCTGGCACGAGGTGTTCGACGGCGACCTGGAACTCTAATAAACGACAAAATAGAAATAACACATAAGAAATGGCAAAGAAAATCAATCCTACATCTGGCCCCCTGACCACTCCGGAGGGCAAGCTCCAGGCTCTGCAGGCTGCCATGTCGAAGATAGAGAAAGACTTCGGCAAAGGCTCCATCATGAAACTGGGCGACGAGAAAGTGGAGAATGTGGAAGTGATATCGACCGGCAGTATCGGTCTGAACGCCGCACTGGGCGTGGGCGGATATCCCAAAGGACGCATCATCGAAATCTTCGGCCCCGAATCATCGGGTAAGACCACACTGGCCATACACGCCATCGCCGAGGCACAGAAAGCCGGCGGCATAGCCGCCTTCATCGATGCCGAGCATGCCTTCGACCGCTTCTATGCCGCCAATCTGGGTGTCGACGTGGACAACCTGTGGATATCACAGCCCGACAACGGCGAGCAAGCCCTTGAGATAGCCGACCAGCTGATTCGCTCATCGGCCATCGACATCATCGTGATCGACTCCGTGGCCGCCCTGACACCGAAGACGGAAATAGAGGGCGACATGGGCGACAACAAGGTGGGTCTGCAGGCACGACTCATGAGCCAGGCCCTACGCAAGCTCACCGGCACCATCAGCAAGACCAAGACCACCTGCATCTTCATCAATCAGCTCAGAGAGAAGATTGGCGTGCTCTTCGGCAACCCTGAGACCACCACCGGCGGCAACGCCCTGAAATTCTATGCCAGCGTGCGTATCGACATCCGCCGCGTGACCACCCTGAAAGACGGCGACGAGGCCATCGGAAGCCACACCCGCGTGCGCGTGGTGAAAAATAAGGTAGCGCCTCCCTTCCGCAAGACGGAGTTTGACATCCTCTTCGGCGAGGGCATCAGCAAGGTGGGCGAAATCGTGGACCTGGGCGTGGAATACGACATCATCAAGAAAAGCGGCTCCTGGTTCTCCTACGAAGGAAGCAAACTGGCACAGGGACGCGACGCCACCATGGCGCTGCTGAAAGACAATCCCGAACTCTGCGACGAACTGGAGGCCCGCATCATGGCCGCCATCACCGGACACCCGCTGCCCGCCGAGCCGGAGCCGGGCGATGCCGAGGAAACAGCCGAAGCAGAAGACTGATAACCTCACACTACCCAAACTGACACTTTCAGAACGAAAAAACCGACGGGGAATGCGACAGAATGTCACGTTCCCCGTCATTTTTTTGCTCCAAGAAAACCTTTTGGCACACCATTTGTAGGAATATAGGCGGACTACCGTCCATACAAACGAATGAATAATAACAAATAAAAAACAAATAAAACTATGGGAAAAATTATTGGAATCGACTTAGGAACCACCAACTCGTGTGTTTCCGTATTTGAAGGCAATGAGCCTGTTGTTATAGCCAACAGCGAAGGCAAGCGCACCACCCCGAGCGTGGTGGGATTCGTGAAAGACGGCGAGCGTAAAGTGGGCGACCCTGCCAAGCGTCAGGCCATCACCAACCCGCAGAACACCGTATACAGCATCAAGCGCTTCATGGGCGAGACCTATGAGCAGTGCCGCAAAGAGTGCGAGCGCGTACCTTTCAAAGTGGTGAACGAGAACGGCTATCCCCGCGTAGACATCGACGGCCGCAAATTCACCCCGCAGGAAATCAGCGCCATGGTGCTCCAGAAGATGAAGAAGACCGCCGAAGACTATCTGGGCGAGGAAGTGACCGAAGCCGTCATTACCGTGCCGGCCTACTTCAGCGACTCGCAGCGTCAGGCCACCAAAGAGGCCGGACAGATAGCCGGACTGAATGTGAGACGTATCGTGAACGAGCCTACAGCTGCCGCTTTGGCCTACGGTCTCGACAAGGCCAACAAGAACATGAAGATAGCCGTGTTCGACCTCGGAGGCGGTACCTTCGATATCTCTATCCTCGAGTTCGGCAGCGGTGTGTTTGAGGTGCTCTCCACCAACGGCGACACCCATCTGGGCGGCGACGATTTCGACCAGGTAATCATCGACTGGCTTATCCAGGAGTTCAAGAACGACGAAGGTGCCGACCTCTCGCAAGACCCGATGGCCATGCAGCGCCTGAAGGAGGCTGCCGAGAAAGCCAAGATTGAGCTTTCGAGCACCACCTCGACCGAGATAAACCTGCCTTACATCATGCCGGTGGGCGGAGTGCCCAAGCACCTGGTGAAGACACTCACCCGCGCCAAATTCGAGCAGCTGGCCCATGGTCTTATCCAGGCTTGTCTGGCTCCCTGCCAGAAAGCTGTGGCCGACGCCAAGCTCACCACCAGCCAGATTGACGAGGTGATTCTCGTGGGCGGCTCAAGCCGTATACCCGCCATCCAGACCCTCGTGAAGAACTACTTCGGCAAGGAGCCTTCGAAGGGTGTGAACCCCGACGAGGTGGTGGCCGTAGGTGCTTCTATCCAGGGTGCTATTCTGAACAACGAGACCGGACAGGACATCGTGCTGCTCGACGTGACCCCGCTTACCCTCGGCATCGAGACCCTGGGCGGTGTGATGACCAAGCTGATTGATGCCAACACCACCATCCCCTGCAACCGCAGCCAGGTGTTCTCCACAGCTGCCGACAACCAGACCGAGGTGACCATCCATGTGCTGCAGGGCGAGCGCCCCATGGCTGCCCAGAACAAGAGCATCGGCCAGTTCAACCTCACCGGCATCGCTCCCGCACGCCGCGGCATACCTCAGATTGAGGTGTCGTTCGACATCGACGCCAACGGTATCCTGAAGGTGTCAGCCAAGGACAAGGCAACCGGCAAGGAGCAGGCCATCCGCATCGAAGCTTCGTCTGGTCTGAGCAAGGAGGAGATTGAGCGCATGAAGGCAGAGGCCGAGCGCAACGCCGAGGCCGACAAGAAGGAGCGCGAGCGCATCGACAAGCTGAACCAGGCCGACTCGATGATCTTCCAGACCGAGACCTTCCTCAACGAGAACGGCGACAAGCTGGGCAGCGACCGCGCCAATGTAGACGCCGCTCTGCAGCAGCTCAGAGACGCTCACAAGAGCGGTGACATCGCTGCCATCGACAACGCCATCAACAACCTCAACCAGGTGATGCAGGCTGCCAGTGCCAAGATGTACCAGCAGGCCGGCGCACAGGGTCAGCCCGGCGCCGACTACAACCAGGGCGGTTTCAACGGCGGCCAGCAGGCCGGCGGCCAGACCAACCAGAACGACGACATCCAGGACGCCGACTTCGAGGAGGTGAAATGAGACGCATAAGTAAAGACATAACAAAACACTATCAAATGGCGTGTAGCTCAATGAGTTACACGCCATTTGCTTTTTATGGGCTCATGCTTTCTATGTGCTTATTCTGCCTTTTTAGGCTATTTTGTTACATGTGTGTAGCACGACAAAAACGTAGGCAAAGCCCGACTAAAACCTACTTATTCCTACTAATCCGTACTTAATAGTCGGTGACGTACAGGATACGAAAATGGGCGTTTGAGGGCTGTTTCAATTTGTTACATGTCACATATTAACTCATAATCGCCTTGCAATACCCATTCTTTTTTGCTGATGTCATAGGGGCGAATCTCACCAGCATGCTTAAAGATGCCCTCATACAGATGACGATGGATGTTCAAAAACTCTAAAGGAGTCAATGAAAAAGACTTTTCATTCAGCAACTTCGTGATGTTTGCCGCCACGCGGTCAGCCTCTTCCTTTTCAGCATCGTCTGCATCATGCGTAGTCTTATTCACATAATAAGACTGTAGCTGTACTCTCACCTCATCGATGGTGATGTCACCCTCAATGTGCTTTACTGCTATTTCTTTCAGATAGTCAGACACACGAAGCCCATCTACGTCTTGAAGTCCTATTGCAGTACGCCAAGCCGAAAACCGCTCACGCTTATGTGGCTCTGCCACACGTTCGTAAGCCTCAAAGTCAATGTATTTCTGTTCTTCGTTCATATTCTTTATTTTTTTGTCTTGATATATCCCTCCTGGTCATATCCTTTGTGGTGCAAGTGGATGCTGTCTAATAGAGGTTGTACTCTTTTGTCTTCAATCTTCATTTTACCGTATTGAGGCAACTGAACATTATAGCGTTCTGTATTCCCATTCGAAATCCTTTGATCAAAATCATCTGGTATGAATAATGATGATTTATTTCCCAAGTGGTGGTAATACTCACTCTCATAAATGGCGATACCGGCCAAATCTAAATCTCCAAAATGGACGTATTGATTAGGTATGGACTGTAGCCATTTTATAAGATCTTTATTTTGGTTTTGAGGATAACGGGATACGAAAAGTACGCGTCCATATCGCGCAAAGAGATGTTTCTGTAATGCGACATATCGGAAATTCTCTGCGTTCTCCACTCCAACTACGACAACATCCTGCGGAATGGTGAAATGCTGATAGTCGGCAATGAACATGAAACAGCCTTCTGTGGGATGAATTATTATCTCTTGTCCGTTGAGGACAGCAGTAACAGGCTGATAGCTATTTACAAGAAACCCAGTGAAAGTTCTACGTGAAAGGAACTTACTATTGCCGGTGGCAGCCACCAAAGAGGCTCTGCTGACATCTTCGTCTGAAAAGGCTCTCCGTGTTTGTTCCAGGTCGTAGATGTCGAACTGACTGGCAACATACTGGCGGAGAGACATTCCGTCTGATGCCCTCAGACTCTTGCGACTGCCGTGTGCTGTAGCCAGAAGGATGCCGTCGTCTTGCATCTGTTCAAACCAGTCGCCTTTCAGACTGCTGGCAGGCAGTGCGTCGCCATTGGCCAGCCGAATCAGTTTCTCTATGAGTGTGGCAGTCTTTTTCATCTTATTGTCAGCAGCGTTTTAACCAGGGTATTGCTCCTCTCGTCTTTGCTAAGCGAGTAGGTGTATTTGTACGCCTGAGCATTGTAGGTGGTGGGCGAAGAGTTGATGAGATTGATGTTGCGAACATTTGCAAACTTCAGGATACCTTCCACATTATTGGGATGCAGTTTGCCAATCTCGTCCATCATGCAGTGGAGCTTGAAGTCGCCGAACTTACGCGAAATCTTGCGCTTGAAGACATTTATCAACATAATATTCACCATGGCCTTCACCAGTATGTCTGTACCATCCGAGCCAACGTTCGACAGTTTCTCCACCCAGTTTGTGTCGTTGTCGTTCTCCTTGACTTTGAATTCCAGTTTGAAGGTGTCAGCCAACGTTATCTGATCGCGTTTCTGCTCAGCGTCCATCATTTCTATCAGTGTCATCAGTAGTTTGACGGCTTGTTCGTTGGTACGGTTCAGATTATCTTCATTGGTGAACAGATTCAGCTGTCCGATGTCATAACCATGCTCGTCATCAAAATGTTTGATGTTCAGCAATTGCTGCATTAGGCGATCATTACTCTCCACAGCACGCAATTCGATCTCCTTGATAACACCGGCGAAGTTATTCTCTCGGAAATCGCGGTTGATTTCGAGGATAGTTCTTTCGATATCCGACTTATGCTGGCTCAGGTCGCTGACGTCCTTAGCGATACGCTTGATGATAGTAGCATACTGACGACTGGTGCGCACACGATATTGTTCAATCTTATTGTTGCTAATGAATTCATTCAGTTCAGCAGCAAATTCCGTATAATCATTGTCGGAGTTGAACTCCGTCCGGAAGTAGAAAGTATTCTGTGGTGAGAAATTACCCTTAAACCTGATGACAGCCTGTTTGAAATCCTCAAACTTACGTTGCTGAGATGTAATCTGGTCTCGCAGTTCTTCCAAGATGTCCGCCAGGGGCTTAACTGTTTCTATTTCGCCTGCTGCTGATAGGTTAGGAGGACAGGATGGATTACCCATAAAAGCGCGAGCCTTTTCTATTGCTTCATTCAATTTCTTTTGTTCTTCTTGCAATGAGCGGAGCGTTGTTGAGAGTGAAGATATTTTCTCGTCATACTGCTGCTTACGCTTCTGAAATTTGTCTTGCAGGTCATCTATTTTCTGTCTCACCTGCTTGCGTTCATCCTTCTTCTGCTGTTCGAGGTCAAAATATTCGTGCTTATCATTCTGCCACGAAATATAGTCCGTCAGATGCTCGTTTATGTATCTTAGCTCGTCAGAAACCTTCTGCAGCTGCCGGCGGATTTCTGCCAACTGGTTTACATCCACGCCAAATCCTTTCAGCTCAGCATCCAACTGAGACTGTAGTTCTCCTTTACGCAGAGTTGCATCATGCTCTTTTTTCTTCAGGTCCGCATATATGCTTGTCTTTTGTCGGTCAGAGGCAGCCAGCAACTCTTTCTTTTGCTTGTCGAATGACGTGCACAACTCTTGCAGCGCTTTATCACGCTGAGTCGTTAACGCCTCCCTTTGTTTGTCAAGTCTCTCGATTTCTTTACTGACCTCTCCCTGTCTTTTCTGAAGCTGTTCCAATTCGCCATCGCGCCATTTCTTCAGTCTCTCTTCTGACGCAATTTTCTCCTTCTGAATCATTTCAACGCGATGTGGAATCTGGTTATATTCTGCATCGAGGTTCATCTTGTCCTTGCGCAGTTGCTTCAGCTGAGAACTGGGTTTGCGTTCCAGTTCTACAATGTCTGTTTCTAACTGCTGTTTGCGAAGTGCAATCTTCTTTTTCAGCTCCTCCACTTTCTGTTCCAACGACGCTTTCTGGCTCCTCAATTCATCGGTTGTCTTGATGGTCTTCTCGATATTGGATGTGTCAATCTTTACGCCGTATATAGTGTCAGTAGATGTTGACTTGTGAGGGTTGAGTGAAGTATTATACAGTATGGCATCTTCATCAAGTACCTTGCCGAGATTTTCCTCCCAACCATCAACATTTTCGCCTAACCATTCAATAAACGAACCCTTTTGGCGACCAAGCATGTCATCGAGTTTCAAAATGTCGTCTGTAACCAGTTTGATGTCATTCTCTATAGCTGCAACATCTTTATCACATGCCGCCTCCAGATCCTTACGCTGCAAAGCCACATCGCTAAGTATGCGGTCTATATTTTTCTGTTTGTCTGAAGACTCTTTAAACAATGTCAGTTGTTTCTCGCCCAAAACTTTCAGTTTCCGCTCCTGCTCTTCCATCTCGTCTTTGTACGGATTAGACTGTTGGACGCGCTGGGTTTGCAGTTTGATGTCATTCTCTGCTGTACGGGCATCGTCCAATAATCTCTGATTGTCTGTTAACTTCTGCTCATACAGGCTTCTCGTATTCTCTACCTTTCCATTAATTTCTGACTGTAAGCGGCTTTCTATTTCTATACGCTGTCTGCCTAAGTCGTTGAGCTGTTTCTGGCATTGAAGATCATACTCACGCAATTGGTTGTCAACCTCCTGTGTCAACGCATCATACTTAGATTTCACGCTTTGGTTCTTGCTTGTCAGGGCCTCTTCCTGATTCGTCAGACTCTGCTGTTGAATCTTCAGTTCACCTTCCTTCCCGATGCGCTTGGCAATCTTCTCTATACCGATTTCCGCATAGTGTTGGCGTTTAGTTTTCACCTGGCCAAGGAAGAATTTTAGGGCTCCGTCCTCTTGATTGAGTTTTGCGGTTTCTGTTTTGTGTTTCCCTTCCTCTTCACCCAACAAGCGCTTCTGTCGAGAGAGTTCCGTGCTGCAATTTGACTCTTTCTCTGCCAATACAGGCAATCGATTGGTGTCACGCCCCAGCGCATAGTTCAACTGACCACAGAGTTCTGTAATCAATTTACGGACAAACTCGTAATCCGTATAATTCACTATAACCGCATCGGCCTCCGTCTTCACCTTCACCTTGCCATTCTTCTCTACCTTGTACCACTTCCATATATCCTCATACTGTTGGCGGAAGTTTTTCACCTCTTCACGATAGCGGTTCAGGTCAATGTCGTCGCTCGCAAAGTCCATCGAGTCAATGATGGTGTCCTTGATGACACGCGACTCCAGGCTCTGGTTCAGGAAGATATTCTGTATGGTCAACGGCACCTGCCGATACTTCGTACTCTCCATCAACGAGAACCTGCGATGCTCTTTTGCCACCTGCTGGCTGTTGCCATAGATGATGTCGCGAAACTCCTCATAGCCTCGGATGATATTACTTTTATAAATCCGGGCGCCTATCTGTTCACTGATGCGCCCCCATTCATAACGAACGCTACCATCCTCTTCCACAAAGAAACGCTTGTCGTAGGCACAATCCACGATGCGGAACGCTGTTCGGCCATGCGAAAGAAAGGTCATCACAAAGAACTTTCCAGTCTCCCGGCACACCTCGTAGATGATATACGAATTCTGGTGAGGCAGGTAGAACTCGTCATAGCCTTTCTGTCCTGCCTGAGTCTTAATGCCCAGCTTGCTCTTGTCCACATTGTAGAAGAACAAGATGGCACGTAGTAGCGTGGATTTTCCGACGCCCTGGGTACCGATAAAATGCACGTTACCATCGAGTTTTATCTCAGCGTATGGCACGTGGGCACTGTTGATGAATATGATTTTATTGAGGTATCTCATCTTTCACGTCTTCGTCTATGTTAATACAAAGAATGATTTGCTCGATATAATGGAAGGCATTGGTCACCTGATAGGTGCCATCGGCTTCGTTCACCAACTCGGCAAAGCCCATGTTCTCCAGGGCTCCAGCAAGTGCCTCCAGTTTTTGGCGGTTCGACGTTTTGTCTGGAAACATCTGTGTCAATTTCTCTTTCAACCCCGGTATGGTGGCAAGTCTCACCTCCATCTGTACAAGACTAAACTGGGTGCCAGCATCAAATGCTGTATCGTATGTCTTCAGAAAGTCCAAATAGTCAATCCACGAGAATAGCGCCTGTAGCTTGTTTTCAATTATTACCTTGGCTTCCTTGCGGCTGAAATAGTAGAAACCGTCACCACAGCTGAGTTGAAAGTCTATTTTGCCGAAATAGTCTTCATAGTCCTGCTGGTTCTCTTCAATATCGTTGTAGATGGCACGAGTATCAGCATCGATGCTATTGCTCGATATGAACTGCCCTCGACTGAGGCGCTGGAAAATTTCACTTGTATATTTCATCGCGGATATATTATGGGGTATTCTATATTCTCAATTGTCTTTGTCTCTGTTGTGAAACGCATTTGTTCCGGATACTGAGATGCCATCTGAAGGAATAGCACTAAGCGCAGTTCTTTATCTAGTGTTTCCGTGAATGAGTAGTTCCAAAGGTAGTAGAACAAGTCGCTGCTTTGTGCTAGGAAACCATTCAGCAGTTCCTGATGATTGAAGGCTCTTGCCGTTTCTGTTTGTTCTTCCAGATAACTCTCGTCAATCTTTTCGGCAAGCCTCGACTTGATGTTTGCCTTCTTCGACAGGCGCTTTCTGATGTTGTCCAGTATCTCAAGGGCGGCATCTTCATTGCGAAGGAAATCCAGAGACACTCGGGTAACATACTTGGGCTTGCTCTCCATCCAGACGGTATTGGTCTGCGCCATTACCTCCTTCACGTTGGTTGCCTGCTCTATCATGAACTGGTCGCGCAGGTATTTCAGCTGTCGCACACGCTTCACCAGTCGGCTCTGATATTCTATGCGGTTCAGGTATTCTATAATCTGAGCGGTGATGGCTATCAATCCGTGAGCAGACTCACGCAAACCATCACGAACCTCGCTGACAGTCTGTTTCAGCCCATAGTCGGATACACTCGAAAAGAAAATGGTCTGCTCGTCTATCACGTGCTCCGTCTGGCGTATCAGTTCGCCTATCAAGCGCGCTTTCTCGTCAAAATCCTTCAAGCGCAGTTCCTTGATTTTAAAGTTGGGCTCCTGCTTGTAGGTGTCGTCGACGTTGCGTTTCAGGTCAATCACATTTCTTCGGGTGGCATTGTCGATGCTCTTGAATGTATGGCGGATTTCTCTTAGGAAGCTCTCGCGGCGGACATTGTTCTCCGCTGCAAGATATGAACTGATACCAAGGTTCAGTTTGTCGATGTACATCTTGACAGATGAAATGTTGATGTCCTCGTTCACCGCCAAGACCTCCTCGAAAAATCGCTGGTAGGCATCGTCCAGTTCCAGAGAGTCGCCCGTCTGCACAATTACCCCAAAGGTGATAAGGTGTTTCAGCTTATTCTCGTCTCCATCCAGGGTATCAAGTGCATCATCATACTTCACGGCAATCGTCTTGCGCTGCAAGAACATATTGCTCAGCAGTTTTGAGCCTTGCTGAAGTGCACGTGTCAGTTCTTTTATCGACCTAAATGTTGCCATTTTCTTTTAGGTTTGAATTTACTCCTCGTCTTCACCCTCTTGATCAGAACGGAATTCAAAAACGAGTTCGGATGCAGGGATATTACACTCCTCAAACATGCCATGAAGAATATTAATCTTAGTGGCAGTACTGTTGTCAGTCCATACGTACATACCTGGTGCAAGTTCGCGTCTCCACTCTTCTGGAGTCGCAACTTTGAAAACACGAGTTTCCTTGAGGTTAGTCGTAACAAAGAATGTTTATTTGATTCTACTTCTTTGGCTTTTCTATCACCAGGTAATGGTTTTATCATTCTTATCATCGTATGACTCCGAGGCTACACTGACAAGAGTAATGTACTTGCTACCTTGTTCAGAATCTTCTACCCAGTAATTGTCTTCTTCACAGTCGAGCCATTTGTTTGTGATAATCTCCTTTTCAATTTGCTGTGCAAGTGCTAGTCTTTCTTCGGCATCGGGGAGCATCTCTGTCAACTTGCGATTATATTCCTTGCATAGTGCTTTCGCTTTTTTCTTATCCGTCAGTTGTCTGACTTCTGCATCGTATTGGCGCATTAAACTTTTAGCCTCTTTGAGAAGGTTTCGAGAGATTGGCTCGAAGTTACAAAACTCACCATCAACAGCAACCATAGGGAATCGACGCTGAGCATTGATTCCCTTTTCGTCAAGCGAATACCACGTTACAATACAGAAATCTTTATTCCCAGCATCCCCTTTCACTTCGTTTATCTCCATGAAAACGAGAGGGTGCGGAGCCATTCCAACAAAAGCATCGCCTTTCTTGAAACGTGGAGTTATGTTTGGTTCCTTCTTCTCCATTATATACTGTTTTTTCTTGCTTACTTCTTATATTCTTCTTCCTTCTCTGTTGCTACGATCTTCCTATGGTTCGGTATCTCTGCCGGGGATGGTTGGGTACATCGGGAT
>ONMI01000055.1 GCA_900318915.1 uncultured Prevotellaceae bacterium | reverse complement strand
CAGCTACCCTTGTGGCCCAGACAGAGAATCCCGCTGCCACGGGCTGCATAGACCTGAGCGGTGAATGGCAGTTTGCCAGAGATGAGAAGGGCTTGGCCGTGGAGCAAGTAGTCTACAGCGACCATGTGGTGCTGCCCGGCACCGTCGACACCAACCGCAAGGGCGATGCTCCGGCCACCCGTGAGGAGACTACCCACCTGACCCGTATGTCGGGCTATGTGGGCCGTGCCTGGTACAGCCGCGAGGTGGTCATCCCGAAAGAGTGGAAGAAAAAGTGCCTCACACTCACCCTGGAGCGCACCAAGCCCGCCGAGGTGTACGTAGACGGCCACTTGGCCGGTAAGAGCGACGATATCTGCACTCCTCAGCGCTATGACCTCACCCCGTGGCTCACCCCCGGACGGCACACCATAGCCATTATGGTCGACAACGGCACGTCGCTGCCGCCCCAGTTGCTCAGCAACTCGCATGCCTGCACAGAAGACACGCAGACCAACTGGAACGGCATCATCGGCCAAATGTCGCTCACGGCACGTCCGCAGCTCCATATCTCCGACCTGCAGGTGCGGCCCGATGTGGAGAACGGACAGGTGGAAGTGACCTTCACCCTGCAGGGCAAGGTGCGGAAAAACACACGGGTGGAGCTCACCGCCTGTCCCGAGACGAAAAACGGGCTGATTGCCTCGCAGACCACGTGGCCGGGAAAAAGACAACAGTGGACCACGAAATTCAACCCCAACACGGCCGAGAAGACCCCATCGACAACCTACACCACCATCCTCTCGCTGAAAGGCGAGAAAGCGCTGTGGGACGAGTTCACCCCCGACCGCTATGTGCTCACGGCCGAGACCGACGGGGGCGACAAGGTGTCGGTGACCTTCGGACTGACCGACTTCCGTGCCGAGGGCATGCACTTCAGCGTGAACGGCCACCGCACCTTCCTGCGCGGCAAGCACGACGCCTGCGTGTTTCCGCTCACCGCCCATGTGCCCATGGGGGTGGACGAGTGGACGGCCTATCTGCTCAAGAACAAGGAGTATGGCATCAACCACCTGCGCTTCCACTCCTGGTGCCCGCCTGAGGCCGCCTTCGAGGCCGCCGACCGCCTGGGCATCTACCTGCAGCCGGAACTGCCCTTCTGGGGTGACTTCAACCCTGCCGACGAGCGCCTCATGACCTTCCTGCACAAGGAGGGCGAGCACATCATGCGTGAGTATGGCCACCACCCCTCGTTCGTGATGTTCGCCCTGGGCAACGAACTCTGGGGCTCGATAGAGAAAATGGGTGAGTTTGTGGCCGACTTCCGCCGGCTGGCACCCAACAAGCTCTTCACCTTCGGGTCCAACTACTATCTGGGCTATCAGGGTGTGAAACCCGGCATGGACTATTTCACCACCTGCCGCGTGGGCGGCGAGGCATGGGGCGCCACCAATACCCACACCCGCGGCTCCTTCGCCTATGCCGATGTCTTCAGGGGCGGACTGCTCAACACCTCGCACCCCAACACCAAGATGAATCTGGAGCGGGGATGCGCCCTCTCCACCGTGCCCGTCATCAGTCATGAGACGGCACAGTTTCAGACCTATCCCGACTACAGTGAGATAGCCAAATACACCGGGGTGCTCTATCCCTACAATATGGAGGTGTTCCGCTCGCGCCTGGAGCGGGCAGGCATGGCCGACCAGGCCAAGGACTTCCACCGTGCCTCGGGCCAATGGAGCCTGCAGCTCTACAAGGCCGATATCGAGCTTGACCTACGCACGGAGGATATGGCGGGATTCCAATTGCTCGACTTGCAGGACTACCCCGGACAGGGCTCGGCCTATGTGGGCATTCTCGACGCCTTCATGGACTCAAAGGGCCTGACCACACCGCGCGAGTGGCGGCAATGGTGCTCGCAGGTGGTGCCTCTGCTGGAGACGGAGAAGATGTGCTATACCGCCGATGAGACCTTGTGCGGCGAGATAAAGATGGCCAACTACAGCGGCCACCCACTGGCAGGAACCCTGTGCTGGGCGCTTACGGACGGGCAGGGCCATGATGTAGTCGCCGGCTCGACCCCATTTGACGTGGGAGAAGGACTCGACGGCGTGACTTCCTTCTCCATACCGCTCACCACGCTGGCCGACGCCCCCCGCCGCTATGATTTCAGAACATGGATAGCCGACAGTCAGGTCAGCAACAGTTGGCCTATCTGGGTATATCCCAAGCAGGAATCGCTGGAACCGCTTAAAAAGGGCATCCTGATAACCCGGCAGCTGACCGACGATGTGGCCCGGAAGCTGGAGAAGGGCGCCCGGGTGCTCCTCATGCCCGACAGCGCCTCGTGCGGCTCCAATACGGTGGGACCGCTCTTCCAGACCGATTATTGGAACTACCGCATGTTCAAGACCATCAGCGAGAACAACAAAAGAGAGGTGTCGCCCGGCACACTGGGCATCCTCACCCGTCCGGAGCATCCTCTCTTCAATGCCTTCCCCACCGAGGAGCACACCAACTGGCAGTGGTTCCCGGTGGTGAGCGAGAGCCGCCCCTTCATGCTCGACAATACCGCCGCGGCCTACCGCCCCATTGTGCAGGTCATCGACAACATAGAGCGCAACCACAAGTTGGGCCTCGTCTTCGAGTTCAGCGTGGGCAAGGGCCGCCTGCTGGTGGTGATGAGCGATCTGGAGCGCGCCTCGCAGTATGCAGAGGGTAAACAGTTCTATATCAGCGTGCTCAAGTATATGCAGTCGGCCGATTTCCAGCCGCAGACCCGTATCACGGCCGATGACTTCCGCCGCCTGCTCTCCACACCCGTCGTAGAGGGCAAAATAGGTGAACTGAACAATATTTCGCCTTATTAAAAAATGTAGGAGTGTAGATAATTGCATTTGTCTACACTCCTACACTCCTAAAAAAACTACTCTACTCCTAAAAAAATCATTTTTTCTTCTTCGGTCGGCGGCGGGCCCAGCCCTCTTCGCTGAAGTCGGGCTCCTCGCCGCGCAGTTGGATGTCGTAGCCTTGGAAGAACTGGCGCCAGTCGTCCTTGCGGCCGCTCTCGGGGCGTTTCTCCCGCTGCTTGGCCCTGCCCTTGGGAGCAGGCTCGTCGTAGCGGCTGCCCTTCGACTTCTTCATGAACCGCTCGAAACCCGTCTTCCGCTCCTCCTGGGGGCGCTCCTCATTGCGGGGGCGGCTCTCCTTGCGCCGGGGTGCCTCGTCGCGGCGTCCTTTGCCGTGACCCTTCTCGTCGGCGTCGTTGCAGCGTACCTGACGGCCGTGGTAGCTGGTGCCGTCGAGCGACTCCATCACCAGTTCGGCATCCTCTTCGGGCACTTCGATGTAGGAGAACTTGCCGAAGAGGTCGATGTGGCCCACTTCCTGGCGGCCTGACACATGGCGGTTGATGAACTGCATCACCTCGCCGGGGTAGAAGCCGTCGTCCTTGCCCAGATTGATGAAGAGGCGTCGGTAGCCTTTCTCGGCCTTGTGGCCTTTCTCGGCGGGCTTGCGCTCCTTCTTTTCTTTCTTGCTGCTGGGCTTCTCGATCTCGGGCGCATTGGCATAGTAGGCCAGGAAGCGACCAAACTCCAGCGACACGATTTTCTTGATCAGGTCTTCCTTCTCCATATAGTCGAAGTGGCGGTTGATGTCGGCCATGAAGGGAGCTATCTCCTCCTCGTTCACATCGGCCTTCTCTATCTGGTCCATCACCTTGTAGAGCTGCTTGGTGCATATCTCCTTCGGGGTGGGGATGTTGCCCTCGACAAACTGCTTGCCTATCTCCTTCTCGATGGCCCGCATCTTCGACTTCTCGCGGGTGTGAACGATGGCTATCGAGGTACCCTTCTTGCCGGCGCGGCCCGTACGGCCGCTGCGGTGGGTGTAGCTCTCGATGTCGTCGGGCAGACCGTAGTTGATTACATGCGTCAGGTCGTCGACATCCAGACCGCGGGCTGCCACGTCGGTGGCCACAAGCAGTTGGGTGAGGTGCTGGCGGAACTTCTGCATAGTGAGGTCGCGCTGCTGCTGCGAGAGGTCACCGTGGAGCGACTCGGCGTTGTAGCCGTCCTGTATCAGTTTGTCGGCTATCTCCTGGGTCTCTATCTTGGTGCGGCAGAAGATGATGGCGAAGATGCGAGGATAGTAGTCGACAATGCGTTTCAGCGCCAGGTATTTGTCCTTGGCGTTCACCATGTAGTAGATATGGTTCACATTCTCGGCTCCCTCATTGCGGCTGCCCACCACAATCTCCTTGTGGTCGTGCAGGTAGTTGCGCGCTATGGCCTCTATCTCCTTGCTCATGGTGGCCGAGAAGAGCAGCGTGTTGCGGTCTTTGGGCACACCGGCCAGTATCTCGTCGATGCTCTCCGAGAAACCCATGTCGAGCATGCGGTCGGCCTCGTCGAGCACCACATTGTTCACAGCGTCGAGATGGGCCACGCCACGGTTCATCAGGTCTATCAGGCGGCCCGGGGTGGCCACGATAATCTGCACCCCCTTGTTCAGGGCGTTGATCTGGTTCACTATCGAGGTGCCGCCGTAGACGGCCACGATGCGCACGCCCTCCATGTAGCGGGCAAAGTCTTTCAGGTCGTCGGCTATCTGCAGGCACAGCTCGCGCGTGGGACTCAGGATGATGGCCTGCGTCACCTTGCTGTTCACGTCTATCTTCTGCAGGAGGGGGATGCCGAAGGCGGCGGTCTTGCCCGTGCCTGTCTGCGCCAGGGCTATCACGTCGTTGCCTTCGCCAAGCAGATAGGGTATTACCTCTTCCTGAACGGGCATGGGATGCTCGAATCCCATTTCCGTGATGGCGCGGCGTATCTCCTCTACCACGCCCAGTTCTTCAAATGTCTTCAAGTTGGTGATGTGTATTTGTTGATGTATAACGAAGATTGCCTTCAAGTGCCAGTACTCCTCGCATCGTCAGGGCAAGCTTCAATGGGGAAACCGAATGCAGGGTTTAGCTTATTGTGTGGAAATAATATACACTGCTTTCACTTTGCGGCTGCAAAGGTACTGAAAATCAGCCGAATTGCAAAGGAAAAACCTGCTTTCCGGCATAAAAATGGCGCAAATAAAAGTTAAACAGCCTGCAAACAGATACAGAAAAGGATTTTTTTTGTTAATTTGCGGCAAATTAACTGATAATACTATGGCAAAAGGAAAAAAAGGCAAACGAATGAACAAACGGCAACTCTCCGAGGCGCTCATCACTTTCTTTCAGGAACAGCCCAACGAGACGTTCACGCTGAAACAGATATTCCGCGCACTGCAGCTCGACACCCATCCGCTCAAGATGCTGTGCATCGACACCCTGGAGGAAATGGCCTGGGACGATGTGCTGAGCAAGGTGAGCGACAGCTCCTACCGCCTCAATCTCAAGGGGCAGGTGCAGGAGGGCATTTTCAGGCGCAAGGCCAACGGAAAGAACAGCTTCTTGCCCGACGACGGCGGAAAACCCGTGTTCGTGGCGGAGCGCAACTCGATGTTCGCCCTCGACGGCGACCGGGTGAGGGTGTCCTTCAACGCACGCCGGCGCAACCATATCAAGGAGGCGATGGTCACGGAGATTCTCTCCCACGCCCGCGACACCTTTGTGGGAAAACTGGTGGTGGAGCGCGACTTTGCTTTCCTCGTCACCGAGAGCAACATCTTCGTACACGACATCATGATACCCAAGAAGAAGCTCAAGAATGGTGTCACGGGCGACAAGGCGGTGGTCAAGATTACACAGTGGCCCAGCAAGGAGTCGAAAAACATTGTGGGCGAAGTGGTCGACGTGCTGGGCAAGTCGGGCGAGAACACGGTCGAGATGCATGCCATCCTGGCCAAGTACGGACTGCCCTATAAGTATCCCGCCCATGTGGAGGAGGCCGCCAACAAGATAAGCGCCGAAATCACCCCCGCCGACCTGAAGGGGCGTGAGGACTTCCGCGGTGTGTGCACCTTCACCATCGACCCGCACGATGCCAAGGACTTCGACGATGCCCTCTCCATACGCAAGCTCGACAACGGCCTCTGGGAGGTGGGCGTGCACATAGCCGATGTGTCGCACTATGTGAAGGAGGGCTCCGTCATCGACAAGGAGGCGCAGAAACGGGCCACCAGCGTCTATCTCGTAGACCGTACCATCCCCATGCTGCCCGAGCGCCTCTGCAACTACATCTGCTCGCTGCGGCCCGACGAGGACAAGCTGTGCTTCAGCACGGTGTTTGAGATGGACGACAAGGCACAGGTGAAGAGTTGGCGACTGGTACATACCGTGATAAGGAGCTGCCGGCGCTTCGCCTATGAGGAGGTGCAGAAGATATTGGAAGACAATGGGGTGGTGGACGGCTCCGGACAGCCGGCACCCCCGGCCCGCAAGGGCGGCTACAAGGGCGAGCTGGCCAGCGAGCTCATCACGCTCGACCGATTCGCCAAGCTGCTCCGTGCCGAGCGCTTCAAGAACGGCGCCGTGAAGTTTGAGCGCGAGGAACTCCACTTCGACGTGGACGAGACAGGCAAGCCCACACGCTGCTACTTCAAGGTGTCGAAAGACGCCAACAAGCTCATCGAGGAGTTCATGCTCCTGGCCAACCGCACCGTGGCCGAGAGTGTGGGACGTGTGAAGAAGGGCGTCAAGGCCAAGACGCTGCCTTACCGTGTGCACGACATGCCCGACCCCACCAAACTGGAGACCCTGCGCGAGTTTGTGGTCAAGTTCGGCTACAAGCTCAAGACGGCGGGCACCAAGGGAGCCCTCTCCAAGAGCCTCAACTCGCTCATGGAGGAGTGTGCCGGCACCAAGGAGCAGAACCTGATACAGACCGTGGCCCTGAGGGCCATGATGAAGGCGCGCTACAGTGTGCACAACATAGGCCACTACGGACTGGCTTTCGACTACTACACCCACTTTACCAGTCCCATACGGCGTTATCCCGACACCATGGTGCACCGTCTGCTCACCCGCTATCAGGAAGGTGGCCGCAGTGCCAACAAAGACCGCTATGAGGAACTCTGCGAGCACTCCAGCGACATGGAGCAGCTGGCCATGAATGCCGAGCGCGAGAGCATCAAGATGAAGATGGTGGAGTTTATGGCCGACAAGATAGGGCTGGAGTATGATGCCCACATCAGCGGCATCCAGTCGTACGGTATCTACTGCGAGATTGACGAGAACCACTGCGAGGGCATGGTGCCCATGCACGACCTCGACGACGACTACTACGAATTTGACGAGCGCAACTACTGCCTGGTGGGTCGCCGGCGCCACCATAAGTTCCAGTTGGGCGATGCCGTACGCATCAAGGTGGCAGGCGCCAATGTGGAGAAACGCCAGCTCGACTTCACCTTGGTGAAATAAGGTTTTTTCTTCTGAACAAACAGTCCGGCCTTACCTATCGTTGTCTGTTGATGGGTAAGGCCGGTTTTTTATGACGGGCCTTTTTTAGAACCGCCAGCGCAGCTGCAAGTTCAGGTCGGTCTTCGACGAGCGGTCTATGCGCTGGTAGCCAGTGGAGATGTGGTCGCGGTCCAGATAGTCGACGGTGCTCAGGTGGGCGAGCACCATGAGGCGGCTTCCCAAATCGGCGCGGGCGGTGAACGCATAGCGTAGGCCCTCGCCGTCGTAGGAACGGAAGCCGTAGCTGTAGAGCGGGCCGCTCTCGTAGCCGTAGACACGGCTCTCGGTGTCGTCGGTGTCGAAATAGCCTACCGAGGCGCTCACCTTCAGCCAGCGGTGGCTGTAGCCGCCCTGGGCGCTCGCCATCCATCCCAGGCTGCCGCCCTCGAAGGCGGTGTACGACAGGTCGGCACGCACGCCCCATTGCCAGGGGCCCTGACTGCCGCTCACACCGGCCAGGGTGCGGTGGGTGGTCTTCCAGGCCAGGGCGGTCTTCTCGCTGTTGTCATACTCCCGCATCTTGAGGCGGTAGCGCAGGGTGAGCGACAGCTTGTCGGTATTGTATTGTGCCTGCACCAGGTTGTCCCAAGCGTGCGACGAGGCCAGGGCCTGGTACTTGGAGGCAGGGAAGTAGGCGAAGTCGCTGTAGGCCGACAGCTGCAGGGCGCGCAGGGGCTGCCATCGGGCACCCACATAGATGCCGCTCTCGTTCTGCACGCGGCCGCCCTCGCTGAAACTGTTGGAGTGGAGCGAGTAATATTTCTTGCCGTAGAAACGGTACAAGGCCATGAGCGAGAGTTGTGGCGAGGGCGTCACGTTCAGGGTGTGCAGGGTGGCAAGGGCACCGCAGTGGCCGGTGGCTACCTCGCCTCGCACCCCCACAAGGGGGCTTGTGTAGCTGTAGTGGGCACTCGCATTCCAGAACCGGTCGCCCGCGGGATAGTACAGCCGGTAGGCCTGGCGGGTGTCGGGCTGCAGCGGCCTGCTCAGCCAGGTGTGCAGGGCGGTGGCCCCTATGCGCAGGGCACCCCGCCGGTATTCCAGGTCGGCGGCCACTACGGTCTCCGATGTGTTGCGCTTCTTGGCCATCTCCGTGGGGGTGCGGTGGTAGTCGGTGGTCAGGAGGGTAGTGATGCCGGTGGAGTCGCTGCTCAGCGTGGCGTCTACCTTTCGGTAGGAGGCCAGGGCCGTCAGTTCCAGACCTTTGCTGATGCTCACCGTAGCGCCGGCTCCCTGCAGATAGTGGGCGGCGTTGCGCGACGAGTGGGCCCGCAGCCCGCTTCCTTTGCTGCCCAAAGCCGACAGCGAGGCCAACTTGCCCATGCTGAAGTCGTTGTTCATCACCAGCCCCAGACCGAACGAGGCGCGGTATCTGCCGGCCACCAAGGTGCTCAGCCGCCCCAGCCGGTGAGCTTCGGCATAGAGCGAGTAGTAGTCGTAGCCCAGTCGGTTCTTGTCGGCGAAGAAGGGTTCTCCGGCATCCTGCGACCCCACGAGGCCTATCTTGATACGGTCGGAGTAGCGGAATTTGTAGCGCACAGAGTGGCTGTACTGATAGCCCAAGTACACTTCCTTGTCGCCGCGTCGCTCATAGAAGGGCACACCGGCGGTGAGCACGATGTCGTGGTGGCCGTATTTCAGGATGCGCTCCATGGAGAGCGTGTCTTTCTTGGGCACTTCGCCGAATTGTACGAAATAGGAGAGCAGGCAGCGGGTGGGGTAGTCGATGGTCTCTATCATGGCCAGTTCGCCGACCGTCTTCATGGCGCCGTATTGGTAGATGTAGGCCTGGATGTCTTCCACCTGTTGCTCGTTGAGGAAGGGCAGGCGGAGCAGGTCTTCGCGCGTGGCGGTATTGATGTTCAGCGGCTCTTCCTCCAGGTCGCAGAGCATCTCGTAGGTGTCTTCCCAGTCGGCCGACTCAATGTCCTCGAAGGTGCTCAGCTGGCCGAAGTAGAGCTCCCATGGCCTTTCGGTCTGGGCATGCAGGCGGCCGGCAAGGCACAGCATGAGTGCGGCAGTGAGCAGGTATCGGAGTCTTTTCATGGCAGTGGTGTGTAAACGGTGTCACAAAAATAAGCAATTTTCCTTTAAATGGGCCGTTCAGCCAATAAATGTTGTTAAAAAATGGCTGTCGGTTCCGGCGAAATGTGGCCGGTGCCGATATTATCTGTAATTTTGCTCCCGATGAATGTCAGGCCTTTGCTGATATGGCTCTTGTCGTGCGGCCCTCTCTGTGCAGGTGCCCAAAACGACAATACCCTCCGCCCGGAAGACCGTATGGTGGACATGGACAATCCCACCTTCGTGCCTACGGTGAAGGTAGGAAAGGCTTTGCTCGACGGCGACAGCGTGCTCTTCATGCAGATGAACAAGGTGTATGTCTATCCGCAGGCTGAGTTTAAGAATGAGAGGCAGCGGAAGGCCTACAACCGCCTCGTTTATAATGTGAAGAAGGTGCTGCCCATAGCCAAGGAGGTGAACCAGATAGTGCTCGAGACCTATGAGTATCTCGAGACGCTGCCCGACAAGAAAGCCCGCAGCGCCCACATGAAGAAGGTGGAGTCGGAAATCTATGAGAAGTACAAGCCCCGCATGAAGAAACTGTCCTACTCGCAGGGCAAGCTGCTCATCAAACTGGTGAACCGTGAGTGCAACTCCTCATCGTATGAGATTGTGAAGGCCTTCATGGGCTCCATACGCGCCGGATTCTGGCAGGCCTTCGCCTGGGCTTTCGGTGCCAGCCTGAAAAAGGAATACGATGCCGAAGGCACCGACCGCCTCACCGAGCGTGTCATCCTGCTGGTGGAGTCAGGTCAGCTCTGACGGGTTTTTGGAGGCTTTAGCAGATGGACTCGATAGGCAGCAGCTATGATGCCATCATGATGAATGGTTCACCACGGCAATAATCATCTCCAAAGAATAGAAAACCACGTTGTAGTTTTTGCCGTCAGCGGCAGTAGTCAAGAATTCTTTGACAACTGAAAATTCGTTTAACTCCTTTTCTTTCAGAATGTTGATAATGTGATAGCTGATACTTTGCTTCGAGGTGGCAAAAAGTTCTGCCATCTGCTGCTGGTTCAACCATATCTTGCCATCCTTGGCATAGAGTGCTACCGATGCCCGGCCATCCGCTGTGCGGTAAATAATGATATTCTGCTGCTCGTCCATACCATATTTATATTACTATTCAACACATACTGCATTATATCCCTCTTTCTGCCCAGTCGCCTCTGTCGAGGTTGCGATAGCCGATGGCCTCGGCTATGTGCATCGACTCTACACGGTCTGAGCCGGCAAGGTCGGCGATGGTGCGGGCCACCTTGAGTATGCGGCTGTAGGCACGGGCCGAGAGCTTGAGCCGCTCCATGGCCATGCGGAGCATGTCGAGGCTCTGGGCATCGGGCTCAGCAAACTGGTGGAGCATGCGCTCTGTCATCATGGCGTTGCTGTGTATGCCTTTATAGGGCTTAAAGCGCTCTTCCTGTATCTTGCGGGCTGCAATGACCCGCTCGCGGATAGCTGCCGACGGTTCGCCGGGCTGCATCTGCGACAGTTGGGCGAAGGGCACGGCCTGTATCTCGCAGTGGATGTCGATACGGTCGAGCAGCGGACCGGATATCTTGTTCATGTAGCGCTGTATCTGCCCGGGGGTGCACACGCAGTTGTGCGTGGGGTCGCCATAGTAGCCACAGGGACAGGGATTCATAGAGGCCACAAACATGAATGAGCAGGGATACTGGGTGGTGTACTTGGCGCGGCTGATGGTGATGATACGGTCCTCAAGGGGCTGGCGCAGCACCTCGAGCGTCTGCTTGTTGAACTCCGGCAACTCATCGGCGAAGAGCACCCCGTTGTGTGCCAGACTGATCTCGCCGGGCTGCGGCGACGACCCGCCGCCCACCAGCGCCACTTGCGAGATGGTGTGATGGGGCGACCGGAAGGGCCGCTGTGAGATGAGCGAGGTGCCGCTGCTCAGCTTGCCGGCCACGGAATAAATCTGGGTGGTCTCCAGACTCTCCGACAGCGAGAGGGGCGGCAGGATGCCCGGCAGCCGCTTGGCCATCATCGACTTGCCGCTGCCCGGCGGACCCACCATGATGAGGTTGTGGCCGCCGGCGGCCGCCACTTCGAGCGCACGTTTCACGCTCTCCTGTCCGCGAACGTCGGCAAAGTCGAGGTCGGTGGTGTACTGCTGCTCGTAAAACTCGCGTCGGGTGTCTACCACGGTGGGCTCGAAGGTCTTGGTGCCGTTGAGCAGTGCTATCACATCGTTGATAGACTCCAAACCATAGACGTCGAGATTGTTCACCACAGCCGCTTCCCGCTCATTGGCCTTGGGCACGATGAGGCCCTCAAACTTCTCCTTGCGGGCCCTGATGGCCACGGGAAGCGCACCCCGGATGGGGATGAGCCTGCCGTCGAGACCCAGTTCGCCGGCCAGCATAAACCGGCCCAGCCGTTCGCCCTGTATCTGGCCGTTGGCGGCCATAATGCCGATGGCCAGCGGCAGGTCGTAGCTGCTGCCCTCTTTGCGTATGTCGGCGGGCGACATGTTGACGGTGATGTCGGCCACGGGCATCTTGTAGCCGTTGTTCTGCAGGGCGGCACGTATGCGGTCGTAGCTCTCGCGCACCGAGGTGTCGGCCAGTCCGGAGAGATGGAGCAGCACACCGCGTGTGATGCTTACCTCTATCATGATGGTGATGGCTTCAAGGCCCATCACGGCGGCGCTGTAGGTCTTGACAAGCATTTTATCTCAACAGTTGGTCAAATTTTTCCTGTAGGTTGGCCATCGTGACGCTGCGGTCGATGATGCGGCCGTCGCGTACCACGATGATGTCGGGCACGTTGCTCACCCCCAGCTGCAGCAGCAGGGGCGACTCAAAGAGCCGGTCGGCAGTGACGTTCTGCCACTGGATGGAGTCGCGCTGCAGGATGCGCTCCACCTCTTTGCGGTTGGCGTCGACACTGATGCTCACCACACTGAGCCGCCCGCCCGAGGAGCGCATGATACGGCGCAGACGCCGCTGCTGGTCCTGGCTCTCAAAATTCCACGAGCTCCACACGCTGATGGCGGTAAGACCTTTCGATAGGCTGCCGCTGCTGAGCGTGGCGCCTTTGTCGTCGGTCACGCTGAAGGAGGGCAGGGGCGATTTCTCTATCCCCTTGGCCAACTGGTCCACTTGCTTCTTCAGGCGCTGCAAACTACCGTTTCGGGGCTGCTTGTCCATCATGAGGTCGATGAGGCTGGCTGCCTGACCATAGTCGACGGCTGGCGGACGCAGAAAATAACGCCGCACCAGATACACGCCGATGGGGCTCTCGGGATGGTCGGCTATGGTGCGGGCCGCCGCCTCACGAGCCTGCTGAGGCAGACTGCTCAGTGTCTGCTTGCGGAATTTCGTCATCAGGTTGTTGGCCTTGGTGCCTTCAATCTCTATGTCGCGCAGATGCGACACATCGCCCTTGACGCTGACTTTCTCGCCCGGCTCGGCAAAGATGGGCTGTTCGGAGAAGTTGGGGAAAACCATCAGCAGCATGGCCTCGCGCTCGCAGGGGCGCTCATAGGTGAACCGGCCGCCTGTCACGTGTATGGTGTCGATGCCGTCGATGGCGCCGTCGGGACTGTAGATGTAGAACTCGCCCTGGTCGATATTGGCCAGCCGGCCCGATACCTTGAAATAGCCGCTGCGGCCTCCGCAGGCCGAAACGAGCACAGCGCAGAGCGCGCACAGAAAAAAGGTACAATGGGGACGACGCCGACCAGTGGGTGAGAAAAAGGAAGGGGATGGTATCATGGCGCGACAATTGTAAGGATATGTACAAAAGAGGTGCCGCGAGCGGGACTCGAACCCGCACAGCCATCACTGGCTAAGGGATTTTAAGTCCCTCGTGTCTACCAATTCCACCATTGCGGCATCCAGTAAATCTTGTTTGAAGCCATGTCTCGCCGTCGGAGACATGAGCGGAAAACGGGACTCGAACCCGCGACCCCGACCTTGGCAAGGTCGTGCTCTACCAACTGAGCTATTTCCGCCTGTAGGGCATTGCTTCAATCGAAACGCAAAGGTAGGCCAAATTATCGGAATGGCCAACAAATTTACACATTTTAATATTTTCCGCAGACCGGCCCGGCGGTCAGCGGATGAAGGGTTGTGGGGTCAGTTCACGGCGAGGATACCGAAGGGTCCGGTGGTCGAGGCGCGGTAGCGGGTCATCTTCTTGCCGCTGTCGCCGGCCACCACGATACCGCCGCTGTTCATGTTATACTGCCGGTGGCACACGTTGCAGGTGGCCAGTCCGTTGCTGCTCATGGTGAGGGGTTTGCTCCTCACGGGCAGTACATTGGGGTCGAAACAGTTGGGGCACTCCTTGTCGTAGGCGTAGAACTTGGCAGGGTAGTCCAGGTTGCCGAATCCCACAATCACGCCGTTGTTGTAGCCGATGATATTGGTGCGCCGCTGGTCGATGGCGTTGATGATACTGCGGCTGCTCTGTCCGGCATTGTTGGTGAAGGCGAAGTAGGTGGCACCGGCCTGCACCTCGCTCTTGATGAGGCAGAAGATGCCGGGCGAGTTGACGTTCATGGCGCTGGCCAGGGTGGCGTCGTTGTGCTGGCTGTTGTCGAAGGCCAGGTAGCAGCCCCCGATGGTGTACTCATTTTCGGCATCGCCGCAGGAGGCGATGAGCAGCAGGGGCAAGAGCAGCAGGCATAGCAGGCGTTTCATGCGAGCAGGGCTTTTTCGGCTTCCGTTATCCGTTCGAAGTGGAATCCCTGCAGGATAACGTCCATCAGGCGGGCTATCTCCTCATTGCACAGGCGGCCGATGCTGCCGGCATGGGTGTGGTGCAGGTCTTTGCGGGCCTTGAAGGTGCCGGCCTCTATCTCGAGGCCCACCTTGCGGTAGGCATCGCGGAAGGGCATGCCCTCGGCAGCCAGCCGGTTCACCTCTTCCACACTGAAGATGGGGTCGTAGCGTGGGTCGTCGAGCAGGTGCTCGTCTACCTCCATGCGGTCTATGATATAGGTGGTCATCTGCAGGCAGTCGGCCAGTTCGTCGAAGGCGGGCAGGAACACTTCCTTGATGATTTGCAGGTCGCGGAAGTAGCCCGAGGGCAGGTTGTTCATGATGAGCGTCACCTGCTGGGGCAGCGCCTGCAGTTTGTTCGACTTGGCCCTGATGAGCTCGAAGACGTCGGGGTTCTTCTTGTGGGGCATGATGCTGCTGCCCGTGGTGCACTCCTTGGGCAGCCGCACGAAACCGAAGTTCTGCGAGTTGAAGAGGCAGGCGTCGTAGGCCAGTTTGGCCAGGGTGCCCGCCACGGTGGCCATGGCGAAGGCCACGTTGCGCTCGGTCTTGCCGCGTCCCATCTGCGCATACACCACATTGTAGTCCATCGAGTCGAAGCCCAGCAGGCGTGTGGTCATCTCCCTGTCGAGAGGGAACGAGCTGCCGTAGCCGGCGGCCGAGCCCAGAGGGTTGCGGTTGGTCATCCGGTAGGCGGCCTGCACGAAGAGCAGGTCGTCGGTGAGCGACTCGGCATAGGCGCCGAACCATAGTCCGAAGGAGCTGGGCATGGCTATCTGCAGGTGGGTGTAGCCCGGCATGAGCGCCTCCTTGTAGCGTTCGCTCTTGCGCTGCAGGGCATCGAAGAGCGTCTTGATGTCGTCGACGAGGTCCATGAGCCGGTGGCGGATGAAGAGCCGCAGGTCAACGAGCACCTGGTCGTTGCGCGAGCGTCCGCTGTGTATCTTCTTGCCCATGTCGCCCAGGCGGCGGGTGAGCATCAGCTCCACTTGCGAGTGGACGTCTTCCACGCCCTCCTCGATGGTGAACGCACCCTGCTGGCAGAGCGCATAGATGTTTTTCAGTTCCTGGAGCAGCTGCCGCAGTTCGTCGTCGGTGAGCAGGCCTATGCTTTGCAGCATGGTGATGTGGGCCATGGAGCCCAGCACATCGAATGGTGCCAGGTAGAGGTCCATCTCACGGTCGCGTCCCACGGTGAAGCGCTCTATCTCGTCGGTCATCTGGAAGTCTTTCTCCCACAGTTTGGTGGCCATGTCCTTTATGCTTCTTTTGGTTGGGTTTGTCAGGGTCAGTCTTGCGGATTGTAGTTCATCATGGCCATGGCGTCGGCTATCTTTTCCAAAGCCTCCTGCAGGGGTTTGGCCACCATGCCTTTTATGAAGGGGTTGAGTTCGGCCTTGATGGTGAGGCGCATCTTGCTGGTGGTCTCCGTCACCGGCAGCATCTGTATCCAGAAGTTGAAGGGCAGGGGAGAGCTCACAGTCTCAAACTTGATGCACTTGGGTTCCTCGCGGTCAATGATGCGCATGGAGATGGTGCCCACGGGCTGCACGTTCATCGACACGGTGTCGGAATCGAAGGTGAGGCCGTTGAGCTTGTCATCGGGCACACGGTCTCTCACGCGCTGCAGGTTGTTCAGGTCGCTCAGCATGTCGTAGACGTTTTGCTGGGCATAGGGTATCTCTCTTACGCTGCTTTCGAATTTTGTCTCCATGAGTCGGGATTCTGTTTTTGAGGATTATTGTTTCCAGTGGGCGGGGTCTTTGCGCCACTCGTTGAGCAGTTCCACATCGGCCTCGGCTATGTAGCCTGTCTCCAGGGCCTGGGCCACCACATGCTCATAGTCGGTCAGGGTCACGAGCTGCACGCCGGCATTCTCGAAGGCCTCCTGTGCCACACCGAAACCGTAGGTGTAGCTGGCCACCATGCCCACCACCTCGCAGCCATACTTGCGCACGGCCTCCACGGCCTTCAGGCTGCTGCCGCCGGTAGAGATGAGGTCTTCCACCACCACCACTTTGGTGCCGGGCTTCAGTTCACCCTCGATGAGGTTCTCCAGTCCATGGTCTTTGGGTTTGCTCCTCACATAGACGAAGGGCAGGCTCAGGGCATCGGCCACCAGGGCTCCCTGGGCGATGGCGCCTGTGGCCACGCCGGCTACGGCCTCGGCCTGGGGGAAGTGCTCCAGGATGGCGTGGGTGAGCTCCAGCTTTACATAGCTGCGCAGGTCGGGGTAGGAGAGGGTTTTGCGGTTGTCGCAGTAGAAGGGCGACTTCCATCCCGATGCCCAGGTGAAGGGATTGTTGGGCTGCAGCTTGATGGCTTTGATCTGCAGCAGCTTCGATGCGAATTGTTTCTTCAGTATATCCATGACTTTTGGTTGATTTGTTTTATACTACAGGAAATTAATTTGCGAAGTTAGCAAATTTTGCCCGTTTTTGCAAATAAATCGGTTGATAATTGCTCTTAGGCCCGCACCACGCCGAGTGAGAGCACGCTGATGCGGCAGGAGGCGGCCTCGCAGATGGGGCGCGAACAGGCCCAGATGGTGGCGCCTGTGGTCACGATGTCGTCGATGAGGAGCAGGTGCCTGCCGGCCGCTCTCGTGGCGTCGACCGCTTCGAAGGCGTTCTCCACATTGTCGAGGCGTTGTGCCTGAGTCTTGTGGGTCTGGCTGTCTTCGAAATGCCTGCGCCGCACGATGCCGGTGTCGATGCCGATGCCTGTGACGGCGCTCACCCCCTTGGCTATCTCTTCGCTCTGGTTGTAGCCCCTCTGGCGCTGGCGCTTCCGGGCCAGCGGCACCGGCACGATGAGGTCGATGTCGTCGAAGAAGCGGTAGGGCATCATCTCCTCGGCCGCCATGCGGCCCATCACCTGTCCTATCTCGGGGTGGTGGAAGTATTTTAGGGCGTGGATGATGCGGCTGGCCTCCGAGCCGGCCTCATAGAAGAAGAGAGCTGATGCCCTTTCAATGGGCAGGCGGGCGTAGAAGCGACGTGCCATCTCGTTGTCGTAGGGATGTTGGGCGAATGCGGTGCGCGGCAGGGCCAGGTTGCAGGCCGTGCACACCACCTCCTCGCTGATGCCGAGCCGGCAGCCGCATATCACGCAGGCCTGCGGCGAGATGAGATTC
>ONMI01000054.1 GCA_900318915.1 uncultured Prevotellaceae bacterium | reverse complement strand
GAAGAACAAACCGTCCAGTGTACATCCTTCCATGTTGATAGTGCCGGCATGCTGGAAACCATGGTAGTTCACATTGCCGAAGACAAACTTCACATTCTTAAAGGTGGCACCGTTAGGAACGCTGGCCACACTGCCCGCTGTAGTGTGGGTAAACACCACACCGTCCACAGCTCCTTCCACAGTCACATTCTTGGAAAGACTGGGCAGCGTGTAGTCACCTGCCTTGATGACCTCAATCACATCACCGGCATTGGCGTCTGCCACAGCAGCGGCCAAAGTCTCATACTGTGTCTCACCAATCTGAGCCACATACTCTGACTTGATAACGATGTTGTTATTGACAGCGAGTGCAGCGGTAGCGGCTGCATTACCACCACCAACGATATCACCAACAGTCGTAGGCGTTGGATTCTTATAACCGTTTGTCTTGTCCTGCACAATAGTAACGTTCTTCACGGTGTTGTTGGTCACGCTACCATTTGAGTAGCCCGCAATACCTCCAAGGTCGCGGTAGCCTGTGATGGTCACACCTTCTACCCAGCAGTTGTTAATGGTCGAACCGGCAGTAGCGTATCCCATGATACCACCCACCTTATCACCGTTGTCATAACTGCCGTTAATAATCTCAGGCGTCGACTTGATAGTACCGCCAATCACCTTGCAGTTCTCAATGGTAGGACCATTCGATGTGTATGCCACGATACCGGCTGCATAGTGCGTGCTCTGAATGTTGACGTCCTTCACCGTCAGATTCTTAACGGTACCGTTCACTACCGAGCCAAACAAGGCAGCAACAGCATGGTTGGGCGTATTGTCGTTTACGGTCAGATTGCTGATGACATGGTTGCCACCATCAAAAGTTCCATTAAACGACTGGCCCGGATAAGCCACAAGGTTGCCGATGGGCTTCCAGTTCGCTTCGCTGCTCAAGTCAAGGTCGGCCGTCAGTTTGACGGTTTTCCCCGCATATCCATTCCCACCATTCACAGCATCCCGGAATTCCTTCAGCTGGTCCACAGTGGAAATCTCAATCACATCCTGAGCAGACGCAATGCCCGCCACCATAGCTAATAGTGGTAGGCATAAAAGTCTAATCCAATGTTTCATGATAAATAAAATTTAGTTAAATAAATTTGGTTTGTCGATATTCTTTTTAAGCATCTCTTTTGTCTTACATTCACTATCTTATTCATGTGTAGTTTGGCATACCTCTTTTTATATTAAAATGTCGTTAACGATGCCAGCAAAATACTGGTCTTTACGAATTCATCTGCAAAAATACTGCGATTTAAGCGGGAAATGTAATTGATTTGTGGAATTATATTCACAATATTATATAGAGTTATTTAGTGTTACTTCAGGCACCACAATTATACGGTTTTTATTAATATAGAACATCTTTCAACAATTTTTTTCATTTGTAACAGGATTATTGTGTACTTTTGACCCCGAAATACCAAAATCTTACCATGCACATCGGAAATCGGATTAAGGAAGTCTTAGTAGAGGAGGGCAAATCAGTGATGTGGCTCTCATCCCACATCGGTTGCGAGCGCACCAATACCTACAAAATATTGGCCCGCCGGAGCCTCAACGTCTTGTTGCTCCAGCGCATCTCCATCGCCCTCCACCACGATTTCTTCCAGGACCTCTCCGATGAGCTCCACCACCTAGAAAACGAGTGTTTTTTTTAACAAAAATTCCCACAAGTCCTTCAAACAGAAATTCCCATAATTCCCCGTAATTTTTCCACACCACCCACCATCCCCACATCCCTCCGAAATATTTGAATAATTTTGAATTTAATTTTGAATAATTTCCACGCAAAGCGTGCCGATTCTGTTTGATTTTGTATAGATTTTGAAAGATTTCTGCCCGCAGGGCACTCCCACCAACAGTTCTGTCGGATTTGCAATCCGACAGCCCCTATCAGCGGATTTGCAATCCGCAAAAAATTTTTGAATAATTTTTAATCTTAATTTTTGAATAATTTCTCGCTCGAAGAGCTACCCCCAATAAAGAATTTTGAATAATTTTGAATTTAATTTTGAATAATTTCCACGCGAAGCGTGCCGAGATAATAAGTGTGCCGTAGGCGCACGCCCAGATTTTAGCGCGCAGCGCAAAGATTTTGAATCAGATTTTTGTAAGATTTCTGCCCGAAGGGCACTCCCAAGTGAAAGGGTGCGCCACCGGCGCACCCCAATAAAAATTTTTGAATAATTTTTAAACCTAATTTTTGAATAATTTCTCGCTCGAAGAGCGACTCCCAGTCACTCCTTCACCACCAGCCGCACAGAAGGACACACCGCGCGATACTCCGGCGCATACTCACACACTATCGTCGCCAAGCCCGTCTCATACTCCCCCGCACGATCCAGATAATACTCCGTCTCGATACTGTAAGTACCCTCCGCCAGACCATAGTAGAAAATACGCACCTCCGTGTCCATCGGTTGCACACGCTTGAAACTGTCGCCCCACGACAACTGCTGCACCGGCTCCATGCACGCCGCCTTCGAGTCCGTCACACGCACCATGTCGAAGTCGCGATCGCATGTGTAGGTCAGGCGCACACGAATCCGGTCGCCCACATGCAGATTCTCCGTGTCGGCCAGTATCTCCCTGCGGATGCTCATACCGCTTCCGCTGGCCTCCACCTCGCTGATGGGTTGCAGGAAAGTGGCGTAGACGGCGCCCCATGACAGTCCCGGCGTGGTCTTCTCCACCGTCAGGGTACGTGTCGTGGCGGGCAGCGCAGCCTCCATACAACCCTCGTTGCCTTCCGTTTCCACCGCCAGGGGCTTGCCGTCGATGGTAAAAGTCGCGGTGCCCTTAGTGTCCAGCTCCTCCTGCCCGTCGAGCAGCAGGGCATATACGGCGTTCACACTGTCTATCGGCGTCTCCCAGGTCTGCGTGCGCTTCTCCTGTAGCAGCCATTTCTGCATCTCGCGGTAGGTGGCGTGGTCGTCCGGGCATAATAAATGGAGGGCCTCCATGCCGGCCACGTGGGTGGGTATCTTGTAGCTGTACCAGGAGTAGGTGGCGCGGGGCGTCTCGAAGGTGCGTCCGCGCTCGGCGTCGCATACGGTGTACTGTCGCAGACTCTCGGCGTAGTCCTGCGCGCGGCTGTGATAGCCGGCATAGTCCAGTATCACGGCGCTCATCGCTTTCTCGCGGATGGTCTGGCTGTGGATGTCCTTCTCGAGCAATGCCACCAGGTATTGGTAGGCATCCAGTGTCTTGCTGTCCAGCTCGCGGCGGGTGATGGCGCAGTTGTACAGGTGCTGCAGCAGGGTGAAGGTGGGCAGGTATACTGCATGCCCCTCGGCTTCCCACTTCCGCAACTCTCTCACGTCCTTGCACATAGCGGCATCGCAGAAACGGAAGGCGCTCTCCGTCAAACTGGCGAGCTCCTCTACGGGGCCTGCCATCACCTGCAGACGGCTCAGGTGCATCACCACCTCGGTGGTCATGTAGAGCGACTCTGGCATCTTCTCGTACCAACTGAAACCGCCGCCACGGCCCTGCAACTTCTTCAACTTCCTTACAATCTTCCGCTTGCTGACTGCCAGCGCGTCGGTGCCGGTCTGGGGCAGGTCACCGAAGTGGGCGGCAATATTTTGCAGATAGGTGGTGAGATGGTTGCAGAAGAGGGCGACCGACAGACTGATGGCATTGTCGGTGTCGGGCTTCTGCAGCGGGGGAAGGGCATTGATGGCCAACCAGATGGGGTGGTTGGTGTATTGCAGCGACAGGGCATGCCGACTGCTGCCGGCGGGCAACAGGCGGGCGGTGTCTACCTCGTCCTTGCAGGCGCCGTCGTGGTTCAGCACATGGGTCACCGTCACCTCGGCCTTGTCGGTCAGCACGGGCAGCGCATGCTGCTCGCCGTCGCTGAACCCGTCGCCCACGGCGTAGAGACGGCACAGGTAGTCTTTCACTTCCTCATCGGGGGTGAAGGTGAAGGATGTTGCCATACTGCCGCCGGCATCAAGCATGAAGGGGTGGCGCTCGCTGAAGACCATGCGCTCGTCGCGGGCGTCGAGCAACTCTATCTGAACGCGACCGCTGATGGCGCCCTCGGTGGTGTTGCTCACCTTGGCGGTCAGCGTGGTGGCGTCGCCAACACGCACAAAACGGGGCAGGTGCGACTGCACCATCACGGGTTTGCGGGCTATCGTCTCGGCGTCGAAATAGGCGTAGCGCAGGTCGCGGGTGTGGGCCAAAGCCTTGAAACGCCAGGTGGTCAGACTGTCGGGCACGGTGAACACAATGCTCACCTCGCCGTCGCTGTTGGTGGCCAACTGCGGCAGGAAGAAGGCGGTCTCGCTCATGTCGGTGCGCAGTGGCGGCAGCGCATCGGTGTCAGCCGCCTCGTCAAGGGCGGGAGGGGCACCGAGTGGGGCTGCATCCGCATTCACAGAACTATAACAGACGGATGAACCACTCATGCATAGCATTTCTCTCTCTTCCATGGGTGCATCGTAGCAAACTTCTTCTCCTGATATTCTGTGCGAAGAATTTAAGCTGAAATACCTGCGTCTATATCGCGCGCCTCCTATCAAGCTCTGCACAATCTCATAGAATTGATACTCCCTTTCTTTATGGTGCTCTATATGATGGACACTGAGGTCATTGCTCCTCAGGGTTTCGTGCTCCCAGTCGGTATGTGGAACTTGCCAACTGAGCCGCGGACCGAAGTTCTGCCAACTGGTGTCGGTGGTCAATTGGTCAAGCGACTTGTCGTAGAGGGTGGCTATCATATTGGCGGTCACATTGCGGCCGGAGGGGTCCTTCACCTGAAGTGTCCACTCTTCCTCAGTGCCTGGGGTCACACGGTCGCGGAAGGTCTTCCACGTTATCTGAAGCTTCCGGTCGGGCAGCGCCTTCTTGATGGTGAAGTTATGGGTCTGCATCTCGTGGTTGCGAATCCAGGCGTAACTTACCAGTATGCCGCCGCCATAGGCTTTGTCATAGCGCAAACGCCGGTTGATCATGCCGGTGCCCGCTTTCTCGGCACCGCTCTCCAGCAACTTGTTCCCGGAAAAAAGGTTGTACAGGATATAGGTGTCGGCATCGGCACAGCCTATCTGTAGAATCACCTCGCCGCCGTCTTCTGGAAATCCATCGGCCGACTGGTAGGTCCAGCAGGGGGTGGAGTAGGGCACCGTGGTGCTGTCCTTGTCGAACACCACAAAGGTGTGCTCGGCCTCGTCTTCTCCGCAGCGCACTTTCAGGGTGTGGGCGCCGATGTCGGTCGGTCCTATTTCTACAGGCTGATTGGCGGGGGCGGTGTGCTCCTCGCCGTCGTCCAGCTGCCAGGTGATGCTTCCTGCAAGGTCTTGTCCCAAAGCGTTTTTCAGCAGGGCAGTGAAAGTGAGAGACTCCTGCCGCTCTATCTTATCGCTCATCTCCACCCGTAGCACGTATTGCTTGTTGCTCAGCGGCAACTCCGTGCGGGCGTTCTGGGTCTCTCCCGTGGAGTCGGTCACGTCCACCTCGGTCACGATGTTCACAAATAGGGGCTTTCTCCCTACTTTCCCGTTATTACTCAACCGTAGGGGGACTTCAATCTTAAAGTTGCCCTCGTCGTCGGTCGTGGCCTCGCCATTGTGATATTCATCCTCACCGTAGCGGCCATAATCGCCTTCCGTCTCCCAATAGGGAGCCCAGAAACGCCACCACCAGGCGGTGGCGCGCTTCACACGGTATCGCACGGTGGCCTGCGACACGGGCTCGCCGGTGTAGCTCGTGGCGCTGCCTTCCAAGAGGATGGTGTCGCCGTCGCGGTAGCTCCCTGCATAGTCGTCTATCTTCACCTCAAAGGTGGGGCGCTTGTAGGCTTCTATGCGGAGCTGCCTGCTGTTGTTGCCGCTGCGCAGCTGATACACGCCGGTCTCTATGTCATCGGGTAGGACAAAGTCGCAGTGGGCCACACCCAGGGTGTCGGTCACCAACAGTTCTTGTGCAATGGGCTTCTTATAGGGTTTTGCCAGTTCCACTCCTATGTGCCTGCTCTGCACCATCACGCGCTTGTGCTCGTTCACACGGTAGCTCACCAGTGCCACGTGCACCGTCTGTCCGGGGCGGTAGATGGCGCGGTCGGTCAATATTTCTACAGTCTCCTTGGCTTCCTCGCTGTCATAGCAGTAGCCCCAGTAATTGTTTATTCTTTCTCTCTTGCAGTAGCGGTCGTTCTCCGAGTAGGGAAAAATGAAATTGGGATTCTCGCGTTGGTTGTATCTATAGACGACTTCTCCTTTCTCGTCGCAGAGCAAGGTGATAAAAGGCAATCCTTCTTCATGCGATTCGTATAGCGCTGCATGGGCATAGGGCACGGGATGACCGGTCAGCGGGTCGACCACCACGATGCGTATCTTCTGCCCGGGCAGATACTCGGTGAGCGTGGTGAGACCACTCACATACAGAAGCTCGGGGCTGCTCTTGCCGTATTCCGATGTCATCTGCACAAAGTAGATGCCGGGCTCAAGACCGTCTATCGTCACATTATCCTCGTAGGTGAAATAGGACTGACCGGCGGGACACTCATAGGTCTTGCTGTAGAGGGGCAGTTTATAGGCGTTTTTCTGAATGGTCGCTTGTCTTTTATGGATATTGGAAAAGCGGGCTTTATCGCTGGTCAAATCTGTGTCGTAGATGTTCAGGGTGAACTGGGAAACATTCCTCCGGCTCACCTTCAGGGTGATGGGACGGTGGGGTATCTCCTTCTCTTTGACGTGGATACGTATCAAATGACTTTGAAGCTCTTCCAGACGGTTGTGAAGTCTTCCCACGTGGGGATAACCGGCCCAGCGGTCCACGTAAGGTTTCAGAAATTGGTATTTCGTTTCCTGGCGGGCATTGTCGGCCTCCAAGCCTTCGCCCTCGGGCAGGGGAAGAAGATTGTGGTACAAAAGGGCATCAACAGCTTCGCATACCTCGGGCTGGTCGTCGTACTCACGCACCACCTCCATCAGGCGGGTGTAGCGGTCGGCGTCATCCGCCTCGCTGTGCACGATGGCTTGTACTGCGGTGTAGCAGGCGGCACCGCGCTTGTCGGTGGTTTTGTAGTATTCATACAGTGTTTCCCACGATTCGGTCTCCATACCGATGAAGCTGAGCAGGTCGCGGCCGAACAGATGGCTGTCTTCACCGCGCTTCACCAGCCAGGGGTAGTCGTCGGTTCGCACAGTGGCCAGATGGGCGGGGTCGGAGAGGGCCTTGGCGGCATAGGATTTCCGCTTTTCCTGCTCGTTATAGGGACAGAGCATGGCGGCGACCATATTGTAAAGAGCCGCAAAGGTCTTGTCGCCGACTTCCTCTACTTGGCGCAGACCTTCTTCTGTGTTGAGTAGCAGCTCTTCTTCCAGAACAGGTATCGAGAGGCAGGCCAACAGCAGGCGGAGGTGGCGCTCGTAGTCGTGTGCCTCCAAATAGGCGTTGCTGGCTTCCTTAAACAGTTTTTGCACTGTCTGGGGATGGTCTTTCTCCCAGGCGGTCTTGATATCTTGTATTACGGTGTCGAAGGGGTCGTTCATAGTGTATCGCGGTGTTAAGAAAATTATAGGAATGGTTTATTGCCCACGAATATACGTATTTTTCGGCTCTCTTTGCCTTTTTTGACGCTTTTTTGTGCCGATTCATCGCTTTTTTGCTACTTTTGTGCTGAAAAAGCGATTTCTAACTACCTCAAACCGAATAATACAAACCATAATAAATGTAAATCACAATGAACAAACTCTTTAAAGCTCTTTGTGCAGGTGCTTGCTTCGCCTGCCTCACCATGCCTGCTATGGCGCAGAAATGGGAACACCTGGCCGATACCCCGCAGATGGGATGGAGCACGTGGAACAAGTTCCAAGGCAATATCTCCGAAGATATCATCAAGGGCATCGCCGACGCGCTCGTGGAGACGGGACTGCGCGACGCGGGCTATACGTACATCAATATCGACGACTGCTGGCACGGCAAACGAAATGCTGACGGGTTCATCCAGGCGGATGAGAAGAAATTCCCGGGAGGCATGAAGGCCGTGGCCGACTACCTGCATGAGCGGGGACTCAAACTGGGTATCTACAGCGATGCGGGAACGGGCACCTGCGCGGGCATGCCGGGCTCGCTGGGACATGAGTACCAGGATGCGCTCCAATATGCGCGATGGGGGGTCGACTACCTGAAGTATGACTGGTGCAACACAACCAACATCAACCCGCAGGGGGCGTACCAGCTCATCAGCGACGCACTCCGAGAGGCGGGCAGACCTATCTTCCTGAGCATGTGCGAGTGGGGAAACAGCCACCCGTGGCGGTGGGCACGCGACATCGGACACTCCTGGCGTACCACACCGGATATCTGGTGCGACTTCGACTCGCTCCGGGTTTTCCCAGGATATACGCAGTTTGGCGTCATGCAGTGCATCGCGCTCAACGACTCGCTCCGGCAGTATGCGGGCAAGGGACACTGGAACGACCCTGATATGCTGGAGGTGGACAACGGGATGACGGTGAACGAGGACCGTGCTCACTTCACCATGTGGTGCATGATGGCAAGCCCGCTCATCCTGGGCAATGACCTGCGAAACATGAAACAGGAAACGCTCGATATTATCACCAACAAGGAGATGATTGCCATAGACCAGGACACGCTGGGGGTACAGGGATGGCACTACTGCGACCGCGACGGACTGCAGCTGTGGTTCAAACCGCTCGCAGGGGGCGACTGGGCGTTTACCTTGCTCAATCCTACGCGCAGCGATGTGACCTTCAACCTCAACTGGCAAGACTTCTGCATCACCGACAAGCAGGTGAGCGGACGGAGCACGGAATTCGATACGAAAGTATACAAGGTCTACAACCTCTGGAACCATAAAATGGAGGGGAAGACTTCGAAGAAAAACAAGGTGGAACGGAAAATCACCGTGAAGAGCCGCGATGTGGTGGCTTACCGCCTCATGGTGCAATAGCAATGAATCTCCTGACGGAACGACTGCAAAGGGAGTTGGCCTCGCTGCCCGTGGCGGCCATTGCAAAACCGCTCAACGAGGCTCTGCAGAAGGCTTCGGCGGCGATTGTGACGGCAGCACCGGGCGCGGGTAAGTCGACGGTGCTGCCGCTGATGCTGCTGCAGAGACTCCCGGAGGGCACAGGAAAAATTGTTGTCTTGGAACCTCGACGGGTGGCGGCGCGGCAAATCGCGTCGCGCATGGCGTGGCTGCTGCAGGAGTCGGTGGGCGAGACAGTGGGCTACCGCATCCGCTTCGAGAGCCGCGTGTCGCAGAAGACGCGTATCGAGGTGGTCACCGAAGGGGTGCTCACGCGTATGCTCCTCGACGACCCGGCACTGGAAGAGGTGGCGGTGGTGGTCTTCGACGAGTTTCACGAGCGGAGCCTCAACACCGACGAGGCGTTCGCGCTGGTCAGGCAGTGCCGCGAGTTCCTGCGCGAGGACTTGCGCGTGGTCGTGATGTCGGCAACTATCGATACGGAAGCCCTGAAAGCGGCCTTGCAGTGCCCTGTCCTCTCGAGCGAGGGGAAAATGTTTCCGGTCGAGGTCTTCCATCAGGAGGAAGAGGCGGATGTGTTTAATGTATCGCAGTTTGTGGCCAGAACCATCCTGCAGGCGCATCGCACGCACGAGGGGGATATCCTGGCTTTCCTACCGGGCGAGGGGGAGATAAGACGGGTGCAGGAAACACTCGCTAACGGCGGTTTAGGCGACACCAAGGTGTATGCGCTCTATGGCTTGCTTTCGAACGACGAACAGGCAAAGGCCATCGCACCGACACTGCCGGGCGAACGGAAGGTGGTGCTGGCGACGCCTATCGCCGAGACTTCCTTGACCATCGAGGGGGTGCGGGTGGTGGTCGACAGCGGCCTTTGCCGGAAAATGGTGTTCGACGCGCGCAGCGGACTGAACCACCTCGAGACGGTGCGCATCTCGCTCGATATGGCGACGCAGCGCACGGGACGTGCGGGGCGTGTGGCGCCGGGGGTGTGCTACCGCTTGTGGTCGGTGGCCACGGAGGCGCGAATGTCGGCGGTGCGGACACCGGAGATATTGGAGGCCGACTTGACCGCGCTGGTGCTCGATACGGCCATCTGGGGCGAGCATGATGTGGAGAACCTGCCGTGGCTGACACCGCCGGCTAAGGCGGATGTGGCCTATGCGCGCAGGTTGCTTGTATCGCTCGGCGCATTGGATGGTGAAGGACGGGTGACGGCGTGGGGACGACGGCTTGCCAAACTGCCGTGCCATCCGCGTATCGCACGCATGCTGCTCGCGGCCGACTCCGACGGCCGGCGGGCGCTGGCGGCGGATATCGCGGCGCTGATAGAGGAGAAGGATCCGATGGCGGGAGAGAACGATGTGGCCATGGACCGCCGACTGGATGCGCTCCGGCGGGAGCGTCGTAACGGAAAGGGGGGACCATGGGGGCGCATGGCGAGAACAGCCCGTCAATATGCGGATATGATCCATGCTAAGGTGGACAACACAGCTGTCAACCCTTATGTGGTGGGGGCACTGCTGGCCTCTGCCTATCCTGAACGCATCGGGAAGAAATGGAAAGAGGGCGTTGGCGTGTTCCAACTGTCGGGAGGCGAACTGGTGGCAGTGGAGCCTTCGGATGCCCTGTCGGGCGCTGAGTGGCTTGCCATCGCGACAATGCACCGGAAAATGGGGGGCGTGGGAAAAGTCTTCCTGGCAAGTGTCGTCGACCCGGCTGATTTGAAGGATTTCACAGTGGAGCGCGACAACGTCTTTTGGGACAGCAAACAGGGGGCGGTGGTGGCCAGGAGGGAGTGGCGCATCGGCGCCATCTTGCTGGACGCAAAACCGCTGGCCGACAAGGCGCAGGCTGATGTGCAGCAGGTAGTCTGCGAGGCAATCGTAAAAGACGGAACATCGATGCTGAATTTCTCGGATGAGGTGCACAATCTGCAACGGAGGATTGCTTTCGTTGCCGCCCGTCATCCGGAACTGTCTCTTCCGCCCGTAGACACGGAGTCGGTCTGCAGGAGCGCTTCTGAGTGGGGACCGCTCTTCATCGGAAAGGCGACAACAACAAGGGAACTGAAGAAAATTGACCTCTGCGAGGTTGTGTGGAGCCGACTCTCCTACGAGCAGCGGCAAGAAGTGGAACGGTTGGCGCCTGCCCATATCGTTGTGCCGACGGGGAGCCGCATACGTCTCGACTACCGTCTTGGGGCTGAGGTACCGGTGCTGCGTGTACGTCTGCAGGAGTGTTTCGGCCTGCTGGACTCCCCGCAGGTCGACGGCTCTCCGGTGCTGATGGAACTGCTGTCGCCGGGCTTCAAGCCGGTACAGCTCACTACCGACCTCCACAGCTTCTGGCAGTCCACCTATTTTGAGGTTCGCAAAGAACTCCGCCGCCGGTATCCCAAGCATGCCTGGCCCGATAACCCCCTAGAAGCCACCCCCGTCCGCGGCGTAAAAAAGAAATAATTTTCTCAACAGAAATTCCCGTAATTCCCATAATTAACCATATTCGAACAGAAATACCCGTAATTCCCATAATTATCCATATCCGAACAGAAATACCCGTAATTCCCATAATTATCCATGTTCGAACAGAAATACCCGTAATTCCCATAATTATCCATAATAGTTCGGTGTAACCTCCCCCCAAAAAGCATTATGATAATTTTACCCGTGCGCAGCACGATGGAAATTAAAATTATGGTAATTACGGTAATTTCTGTCGATTCTCTAAGAAGAAAATTGATAATTTCTTTCCTTTTTTCTTTAATCACAGAGACGGTCCTGGTAATCCACTTTTTCTTTCTTTTTGAGAATCGCCTGCGATTTTTTCTAGCTTTCAACAATGGCCAGCCGGCTTTGTAATTACTTGATTTTTATACCTTTTTATTCTTTTTCTTAAGCGAAGCGTTTTTTGATTATATTCTAATCTTCCGAACAGAAATACCCATAATTCCCATAATTAACCATATTCGAACAGAAATTCCCGTAATTCCCATAATTATCCATAATAGTTCGGTGTAACCTCCCCGCAAAAGCATTATGATAATTTTACCCGTGCGAAGCACGATGAAAATCAAAAATTATGGAAATTACGATAATTTCTGTCGATTATCTCAAGAATCTAAATTTCTGCGTATTATGATAATTTCTTTCCTTTCTCTTACTTCACCTACTCTGATAATCACTTCAAAACAGTCAAGGCCCTTAAGGATGAGAAACCTTAAGGGCCTTGACGATGTTCGCGCAACCAGGACTGTTACTGGAGCGGAGCATTGACCACCTGCTGCCGCCCGTCGATGTCGAACTGCAGCGTAGCACCATCAGAACGCACATCGAGTGTGACAGGAGCCCCCATCACGAGTGGCAGATTCACATCACCGTGTCCGGCAGGGAAACCGCACAACACCGGAATATGGTAAGGCTCGAAATACTGGCGGAGCATAGCCTCCACACTGGCATAGTCGAGGTCGTGACCGCAGTCGGTGAACTCACCCAGGATGATGCCGCGGCAACGGTCGAGTACGCCCGTGAGCCGGAGCATGTTGACCTGCCGGTCGATGTTGTGCATCGACTCCTCCACCTCCTCGATAAAGAGAATGATATCTTTGTAGGCCGTAGCGTCGGCGCTGCTTCCCACGACAGGTGCAAAAGTCATCAGATTGCCACCCACGAGTGTGCCCGTTGCCTTGCCAGTGATATTCATGGGGTGAGCCGGCACCTCATAGCGCGGCACAATACCCATCAGTAGGTCGCGCATCAGCGTGCTGGTCTCGTCCGTTCCCCCTTTGGCCAGGAAAGAACTCATGGTGCCGTGTATACTCATCACGCCGGCGCACGACTCCATCTCATGCAGTGTAGTGATATCGCTGAATCCGACCAACCATTTGGGATGGGCGGCCATTTCTTTCATAAGCTGCTGACCCACAAGATGGATGGTGCCATAACCGCCGCGGTTGGAGATAATGGCCTTGATGGAAGGGTCATTGAGCGCCCACTGCAGGTCGCTGAGAATCTCGTCGACGGTGCCGGCATATTTTCCTGCGAACGTTTTTCCTACATTGGGACCTACCACAGGCTCCAGTCCCCAGGAACGCAGCACGTCTGCCGTCTTCTCCACATTCT
The DNA here is from genome assembly GCA_900318915.1 of uncultured Prevotellaceae bacterium. Taxonomy (GTDB): domain Bacteria; phylum Bacteroidota; class Bacteroidia; order Bacteroidales; family Bacteroidaceae; genus Prevotella. Next base: position 17,321 of record ONMI01000054.1, on the reverse strand, counting down.
CCATGGGAGTGAAGTAAGAAGGCGAGATGAGCGCCACCTTATCGCCTTTCTGCAGGTAGTCGGGTTTTTTACAATTCAGTGGTTCCGTCACCTTCTGTGTCACCACAGGGTCGTTGTCGTCATCATCGTCTGAGCATGATACGAGCGAGGTATTGACAATCATTGCAGCCATAAGCAAAAGCGGAAGAAATTTGATATTTCGATTCAACATGGATGTATTGTTTCGTTTAGCGGCGCAAAATTAGCGAGAGAAAAGGAGTTGTGCAAACATTTTGGAGAAAAAAGATGCAGGAAAAGCGGTGAGTGGTACCCAAAAATTGATGAAACGGAATTTTTTTGGGGCCGAAAGGAAGATATTGGCAGAAAAAGTGTAATTTTGGACACTCAAAACCAATAATCGATATGGAAGCAAGTGCAAGACTCTACACATTGAACTACGACGAGGCGAGAACCTATCTGTGGGCCGCCCTTTTTGTGGCATGCAACATACTATTGCCGCAAGTGTTCCACCTTATCCCGCAGGGCGGCGTCATTTTCGCTCCGCTGTCGCTGGTCATCCTGGCCGGCTCGTATAAGTTAGGATGGAAAGCTGGCCTTTTGGCCGCTGCCGCCACTCCGCTGGTGAATCACTTGTTGTTCGGACAGCCCGCTACGGCCGTTCTGCCCGTCATGACGTTGAAGCTTGTGCTGCTGGCCGTAGTCGCTGGCCTTACCGCACAGTATTTCCGCAAGGTAAGCCTTCCGCTTCTTATCGGTGTGGTATTGGTGAGCGAGTCGCTCGGCGCTCTGGGTGAATGGATGCTCACAGGCGCCATCTCGGCCACTGTCGCCGACTTCACCATCGGTTGGCCTGGCCTCCTGCTGCAAGTGCTCGGCACCTATGCCCTCCTTCATTTCATAAAGAAATAATCATTTTCAAACAGAAATTCCCGTAATTCCCGTAATTATCCATAATTGGGGTTAACCTCCCCCCAAAAGCATTATGATAATTTTACCCGTGCGCAGCACGATGAAAATTAAAATTTATGGTAATTACGGGAATTTCTGTCGATTCTCTCAACAGTCTTTTTTTATGATAATTATGATAATTTCTTTCCTTTTCTCAGTTCTTCCCGTAATAATCCATATTTAACAGAAATTCCCGTAATTCCCATAATTATCCATAATAGGGGTTAACTCCCCCCCAAAGCATTATGATAATTTTACCCGTGCGAAGCACGATTAAAAATAAAAAATTATGGTAATTACGGGAATTTCTGTCGATTCTCTCTACAACCTAATTTTATGATTATTATGATAATTTCTTTCCTTCTCTCAGTTCTTCCCGTAATTATCCATATTAACAGAAATTCCCGTAATTAGCATAATTATTCATATTTAACCGAAATTTCCGTAATTAGCATAATTATTCATAATATAGGTTAACCTCCCCCCCAAAGTATTATGATAATTTTACCCGTGCGCAGCACGATGAAAATTAAAAATTATGGTAATTACGGGAATTTCTGTCGATTCTCTCTACAATCTAATTTTATGATTATTATGATAATTTCTTTCGATTCTCATAATTACCTTAAATTTCTGATTATTATGACAATTTCTTTCACAGTTCCTCCTTCCAAAGCCCTTACTCAAACCGGAACCATTCCACATCGAACAGTTCTTTCCCTTCCTCACCATGAAAACGAAGAAATATAGGGCATACACCGTTTATCGGCGTATTAATGTCGGCGCTTAGCGTCATCGCCTGTGTGCCGTCGCCCGAAGGCACCTGAAGAGTGGCCAGACGCGGACGTGACAGATTGTTGGCCATCACGTCGATATGCCCGCCATGACGGGGAATGACACGCATCTCTATGCGGCGGGGACTGCGGCCGAAATGGAAGTATTTGTAGGCGGCGGTGTTGCGGTCGGTAATGCGGCTGAGACACTCTTCATGGGCGCCGGTCTGCACCACGCGCACGCTGCCGGTGAGGTAGCAGGCGCGTTCAGCGTCCATCACGGCGAAAGGGTTCAGCGGCCCTGAGGCTCCCTGCGTGGTCATCTCGACCTCGGAAATGGTGCCGTCGGCATTGAAGCGGATAGGCTCCACGCAGGCCTTGCGAAGGTATACACTGCCGTTGGTGGCGCGGTGGTAGAAAACATACCACTGACCGTCTTTCTCCACAATCGAACCGTGGTTGTTCCATACATGGGGGTCGCAGCCGAAATTGTCGATAATCACGCCCTTGTATTCGTAGGGGCCTTCCAACCGGTCCGACATTGAGTAGCCGATGCAGGTGGGCATGCCGCGACGGCTGATGTCGGCGTAGATGAGGTAGTAGCGGCCGTTGTGTTTCAGCGCTTGGATGCCTTCGTGGAAGTGGTGGTCGCGCTCGGTGATGACGCTGTCGCGCAGACTGCTCTCATCTATCGATTTCAGACCGGGGGCCATACGGGCCATCTTGGCCGAAAACTGTCCCCAGAACAGATAGACCGTGCCGTCGTCGTCCTGAAAGACAGAGGGGTCTATCTCGTCGGCATGCTGCAGGCGGGTGCCGTGATGGAAGGGACCCGACGGACTGGCTCCTTCGGCCACACCTTCGGCACCGTTGCGGCCGTCCTGGCAGTAGAACAGGTGGTAGCGGTCGCCCATGCGCAGACAGTCGGGGGCATAGAGCAACTCGTCGTTGTACGACACTTCGTCGCCGGGACCTCTGGAGGCGAAGATGTCGGGATGGAGGGTCCAAGTCTTCATGTCGCGGGTCGACCAGATGTCGTAATGGTGGGAGCAGTAGTGGTCGGCGCTCTCGTCGCGGCTGCCGTATACATACAACCTGTCGCCACGCTCCCATTGGTGCGCGGAGGGGTCGGCAAAGTATTGACCGGGTCCTACAATGGGGTTCTGGGCAGACAGCCCGAGGCAGAACGCAAGCAACAATGATACGGCGAAATTGCGTAAGTTCCAAACTATCATGCTCTTGTCGAGCGTGATGCGCTTGGGCTCACCGCGCTGACCGGTGATGTAGTAATGGCGGGCCAGACGATCGTCGAATTGGGATACAAAGGCTTCGCGGATGCGGGCGCACTTCTCGTTGATGCTGTTGCTGCAGGGGTTGGTCAACTCGCTCACACTGCGGGCTTGCTTCTCGCTGCTCCCTATGGGATGCAGCGAACGGTACAGGGCCAGCAACTCTGAATAATGGTCGGAAAGTTCCTTGAAACGGATGCCTTCAGGATGGCGGAGGTACAGCAGAAAAACGGCTTTCGGCAGGTCGGCCATCTTGATCTCGAGGTTGTCGTAGTCGGGCAACAATATGCGGTGGTCTTCACTCACCACAAGGCGGCTCAGACGTTCTCCTTGGTCTATCAGCTCGTGTAGTATCATGCTGTTTACACCGCGCAGGCGAAGGATTTCCACATGGTGGCGGATTTCTTCCATCAACTGCTGCGACTCTTCATCAAAGTCTTTAGGGGTGTCGTCCGAAGGGCTGTCGACCACCATGAAACGGATTTCGGAATTCGTATCATCGGCTCCTCTTCCTTCGCTTCCCGGGGATGCTTCTATGGAGTGGGCGGACCTGGAGTCGCGTTCATCGGCCGCGTGTTTTTCTCTCTTGGCTTGCTCCGTCTTGATAAAATCGCCGATTTGGTCAGAGAGTTCGGTGAAGGTGGCTCGATAGGGGTCAAGCCACTTCTCTTTCTTTACGGCCACTTGATACAGGGTGGGGGCATCGCCTTCATTTGCAGGAGCCACACTGAACACCAACAGGGGGTAGCCGCCTGCTGTAGGGATATAGGATGAAAGCGTGGGCAGATGGGATACCATCTCGGCCACTTCCGACTCCTTTAGATAGGGGGCATGATAGCGGAGGGTGGTGGCGGCATGAAGGGGCAGATAGCTGAAGGTGAGCCCCCGACGGGAAAAAATGTGCTGCAGTTGGTCGTAGTGGCGTTCTACATAACGCTGCTGACGGGGATGACGGCTGTGTTCGATATAGAGCACTTCTCCCTCGGCAAGGGTAAAAGGCAGTTGGGGGCTCTTTACTTTCTCTATCATGCTGTTTCCTCCTCTTTTGAATAGTCAAAGATAGTGCTATTTTTGAAAAACTGGATGCTTTCTGCCGCTTTTTTCCACAAAAAGGCTACTTTTGCACTCCAAAAACGAAACTGACGGAATGATTTCAATCGTTTATATTATCGGGGTCTCTCTCACCGTGGCTCTGCTGCTCGGTGTGAGCTGGTGGTCGGGACGGAAAGTAAAGGATGCGCGCTCTTTCATGACAGGTGGCAATGCGGGCTCGTTGCTCGTGGGTGGGGCGCTCCTGGGCACACTGGCTGGCGGACAGTCTACCATCGGTACGGCCCAATTGGCGTTCTGCTATGGATGGTCGGCCTGGTGGTTCACCATCGGAGCGGGTATCGGAGCGGCGGTCCTGGGGCTGGTCTATGCGGCGCGTATCAGAAAAAGCGGCTGCTCTACCTTGCTCGAAATCTTGGGCAAGGAATATGGAAAGACGGCCGAAACGGTGGGGTCACTGCTCAGCATGATTGGTATCTTCATCAGCATCGTGGCGCAGGTGCTTGCGGCGGCGGCCATGATTAGTACCTTGTTCTCTATTGATATGGTTACGGCCGCGGTGGCAGGGGCAATGCTCATCATGCTTTTCGTGCTCTTCGGAGGAATAAGAAGTGCGGGGGTGAGCGGACTGGTCAAAATGCTGCTCCTCTTCTGCTGCTCGCTCGTGGCGGGGGGCGTGGTGCTCGCTGCCGCCGGGGGCTTCGGAGGTCTCTACACTGCATTGGTCGGTGTGTTACGTTCTGAGACGGTCTGCTCGGTCAATGACATGGCGGGGGTGGATGATCTCCATGAGCGGTTCGGTTCTTTGTTTGCTCGTGGGGTGTTCAAGGATATGGGGGGATGTATCTCGCTCATTCTCGGCGTATTGGCCACACAGACTTATGCGCAGTGCATCTGGTCGGCACGCTCCGACAGGCATGCCAGGCGGGGGGCACTCATCTGCGCGGCCTGCATACCGCTCATAGGGGCAGCCTGCACACTGGTGGGTATCTATATGAGGGGACATTATGTCACCGAGGAGGAAATGGCGGCCATGAGGGCGGCAGGCGAAGTGCTCCCGCAGCAGATGGGGGTGATACAAAACTCTGCACAGGCTTTTCCTGCTTTTATTCAACTGCATCTGCCGGCATGGCTCGGAGGGATTATGCTGGGCACACTGCTGGTCAATGTGATTGGATGCGGAAGCGGACTGTCTCTGGGAGCGGCCACCATCATGGTGCGCGATGTGTTCGATGTGCTCTCACGGAGGGCTGGAAAAATGTCGCAACTGCTCCTTACGCGCTGTTCCATCGTGGCTATTCTCGCTTTGGCAGTGGTAGTGGCGCTTGTGGCGGGCGGCGCCTTTATCAACGACCTCGGATTCCTCTCGCTCGGACTGAGGGCGGTGGCCATCCTCTTCCCACTCTCGTTTGCGCTCTGGTGCCCGGGCACCTTCCGCCCCCGTGGGGTGCTGCTCTCCATGCTGACGGGAACGGCGGCCATGCTGATAGCCAAGTTTACGACGATGCCGGGCGACGCTGTCTATTATGGACTGGCCGCTTCCCTCGCCGTCTTGCTCGCTTTCAAAAAATGATCATCGGGGACGGTTCTCAATGATTACCGGGGACGGTTCTCGATGATCATTTTCTTGACAGAAATTCCCGTAATTCCCATAATTATCCATATCCGACAGAAATTCCCATAATTCCCATAATCAACCATAATAGATTGGGTAAACCTCACCCCAAGTATTATGATAATTTTACCCGTGCGAAGCACGATGGATATTAAAAATTTATGGTAATTACGATAATTTCTGTCGATTCTCTCAATAACACTAAATTTCTGATTATTATGATAATTTCTTTCCAAGTCTCTATTCACCATCCCTGAGTGAATCATAGCAACGTTTCTAGTAATCCATTTTTTCTTCTTTTTTGTGAGACGCTTGCGTCTTTTTATCGCTTTGATCATCGGGGACGGTTCTCGATGATTATTTTCTTGACAGAAATTCCCGTAATTCCCATAATTATCCATATCTGACAGAAATTCCCGTAATTCCCATAATTATCCATATCCGACAGAAATTCCCGAAATTCCCATAATTATCCATAATAGATTGGGTAAACCCCACCCCAAAGTATTATGATAATTTTACCCGTGCGAAGCACGATGGAAATTTAAAATTTATGGTAATTATGGGAATTTCTGTCGATTCTCTCAATAACACTAAATTTCTGATTATTATGATAATTTCTTTCCATGTCTCTATTCACCATCCCTGATTATTTCTTTCCTTTCCTCAGTTCACCATCCCTGAGTGAATCATAGCAACGTTTCTAGTAATCCATTTTTTCTTCTTTTTTGTGAGACGCTTGCGTCTTTTTATCGCTTTGAGCTTTGTACAAACGATTGTTAATGATTTTTTAATGCTTTTATCTCCTTTTTCTTAAGCGAAGCGTTTTTTGATTTTATTATATCATTGAGTGTCTTTAACTCCCCTTACATGTAAAAACCGAAAAATTGGTAATTATATCCGTAATCTGTGTAACGACATTTCTGCGTTTTCAAAGTAATTTTGCAGCAGATTAAAAACAATACCGCTGATGAGAAAATTTTTATCAATGCTGCTGATGGCCTTCGTGGCCGTGGCAGATATCAATGCTCAGACTATGAAAGAAAATGTGGATTTCAATGTGTGGCCAAAGGGAGAACCCAACTCGGCCTATGCACAGTATTTCATCGGTAACAGCTACCTGGCTCCGCTCGATGCACAGAATAGCGGACTGGTGAACGTAACCTTCGAACCGAGATGCCGCAACAACTGGCACATCCACCACAAGGCGGTGCAGGTGCTCATCTGCGTGGCCGGAAGGGGCTGGTATGTGGAGGAAGGCAAGGAACCGGTCGAGATGAAACCGGGCTCAGTGATTGCCATTCCCGCCGAGGTGAAACACTGGCACGGAGCCGCACGTGACTCCTGGTTCCAGCATCTTACTTTTATGACGAAAGTGGAGGAAGGCGCTTCCAACACTTGGCTCGAACCCGTAACGGATGAACTGTACGACAAACTACCGTAATGATATATTTAAGATGTTTCCAGCTGGTGGCGGTGATGGTCCTTTGGGCCGTTACCGCTACTGCACAAAATGACCTGAACATGAAAAATGAAATCTCTGCCACCGCCAAAGAGCGGATGACACGCATGTTTCCGCAGGCGGAAACGGATTGGATGAAAGAGGACCCGGAATTCGTGGAGCGCTTTGCCAACTTCGCCTTCGACGAGGTGGTGGCGCAGACTGAAAAACTGCTCGACAACCGAACACGCCATATCTGCTATCTGGCCACGCTGCTGGGCTGCCAAGGCATCGATGCTTTCAAGGCTATTCTGCCGGAGGCGCTCCGTCAGGGGGTGTCGCCCATAGAGGTGAAGGAAATCGTCTATCAGGCCACGGCTTATCTGGGCATGGGCAGAGTGATGCCTTTCATCAATGCCACCAACGAGGTGCTGAAAGCGGAGGGCGTGCAACTGCCGCTGGCTCCGCAGACGCAGACCTCGATGCAAAACCGTCGGGAAAAGGGCTCAGAGGCGCAGGTGGGATGCTTCGGCGAGGGTATGAAAGACTTCTGGAAGTCGGGACCCGAAGATAGCCGGCATATCAACAAGTGGCTGGCCGACAACTGCTTCGGCGACTGGTATACGCGCACCGGAATGGACCTTAAAATGCGGGAGCTCATCACTTTCTGCTTCCTTGCAGCACAGGGTGGATGCGAACCGCAGCTTAAAGGGCATATCGCCGGCAACTACCACGTGGGAAACAACAAGGATTTCCTCATCGCGGTCATCTCGTCCAACCTGCCCTTTATCGGCTATCCGCGCACACTCAATGCGCTCAACTGCATCAGAGAGGTCGAGGCGGCCAATAAGTAAAGGCGGGTTCTTAGAATACCACAAACTAAACTTCTTCAGATAAGAGGGTGTCTCTCAACAAGACGGCACTCTCTTTCATCATTTTCACAAATTCCTTCGTCGATTTCTTTACATGGACGTTGCGCAACTGATGGATGCAGCCTACCATGTCGTTCTCTTTGGTGCCTGATACCTTGATGGGTACCGAACTCAGTCCTTTCTCACTGTAGATGGTGCCTTCGCTCAGCACCGTCACGTAGTTCGATTCTCTAATCAGACGGAACAGCATGTATACGGTGTTCATCTCCACCTTTATATTATATTGGTAGTCGGTGCCGCTCGTCAGTCGTTCTAGGGCGTTGCGGGCCTGTGTGCCGCGCTTGGGCAGCGCCAGGTCGTAGCGCTGAAGCTCTTCAAGGGTCACCTGCTTGTGCTTGGCAAGCGGATGACTTTCGCTCACAATGGCGGCTAGACGGTGGTGAAACAGCTCTTCACTGTCTATACGGGGATCGGGAGTGGTGGGCTTGAACGCCAATACAAAGTCGAGGTCGTGGTGAAGCAGCCGCTCCATCAGCGTGGCCATCGTGGCTTGCATCACATTCATCTTCACATGGGGATAGCGGCGCAAAAAGGTGGTCACCGTCTCGGCGGCTATGCTGCCGAATGAATAGGTCACGCCGATATTCAGCTCGCCCGTCATCAGATTCTTCAACTCTTCCAGGCGGCTACGGCAGTGGTCGGCCGAACGCACCGTGGCCTTGGCCAGGGGAAGCAGCTGCTCGCCGGCTTCTGTCAGACTCACCTCGTGGCTGTTGCGAAGGAATAGGGCTTGGTCGAACTCGCGCTCCAACTGGAGTATCTGATGCGACAACGTGCTTTGTGTGATGAATAGCTCGCGGGCGGCGGTGGAGAAATTAAGGGTCTCGGCAAGCTTGATGAAGTAGCTTAGTTGGCGTAGTTCCATGTCAAATCATCTTTTTACACCGCAAAATTAATCATTTTTCATGCCTAAGCAAAATTTTTCAGCTTTTCGTGTAGTTTTTACTATCTTTACTGCGTCTAACGGGTGAAAGTTCAATAATTCAACACACTTGCAGTATGACGACATTGGAAAAACAGTTTGCGCAAACAGTGGCCGAACATAAAAGCACCATCTATACCGTGTGCTACATGTTCTCCAAAGATGTCGATGAGGTGAACGACCTCTTCCAGGAGGTGCTCGTGAATCTCTGGAAAGGATTCGAAGGCTTCCAACACCGGAGCGACATCAAATCGTGGATTTATCGGGTCAGCCTCAACACTTGCATCTCGCTCGAACGGAAAAAGAGACGAAGTCCTGTCGAAAGACTCACCATGGACATCAATCTCTTCGAAGACAAGGATGAGGATACAAGGCAGGTGGACCGGCTGCACCAGAGAATCTCTAAACTGCAACCTTTCGACAGGGCTATCGTGCTGCTCTGGCTCGAAAACCTCAGCTACGAGGAGATAGGACTCATCGTCGGCATCTCAGCAAAAAATGTCAGCGTACGGCTGTATAGAATTAAAGAACAACTCAAAAACATGTCTAACGTTTAAATTCTTTCACTCATTATGGATACCCAGTTTGAAGAAATGCGGATGCAAATGGAAATGCTGAAAAGCAAACTCGATAAGCAGGAAATTGTCAACGATAGAATTCTGCGAAAGTCGATGAAGAAAAATATGAACAACATCACCCGACGGTACACCATACTTGTGGTCCTGGCCCTGCTCATGATTCCTTACGCTTACTATGTCTTCGTAAGCATGATGGGCTACTCCATCGGATTCTGGATTGCAACGGTGGTTTTCATGCTCATCTCCTGCGGATTCACGGTCTGGAATGGCCGAGACCTTTACACAGGAAACCTCATGGAGAAAAACTTGCTTGAGGTGAGACAGAAAATGGCGCTCGCAAAAAAACGCGACAACCAGTGGATGCTCTTCGGATTTCCGATGCTGATATTGTGGCTGGCCTACTTCGTCTATGAGGTGTATCAGAAGGGTGGCACCGAGGAGGTTCACACTTTGCTCATCGCAGCGGCTTTCGGTGGTGCCGTAGGACTGATTTTCGGACTCATAGCCCACTTCAAGACGCAGCGCGAGTACCAGGACATCATCGACCAGATTGAGGAAGTGACCGAATAATCTCTATATAACCACTCACTTGTTTCTTTGCCGGCTGATGGGGCTTTTCCCCAAAGGCCGGCTTTTTTTGTCTATTATGACGGCTTTTTTTGTAATTTTTTGTACATTTGCCTCGTATTTATTCTTACCTGAATGCACAAACTAATAACAAACCTAATGAACTGTAAAAGATTTTTCTTCATCGTGGCGGCATTGTGCCTGACTGCTGTCTTAAACGCACAAAGTGTAAGAGAGAAAATTCGGCTCGATGAGGGCTGGAAATTTGCCTTTGGACATGCCGCCGACCCCGCAAAGGACTTCGGCTGCGCTACAGAGTATTTCAACTATCTTACCAAGGCCAATTCTATCCATAACGAGGGACCGTATACGCCTAAATTCGACGATACGGAATGGAAAACGGTGCGGGTGCCGCACGACTGGGTGACCACACTGCCGTATGCTGCCGAGGCCAGCCACTCGCACGGCTATAAAACGGTAGGATATAAGTATCCTGAAACGAGTGTGGGGTGGTACAGAAAGATTATCTCTATTCCTGAGGCTGACTTCGGAAAACATATCGCGCTGCAGTTCGACGGTATCTTCCGCCATGCACAGGTGTGGTTCAACGGCTTCTATATGGGCACGGAGCCCAGCGGCTATGCCACACAGGTCTACGATGTGACAGAATATGTGAATTATGGGGGCGATAACCTCATCTGCGTCAGAGCGGATGCCTCTCTCGAGGAGGGATGGTTCTACGAGGGAGCGGGCATCTACCGTGATGCGTGGCTCCTTAAATCGGCGGCGGTGGGCGTGGCGCCTTTTGGCACCTTTGTCTATGCCGACCTGAAGCGGCCTTACAGCACCGCACAGGTCGCTGTGGAGACGGAGGTGAACAACCATTCGCTCCAACCGGTTGTCTGCCAGGTGAGACAGGAACTGCTCGATGCGGAAGGAAAGGTGGTGGCAAAGGCCGAACCGACCACTGTCTGCCTGAAACCGAAACAGACGCTGGGTTGCTGCCAAAAAATGAACCTTGACAACCCGCATCTTTGGGGAGTGGAGGACCCCTATTTATATAAGGTCGTCACCACCGTCTCTGTTGAGGGAAAAGTGACGGATGTTTACGAAACTGTTACCGGACTGCGGGATATTGAGTTCGATGCCGACCGGGGGTTCCTGCTTAATGGTGAGGTACTCAAACTGAAAGGAGTGAACATGCACCAGGATCATGCTGGCGTAGGAGCGGCCATACCGGAGGCGCTCATGCTGTGGCGCATCAAACGGCTCAAGGAGTTGGGATGCAATGCTTACCGCTCGTCGCACAACCCCATGACACCGACACTGCTCGATATCTGCGACCGCGAGGGCATTCTGGTCATCGACGAGAACCGGCTCTCTGGCATTAACAACGAACATCTTAGACTGCTCGAGAATATGATGAAACGCGACCGCAACCATCCGTCGGTCATCCTCTGGAGCGACGGCAATGAGGAGTGGGGCATGGAGAATACCATTCAGGGCACACGGATTGCAGCGGCCATGAGAGAGTATACCCGACTGCTGGATCCTACACGTCATTCTACCATCGCCAATGCCGGCGGAGGGGAGATGATAAAAGGGCTCGATGTGGTGGGATACAACTATATCGCGCAGAACAATGTGGAGAACCGCCGGGTGGAACATCCGGAATGGAAAATCCTGGGAACGGAGGAGACAACAGGTTGTGGCACAAGAGGTGTCTATTTCAATAACCCTGACCAGCCGGGACACATGCCGGCCATCAACCGGGGAAATCAGCCGGGAGTGGAGAATGTGATAGAGAGGGGGTGGCAGTTCTATAATAGTCATCCCTGGGCCGCTGGGGTCTTCTTCTGGACGGGATTCGACTACAGGGGGGAGCCTAATCCGCTCAAATTCCCGGCTCATGACTCTGAATTCGGTATCCTCGACTATTGTGGATTCTGGAAGGATGAGGCGTGGTATCTCAAGGCGTGCTGGACAGAGGAACCTACTCTGCATGTCTTCCCGCACTGGAACCTGCAGGGACATGAGGGCGAGGAAGTGGAACTCTGGGCCTACAGCAACTGCGACGAGGTGGAACTCGCTGTCAATGGACGGAAACTGGGACGGCAGAAAATGCCTGCCGACGGCCACTTGAAGTGGAAGGCGGTCTACCAGCCGGGTAAGGTAGTGGCCGTGGGATATAAAAATGGGAAACGCATACTCTCGCAGACCATTGAAACTACGAAACCGGCCTACAAGGTGGTGCTCAAAACAGACCGCAGCAGCATCGAACCCGATGGAAGGGATGTGGCGGTGGTGACTGTCGAAATTCAAGACAGCAAGGGTAGGGTGGTGCCCGACGCCTGCCCCTTACTGCATTTCTCCCTGCAGGGCGATGCACGCATTCTGGGTGTGGGCAACGGCGACCCGGCTTATCTGGGACAGGACAACCCCAACGACCCCGAATGCCGGCAGTTCTCCATTCCGGCGTTTAACGGACTGGCGCAGGTGTTGGTGCAAAGTGGGAAAACACCCGGACAACTGCTGATTTCTGCCACGGCCGACAAACTGAAAGGGGCTTCTCTGGTGATAAGACCGTGATTCGGGCTATGCCCCCTCATTCCTACTTCATAAAACCTCTCTCCACATTATGGGGAGGGGTTTTGTGTTTTTCTTACATAATTATAAGACAAAATTATCAAAATGACCGATTTTTGACGATTTATTTGGCAAATTATTCGTTTGTTAAAAGAAATTTTATATATTTGTAACAGAAATCGACGGATATTTTTATGTTTTAATCAATGCTCGAAATGAAATATTGTGACTTTTTCCAGCCAGAATTGGAAACCATGACACGGCAGCAGATAGAGACGCTTCAGCTGGAGCGGCTCCAGCATACCGTGCGCCACTGCATGAACAGCCCGTTCTATGTGCAGAAATTTAAAGAACTGTCCATTACACCAGATGATATAAAATCGCTCGACGACTTGAGCAAACTGCCTTTCACCACCAAGGAGGACCTGCGCGACAACTATCCCTTCGGATTGGCTTGTGTTGGCTTGAGGGAGTGCACGCGCCTCCATTCGTCAAGCGGAACAACAGGCAATCCTACTGTGGTGCTCCATACGGAAAAGGATTTGCAGGAATGGGCCAAGGCTGTGGCAAGATGCCTGTGGATGGTAGGGGCTCGACCCGAGGATGTGTTCCAAAATTCTGCGGGATATGGCATGTTCACGGCTGGACTGGGATTTCAGTATGGGGCCGAACTTGTAGGAATGCTCACCGTGCCGGCGGCTGCGGGTAATACGAGCAGGCAGATAAAGTTTATCAAGGATTTCGGAACCACCGTGCTCCACGCCATTCCCAGCTATGCCTCGCGTGTGGTGGAGGTGATGCGCGAACAGGGGATTGACCCGGAGAAGGATACCAAGTTGCGCGTGCTGTGCATCGGAGCAGAACCGCATAGCGAGGAACAGAGAAAAAGAATTGAACGTGACCTCGGCGTAAAGGCGTACAACTCTTACGGTATCTCGGAGATGATGGGACCAGGAGTGGCCTTCGAATGCCCGCAGCAGAATGGTCTGCATATCTGGGAGGATTACTTCATCATCGAGATTATAGACCCGGTTACACTGCAGCCGGTCAAGGAAGGAGAACTGGGCGAACTGGTTATCACCACCATCAACCGGGAGGCTATGCCGCTGCTCAGATACCGCACACGCGACCTCACACGACTGCTCCCGGGCGAGTGCCCTTGCGGCCGACACCACAGGCGCATCAGCCGCCTGCAGGGCAGAAGCGACGATATGATTATTCTCAAGGGCGTGAACATCTTCCCCATACAGGTGGAGAAAATATTGCTCAATTTCAAAGAACTGGGCACCGACTATCTCATCACTCTTGAAACACGCGACGGTAACGATACAATGACCGTGGAAGTGGAACTCAATGAGATGACCGACGACTATGCATTATTGCAGCAACTCACTCGTAACATCACCCGAAAGCTGAAGGATGAGATTCTTGTCACACCAAAGGTGAAACTGCTCTCAAAAGGGCAACTCAAGGCGAGCGACGAGAAAAAGGCTGTCAGGGTGCGTGACCTCAGAAAAATGTTCTAAACAATAACCCCATAATTTCATAGCCATGACCATACATCAACTATCTGTTTTCCTGGAGAACAAATCGGGCACGCTTATCCAGGTCTTCAAGGTATTGAAGCGTGCGCATATACAAATTATTGCCACCACCATTGCCGATACAACTGAGTATGGTATCTTCAGAATTATATGCAGCGAACCGGTGAGGGCACATAATGAACTGCATAATGCCGGACTGGCCGTCACACTGACCGATGTCTTCGCTATCGAAATAGACGATACACCGGGAAGCGGATGCGATGCTATAGAAATATTCAGCAGTGCTGGCATCGGATTCAAGTATCTCTACAGCCTTGTCTACAAGGGAAAGGGATTGCTCATCTTCCGAACCGACAACCCTGACGCGGCTAAGAAAATAATCAACGACAACAACCTGAAATGGATTCGGGAGGATGAACTGCGTGACACGCCGCCGCTCTATCCCCTGGCGTGGTAAGGATTATAGTATCTCTCGCGCTATCCACGCGCAGGCCTCGGCATCGCTCAAGGCATGATGATGGTGCTCAAGGTGGTAACCGCACTCCGCGGCTACGGTGTGCAACTGGTGGTTGGGCAGATAGCGGAAACAACGGCGTGAGGCCCAAAGGGTGTCGTAAAATTCGTAGTCGGGGTAATCCATACCATAAACCCGGAAAACGGCTTTAAGACACCCTTCGTCAAAGGCTTTGTTGTGCGCTACAAGGGGCAGCCCTTCTATCAGAGGCTCTATCTGCGCCCATACTTTCGGAAAAACGGGAGCCTCGTCGGTGTCGGCCTGCGTTAAACCGTGAACACGCGTGCACCAGTACGTGTAGTAGTTGGGCTCTGGCTGGATGAGGGAGTAGAAACTGTCTGCTATCTCGCCGCCACGGACTACGACCACGCCCACCGAGCATACACTGCTGTGCTCGGAATTGGCAGTCTCGAAATCTATCGCGGCAAAGTCTTGCATGGAGTGGGCGTCTAAAGGTGTGTTTTATAAATTGATGTGGGCTATCGGCTTGCAAAGGTAGCATTTTCCTTCTTTATATCGCAAAATCTATCGGTTTTATTATCTTTTTTCGCTCCGCTCTCTTCTGATTCTCTTTTTTTTTGTTACCTTTACCGCGATTTGGTAACCGTACAATTTAATACGAATAAAATGAGAAGAGCTGACAGAGAAATGGACGCGGCGTTCGCACTCGAGGTGCTCGACAGGGCGCCTTATGTGACAGTGAGCTTCACACGACCCGACGGGTCGCCCTATGGCGTGCCGCTGTCGCTGGCCAGAACCGACGACAGCACATTCTATTTTCATGGGGCCATGGAGGGGGAGAAAATCGACTGCATCAGGCACTGCCCGGTAGTGGCTTTGTCGGCCGTCACCAAATGTGCGCCTACCGTGGGACCGGATGACGGCAGTTTTACGCTACAGTACAAGTCGGCCATGGCCATGGGAAAAGCGCAAATTGTCACCAGTCGCGAAGAGAAAATCATGGCGCTGAGAGCTATCTGCCAGCGGTTTCTGCCGCACCACATGGATGCTTTCGACAGCGCTGTGGAGAGAAGCATTCACCGCACAGCCGTGGTGAGAATTACTCTCACACAGCCGCCTACCGGCAAACGCAAACAGTATGGTGAGAATAAGGCGAAATGACCAAACAACAATATACCTAACTTTAATAGCAAAAGCATTATGAACATTCTTATTTTACAAGCTTCTCCAAGGGCTAAAGGCAACACCGCCTGGATGGCCGACGAATACAAAAAAGCGGCCGAGGCTGCAGGACATACGGTGACACTCGTCAATGTCTCAAAAAAGAAAATAGCAGGATGCCTGGCGTGCGAGTATTGCCACAACAAGGGCAATGGGGCATGCATCCAGAAAGATGATATGCAGGAACTCTATCCGCTCATGGCCGAGGCCGAGGTGCTGGTCCTGGCCGCGCCTATCTATTATTTTACGCTCAATGCCCAGATTCAGGCGCCTATCCAGCGTATGTACTGCGTAAACAAACCGGCCAAGGTGAAGAAGATGGCGCTGCTCGTATCATCTTATTCTCCTGGGGTTTACAGTGGCGCTACCGCTGAGTATCATGACATCTGCAACTACTGGAGTGCTGAGGATTCGGGCATCGTGACCGCTAAGTTTGAGGAGCAGAAAACCGAACTACGGATTTATCTGATTTGACTGATTCTTCCTGTATTAATATCAGAATAATCAGATTAATCCGTAGCTTTTAATTCTCAATAATGTTATAGATGTGCCTATCGTAGCATCTTCATTATCTGTTTTTCTGTGGCATGGGGCAGCAATTTCTTCAGGTGATCGAACATGAGCTGATAGGAGACGTCGGGTGTCCTGTCGCATCGGCAGGCTTCCTTGCCCAACAATTGCTCAGGGGTGGTGAGCAGCGACCAACCAAAACCGTATTCCCGCCCGTGCTTGTCCACTGGATAGACAAAGTCCTCCGTTACAATGTAGCAGGCCATCTGAAGCCGGGTCACATAAGCATCGAATTTTGACCGCATGTTCTTGCCGGTAAAGTCACAGGCGGCACGGAGCTCGCGTGTTATCATGCTGCCTTGCTCGCGTAGGGTGGCCAGGATGATGTCTTCTATACTGCCTTCTTCGGGATGTGGACGGTGACTGCGGCGCCAGTTGTAGAAATCGGGCCACCACTTCCTACTGATGAAGCCTGCCTTACCGGCGAAAAACTTGCCATACACGCAGTCGCCCTCGCGCACCACCGAACCTTTCCACTGCCACAAAGGCCATTCCCAGGAACCGTCGTCGAACTGGGTAAACTGGCATTCTTCGGCCAGAAGGCTTTCTGCTGCATAGCCTGGGATACCGCTGTCGAGAAGGGGGAGAAAACCTACCTGCTGGATGCAGTCCATCAGTTCCGGACAGGAATGTATCAGTAATGGGCTGTCTGAGCCTTTCTCTTGCAAGGTCTTGAAATAATCTGTTAATGATTTCATCAACTTGTATCTTTATTATGTAGGTCAGAGGGGTTGCCCCCTCTTTCCCCATTAAGAACCGTACGTGCGACTTTCACCGCATACGGCTCAAGTTATTACTAAGTTATCGTCT
>ONMI01000017.1 GCA_900318915.1 uncultured Prevotellaceae bacterium | reverse complement strand
GCGGAGTATCCTCGCCGAAATGACCTATGCAGCCTCTGAGGCGTCCCCGCTTGTGGAGCGACACAAACGCCCCGCACTTACGGTGCAGCGTGGCCGACATTTCAGGCATGGGTTGCTTACCGCCCCCCAGTGTTGCCGATATACTGTTGCGGGCGATAATCTTGAGGGCCGCCTTGTCAGCCTCTGAGAGCACAAAGCCGTCGGTCTGTCCTGCATCGGCAGCGTCAGCCGTGGAGTTTCTGTAAACCACGAACGCATGATATCCCACCACACGGCCGTGGTCATGCTGATCGATATCGCCCGAATTCTGGTAGAGCAAGTGTACTATTTCGTCGCCAGCACCAAGCATGGACAGCAGCACCGCTATGGGCGCCGCGCCACAGGCGCTGGTGGAGAGTCCCGGCATATCCAACTGGGCATTGTCGTGAAGTGTATCGATAAACTTGTCGACATCTACGCTCAGCACCGCTTTTTTCGTACGCTCATCCACCTTGTAAGCATCCTCATAGGACGGATAGTGAGAAAAATCGCCAGCGCACGAGCTATCTTCTGCAATTTGTCGAGTCGGTTGGTGCCCACGATGATGGGCACGATAGGCGGCACCTCCTTGAACGAGCGCTGCAGGAACGGCAGCTGCACCTCGAGGCAATGCTCGCGGTCGTGGGCTGCCGGGAGGTATTGGAAAACGCTGTCGGCAGCCACCAACTTGGCCCCCGCCTCACCGTCGACCGGCACCCATCCCAGAGGAGTGGCATAATAATCGGCCGAGAAGTTGACCGAAGCCCCGTCGACCCATTCATAGTGAGACGGTCCGATGAGGAAAATACGCTTATAGGGCCGGCCGTCATTGACCGCCTTATAGGCCGCCGCCGCCACATTGCCGGAGAAATAGTAGCCTGCGTGTGGCACGATGACGGCCGCCACCCTACGTGTATCCTGCGGGGCTGCATGCCGCTGCAGGAAATCGTCCACCTCGCCGGCCAGCCGCCGTGGGTCGCTTTCATAGAACCGTCCGGCCTGCGTGGCAGGTCTTACGACTGTATCCTTCTGTTCTACGTTTTGTTTTTTCATGGTTTTTCGGTTTGATATTTGCGTTTTGGCCAATTGGAAAGAGCATCCCACTACAACCACGAGTAGTAACCATTTGAAGACCGACTTTTTCATGACATCAATCATTGGTGGCTGTAAATGGAGGATAATGCGATACTACCGAGGCGGCAAGCCGTCTCAATGCTGGATGATGAGCATGGAGAAATAAGGGATGTCCCTATCCAGAATGGTTTGGGGAGAATCCGTGTAGAACTGTTCGGGAGTGCCCACATTCTCAAAATAGTGGTAAGAGAAATCAGGATGCCGCTCTATGAACGCCTTGATATCCTGTGCACACTGCGACAATTTCATCACCACCACATTGTGCCCGGTCTCCATCAGCAGCATGAGCTCTTCCTCCTCAGCCCTGCCGGGCAGCACCGAGAGGCTCTGGCTGTGCTCGATGAGGGAGAGTTGGGCGCTGGCCGCCGCCGCGATAAACGACGTGATGCCCGGAAGCTGCTCGGTAGGGATGTACAAGGCGCTCAGCATCTCCAGCACATAGTGAATGGAAGCATAGATGCTCACATCGCCTTCTACAGCAATGACCACATTCTTTTCCTGTTGGTAGAGATTGAGCACCCTTGCCGCCATTTTCTCATACTCGAGCCATACCTTGACCAGATTGTGCTGCATCGGGATGACATAGCGCTGCACCTTGCCATCGAGTTGCCAGTGGGCAATGATATCAGCGGCCCGTGAAGATGTCTCCCCACGGGTTTCGCCGTCCCCCGACTTGGCCGTGGCGGGAACGATGATGACATCCGCCTGGCGGAGGCGGTTGAGCGCTTTTACGGTGATGAGTTCCGGGTCGCCCGGACCAAGTGAGACGAAAGAGACAGGTTGCTGCATGATATGACTTTGATGAATATGCTGCGAAGTTAGGAAACTTTTGGCGAAAATGCAAGAGAAAAGAAGATATTATGTGCGAGGGGTCGGAGGAATCGGAGGAATCAGAATAATCGGAGGAATCAGAATAATCAGAATAATTGGAGGGGGCAGAAGGGTGAGCGGTGGCTTAAAAATAGGAGCAAGGGCGCGACCGGTGCAGAAAAAGCTTCCGCGTGATCACGCCCTTCGGGTCCTAACGAATCAGGCATATATTGAATCTATGGTCTTATCTGCGGCGGGGAGAGGGACGGTTGTGACCGCTATTGTGACCGGCAGGGCCGTGGCCATGGCCATGAGAAGAGCCGATGGCACCGTGGTTATGACTGCCATGACCATTGTGGGCGGCGGGACCGTGACCATGGTTTCCAGCGGGACCGTGTCCGTGGTGGATGGCGGGGCCATGTCCGTGGTGATGTCCGGGAGCCACAGCCGGGCGGTGGATGTTACGGCCGGCGTAGTAACCAGCATGCATGCGGTTGTAGCCACCCCTGTACGACAGGAACACTGCGGGACGCGGTCTGTAATAGAACGCCCGGTTGGCATAGCGGTTGTGGATGTGGAATACCCATGCTCCGGCGTGCCACGACACGGGGCGGTAGAAATAGTTGAGGCGGAGGAACCTGTCGTACTGCCAAGCGGCAAGTACATGGCGAAGGTCAGCGTTGCGGCGGTCCCACCAAGGTCCGTTGATATCGTAGCGGCTGTTCACGCTCATGAGGTAGTCGAGGTTGATTTCGTAGACAGCCTCATACTGTGCCTCGGTGAGGTCGAGCTCGTACGCCATTTTATCGGAAAGGAAGAGGGCTTCGGAGCGCGCCTCGTTGTATGTCATTGCTGCGGCCGAGATGGCTATCGTCATCATCACTGCCAGGGTCATCATCTTCTTCATAACTGTATATTTTTAAAAGGTGATACTAACTTTATTTCTTATCTCTGGTGCAAAGATAGGGCAAAAGTATTGGCGGCGAAAGGGAATAAGCCTAAAGAGCGGAGAGGAAAGTCCTACTGTTGCGTAGGGATTTCCCCCTCTGGCAGCAAAAAGCGCGTTTTTCCGATTGGAAAGACGCGCTTTTACAGTTGGGTTTCCGTCAAGTGGAATAAGTGTCTACTCCTCGTCCATGGGATAGCGTACGCCCCATTCCCGGCGCAGGCTGTCCATGAATTGCATGATATAGAGTGTCTCCTGATGCGGCATCTGGAGCGGTTCGAGTAGGCCCTGTGCGATGGCCTCCTTGCAAGCTACAAACTGATACTCATAGCCCGTAATCTGCTGTGGCACCTTTATCTCACGCACGAAGACACGGTCGCGTCCATGAATGCGTACTGTCTGCGGATTGTTGATATTGTCGATGATGATATGTCCCTCCGTACCGGCGATGACCCCAATATTGTCGCCCACACAAGCCGCCGACGACTGCACATTGGCCAGCACGCCATTGGAGAGCGTCATGGTGATGGCATTGGTCAGATCCATGCCCGACTCCGACTTTACACACTGCGAGGACACCTTTGTGATATCGGCATCGCAGAACATACGCACAAAATTAATGGCATAGACTCCGAGGTCGAGCAGCGCTCCGCCACAGAGGTCAGGCCGCATGATTCGCGGTTTGTCGCCCATACTGTAGCCCAGTGTGGCCGTGATGAGCCGCGGGGTGCCGATGGTGCCCTGTGCGATAAGTTGGCGCACGGTCTGCACGACCGGTTGGTAGCGCGTCCAGATGGCTTCGGCCAGGAACACCTTACGCTCGTGCGCCAAGTCGATGACAGCGCGGCTCTGCCGGTAGTTGGCCATAAATGCCTTCTCCACAAGGCACGGTTTGCCCTGACGCAGTGCCTGACAGGTGACATCGAAATGGTGTGAATGCGGTGTAGCCACATAGACGAGGTCGACCGACGGATCGCTGATGAGTTCGTCATACGAGCCATACGCCTTGGTTACCCCCCACTGCCGTGCGAAGTCCTGTGCCTTGGAAAGCGTACGCGATGCGATGGCATAGCACTCAATGCCATCGAGGTCTATCAATGTGACGGCCGCCTTCTGCGCAATCCATCCGGCACCGACTATTCCCACTTTAAAATTTTCAGCCATATAGAATTAGATTAGATGGCACAAAAATAGTAAAAAAAGGCGAAGAAAGCGAATAATGCAAAAACATACGCTACGAACGCCGGATTATAACGCAAAAAACAGTAAATTTGCATCATCAAAAAAGACGCGAAATGGCAAAGAAAGGCACTCAAACACGCCCCACGATAGAAGGCATAGCCAACCCCGTGATACAGACCATGGCCTGCACGATGTACGACTACAGCTACATGGGCATACGGGAGATTTACGAAGACTACAACTTAGCGGTGACACCGATAGAGAAGAACGTGCTCCACTGGCAAGAGGGCCATGTGCTTACGGGCCAGAGGATAACCCGTTACGGTTATTCCGCCGATGTACATGTGAACTTCGACAAATGGGTTGATGTGATGCGCACGATAGACCCCGACACCCATGCAAGGCTGTGCCGCCACGACACCTTCAAGTCAGAAGGACCCATCGCCGATTCTATGTTTCACTTCAGCACCTCCTTTATCAAATATCAAAACGGACAGCCCTTCGAAGAAGAGCTGGAAAAAATCGTGCCAGCAGATTTCGTAAGCACAAGAAACGGGATTGACCTGTTGCATACCTTGGTAAAAGAGCCAAAGGCAACAGCATTCGTTCAGCGGCTGAACAGAGAACTGCTTATCTCCGTATTCAACAGGAGAATCTTCTGGGACTGGTTTCGGCTTGACCCCATTCGAGACCTTGAGCCCATACGCCAGGTATTCATGGACAATCCCTGTCTTCCCGACTCCTTGCGCCACCAATTCCGCGACGCCTATCTCTATCAAGTAGAGTTTCTCCAAAGCGGCAAGATAGACGAAGTGATGAAGAAGATGGTGCCTGGAAGCCTGTTTCACCGGCAGCTCACAGCCATCAAGCTGCTGCATGAGGGGAAGGCGACAGCAGCCTATGAGATGCTGGCAGCCATTCTGAAAGAAGAGAAAGAAGACTATTTCTACGACGGCCTTCTCAACTTCACCTATGGTCTGGCGCTCATCAAGACAGGCACCCCCAAGGCCCGCAAGACCATCGAGAAGTTGCTGAAAAGCCGTAAGGCGAACATCTTACAAGAATGTATCCCCATGCTGTTGGTGCTGCACCACCACCAGCTGAACGATGCCCGAAACTTCTATTCAAGAGTTCATATGGAGGCCTGTAAAGACCGTATGAGCCAGGTTTTGTCCACCCTTTTTATGACCCACTACCAACTGCTGGAGAAAGAGCCCGATGTGATGGCGAAGACCAAAGACTGGGTGATAGCCTCCGGCTACAACTATCTGCGGTTGCTTTTTGCCGACGACATTGACGCTCTTCGGCCGATAGCCGAGAAATTGTGTAAAGACACCGGTCTGAAAAAACCGTTGCTGCCCAAGGTGAAGCGACTGGATAAATGGGAGAAAGTGATAGAGCAGGTGAGCAGGATGAGCAGCACCCGCGCCCTGAAAGCAGAAGGAAAGAATTTGGAAAAAGAACGCGTGGCCTACGTGGTGGACCTCCAAAATCTTGACGTACAACCCAAGCTGCAAAAGTCGAAAGACAACGGTGTGACCTGGAGCAAAGGCCGCAACATATCGCTCAGCAAGTTTGCCGTGGGAGATGTGGCTTGTATGACACCACAGGACCACAAGGTGAGCAAGTTGGTAGAGAGCTACAGCTACGGATGGTATAAAACCGTGGAATATGAGCTCGGTGGAGAGAAGGTGATAGCCGCCCTGAAAGGCCATCCGGCTGTCTACTCTGCCAAAAATGGCCTGCGGATAGACATTGTGGACGAGCCGCTTCAACTGACTGTTAGTCCCCGGGGTAACAAATACGTCGTGCTGACCAATGTCAACTTAAAAAAGACAGACGCAGCTGGCGGAATAAACATAACGAAGAGCGGTGACAAGCAAGTGAGTGTGACAGAGATAAGCTCCACCCAGAAGAAGATGCTTGACATGCTGACGGAAGCCAGTCCCTTTCCGAAGGAAAGCGAGAAGCAGTTGTCGAAATTATTGCAACAACTGAGCAA
This sequence comes from uncultured Prevotellaceae bacterium, assembly GCA_900318915.1. Taxonomy (GTDB): domain Bacteria; phylum Bacteroidota; class Bacteroidia; order Bacteroidales; family Bacteroidaceae; genus Prevotella. The sequence continues at coordinate 27,437 of ONMI01000017.1, read as the reverse complement.
AGACTTCATGGTAATGAGCCCCCTGCTGAAGAACTCCACCACCCTGAAGCACGTGGAGGCCAGTTCGCTCATAGCCGTACAGATAGCCCCTATGGAGAATCTGCAGTTCAGCATCTCACTGGCCGTAAAGCCCTTCGGTAGCCATCCGCCCTACCAGCAGCCCGGTAAAGGTATGGAGATAGTGAGCGCCACGATTGACGGAGAGCAAGTGCAGGCCGAACGCGACCTGCAGGCCGAGCGCTCCAACCGCACGACCCTCCGCAAGCACATGGGCGCCTTTTCAAAAGAAGAGACCGACACCGACCACTGGACGCTCGACACTGCGCAGTGTCTGGAGTTGCTCGAGATGCTTCGCACCCTTCAGGAAATAGCCTATGTGGAATGGCCTCAAGGCGAGCGCATGCGTGTGGTTCGGCCCATGATTACCCCCGACCGTCTGCGACTGAAGATCAGTTCGGCCAGTCAGTGGTTTGAGTTGGAGGGCAATGTGAACATCGGCGAGAAAGAAAAAATCAAGATGGCTGAGCTGCTGGAACGGCTGCACGAGGGACGAGGCAACTTCATCCGTCTGGGAGACAACGAATACGTGGCACTGAGCGAGCAGCTGCGCAAGCAATTGGAAGCCATCGACAAGATGCTCATCGGACGCGGCAAGAAGCTGAAGATAGCCACCATGAACGGCATGCAACTGACCCAACTGGAAGAGATAGGCGCCGTGGTGAAAGCCGACGAGCAGTTTGCCACGCTCATGCAGCGCATCAAGGAATCGGGCAGTCTTACCTATCCCCTGCCCGATGGTCTGAACGCCACGCTTCGGCCCTATCAGCAAGAAGGCTACACCTGGATGAGCCGTCTGGCCCACTGGGGTGCCGGTGCCTGCCTGGCCGACGACATGGGTCTGGGCAAGACCCTTCAAAGCATAGCCCTGCTGCTACAGCGCGCTCCCCAGGGCGCCCAGCTTGTGCTGATGCCCACCTCGGTGTTGCACAACTGGCAACAAGAGTTGCAGCGATTTGCCCCCACACTAAAATTGCGCTTGCTCAACCAAGCCGGCACAGCCCGAGAGAAGATAGTGAACGGTGCAGACGCCGGCGATGTGGTGCTCTCCACCTACGGACTGCTGGTGACCGAGGGTGAACTGCTGAGCGGCCGCACATGGACCAGCATTGTGCTTGACGAAGCCCACACCATCAAGAACCGCGACACCCAGACCTCCAAGAACGCCATGACCCTTCAGGGCGACTTCCGCCTGCTTCTGACCGGTACTCCCCTTCAGAACCATCTCAGTGAGATATGGAACCTCTTCCAGTTTGCCAACCCCGGACTTCTGGGCAGCTACCAGCAGTTTGCCGACCGCTTTATCCTGCCCATAGAGCGCGACCACGACATGGCCCGCCAGCAACTGCTGCGCAAGATACTCTCCCCCTTCCTCCTGCGCCGTACGAAAGACGATGTGCTGAACGAGCTGCCTGAGAAGACAGAGATAACGGTGCGTGTGGAACTGAGCGCTGAGGAGCAAGCCCTCTACGACAACCTGCGCCAGCAAGCCATCGCCAATTTGGAAGAAGGCACGAAGAGCGCCCTCCAGACACTGGCCGAGATTACCAAGCTCCGTCAAGCCGCCTGCCATCCGCAGTTGGTGAACAAGAAGCTAAGGATAGCCTCGAGCAAGACCCAAGCCTTTCTTGAGCTCGTAGCCGAACTGCGCCAGGGTGGTCACCGTGCCCTTGTGTTCAGTCAGTTCACCAGTCATTTGGCCCTGATACGCGAGGCGCTCGACAAAGAGCAAGGCCCATCCGACGGCACCCCACTCTACTACTATCTCGACGGCAGCACCAATGCCCAAGAGCGCACCCGGCTCGTACAGAAATTCCAAACCAGCGATGTGCCCCTGTTCCTGATCAGCCTCAAGGCCGGCGGTCTGGGTTTGAACCTGACCGGTGCCGACTACGTGGTGCATCTTGACCCATGGTGGAATCCCGCCATAGAAGACCAAGCCAGCGACCGCGCCTACCGCATAGGCCAGGAACGTCCTGTGACGGTTTACCGTCTGATAGCTGCGAACACCATCGAGGAAAAGATCATCCGCCTACACCAGCACAAGCGGTCGCTGGCCGATGCGCTGCTGCAAGATGCCGACCTTTACGCCCAGATATCGGCCGAAGACGTGATACGTCTTCTGAAAGAAAGTGTCGACGAGATAAAATAGCGGTTATTTTTTGAATCGTATAGGGTAAGAGAGCACAAGCTGCGTGTAGTCGGCCTTGAGGAAATGCGCCTTCACATCAAATCCGAGTGAAAGGTTGCCCAATGCGGGAATGGAGTAGCGAAGGCCCACCGTCTCGTAATAACGCTTCTCGACCGACTTGGCGCGGTGTCCCATCTCCCTGTGGAGGTAATAGCCCAGCGAGACCCTCATGGAGATATTGTGGTAGAAGACCTGATGCTTGGCCGACAAGCCCAAAGACCACGGGCTGTGTTTGTCGGTATAGCCCTTCTCCTTGTCGCGCTCCTCGATGCGCGAGGCATACTCCCCATAATTGACGTCCACGCCGAAGCCGGTGGCCCATCGGCGCGCATAACGGTACATGATATCGGCCTGTGCCGAATAAGCCATATAAAGATGGAAATGCTCCGTCTGAAAGCGCGAATCATCAGGAGAGAGTTCATTCTGCGTCATGTTCCAGTCCTCCTCCAGTGTCTTGGCCCCTACGCCCGCCGTCACCTCCGCATACCAATAGCGGTTGAAAGGTTCCTTAATCTTCCGACTCTTGTTCTGTGCCAGCGGCTCATAATAAGGCATGTAGGCAAGTCCGATGGAAGGCCCCAGGAAATTGACCCCTTTGTTGGGCCGGTTGAGCGCTCCGTTACTGAGGTGCCAGAACTCCAGCCCCCCTTTCAGGGCGAAGTCAGGTGCGAACCGGTACGACAAATGCAGTCCCGCTCCGAAATAGATGAGCCATCGTGCGCCGATGAGTTCATTGTCCACATTATTGTGCTTGTCGTACTTGGTGTGGCTGTAAGCCGTACCGGCATTGACAGTAAGGTCGGCCATCCAGTGTTTGGTGCGCAGGAGCGGTCTTGTGAAGAATCCGTAGAATGCCCATGAATTGCCCACATACGAATCGTAATCGACAGTTCCGCCGTCGGGCCATTCATAATCATCGTGCCGCGAGAAGCGTATGCTATTGTTGACGGCATATTTCAGCCCCACGCCATAAGTCGGGTAATTGTAGTCGGAAGCGAAGGCGTCGCTGTCGGAAGGCAGCGGCGAATACCCTATCTCAGCTGCGAAAGCCCGGTTTTTGCGATGCGGCACATCATAGCGGTCGGTATAATGGTGCATATTGAGCACATTGCCCGGGTTGAAGACTACCGTTCCTCCCCAATGGCGCACCGCCACAGAATCCTGCGCGGCACCATTGAGCGCTGCAAGAGAAAAGATGGCAAGGAAGCAAAACGACCTACTATTCATGGGGTAAGAGAAATTTGTTGCAAAAATAGCAAAAAAAAGTAAAAAAGCGAAAAAATGTTCTCGCTTTAGGTCAAAAGGCATAAAGATTTGTACCTTTGTTGACAAAGCGAACAACCACAGAGCAAATAAACGATGGAATCGAAGAAAAGAGTGGCAGTGATAGGCGGCGGAGCGGCAGGTTTTTTCTGCGCCATCAATCTGAAGGAACTTTGCCCGCAAGCAGAAGTAAGCATACTGGAACGCGGTCCACGTGTCCTGACCAAGGTAGAGATATCCGGCGGCGGCCGCTGCAACTGCACCAACACCTTTGAGGGTGTGACCGACCTAAGCAGTGTATACCCCCGCGGGCACCGTCTTCTGAAACGACTCTTCCACCAGTTTGACTATCAAGACGCCTACGTCTGGTTCGAGCGGCACGGCGTGCCGTTGACGAGACAAGACGACCACTGCGTGTTTCCGAAGGCCCAAGACTCCCATGCCATCATCGACTGTTTTCTGGAGCATGCCCGCCGCTACGGCATCCGCATCGAGACACGGCATGGTGTGAGCAATGTGGACTCGCTTGCCGGCTATGATGCCGTATGCGTAGCCACAGGCGGTTCGCCCACGGGAAAAGGCCTTTCGTGGCTCCGCGACATGGGCCATGAGATAGAAGAGCCCGTGCCCTCCCTCTTCTCCCTGAGCATCAAGGACGGCGGTCTGCGCGACCTGATGGGCATAGTGGCCGAGCAAGCCTTTGCCTACCTTCCCGGCACCAAGCTGCGCACGCAAGGTCCACTCCTCATCACCCACTGGGGTCTGAGCGGTCCTGCCATTCTGAAGCTGTCGAGCCACGGTGCCCGTCTGCTCCACCAGAACGGCTACCGCATGCCCCTTGGCATCAACTGGACCGGCGAGAACGAGGGTGCCGTGCGCGCTTGTCTGGAAAAGGCCGTCTCTGAGCACCCTCAGCGACAGCTCTGCACCACCCCACCCCTTCGACTTCAGCAACGCCTGTGGAGCTATCTGGCCGGCAAGAGCACTGATGGCCGCCCCGGTCTGCGCTGGTGCGACATCGGCAAGCGCGACATGAACCGCCTGGTGAGCGTGCTGTGCAGCGACACCTATGAGACCTCCGGCCGCGCCCCCTTCAAAGACGAGTTTGTGACCTGCGGCGGTGTATCGCTCCGCAGCATCCATCCCAACACGATGGAGAGCCGTGTGTATCCAGGGCTGTACTTCGCCGGCGAGGTGCTCGACATTGACGGTGTGACCGGCGGTTTCAATTTCCAAGCCGCCTGGACCACCGGCTATGTGGCGGCCAAAAACATCGCCGAGCGATAGTTTTTCGCCACATTATTTGGAGGAAGGCTGAAAAATGTTTAACTTCGCAACAAATCAAACTTGAAGACCATGAAATCAATGCACCTTTTATCTACAGCGGCCCTTATGATGCTGCTGATGTGCTGCTCCAACAAGCCTGCCCCCGCGCAGCAAGCCGCCAGTGAGAACAAAGCCTCAGTTGCAGAAACCATGGACGAAGATACCCCCACCGACGTGCGCAGTTTCGGCATGGCGGGCAAGGTGAAGGAAGTACGGCTCAGCGTGGCCGACCTCTCCGCCGACAGCGAGGGCGACCCCTGGGTTGAGGACAATAAGCTGGAGATGAGTTTCGACGAGCAAGGCCGTGTGACGCTCGACTTCTACGACAACCGCTACGAATATGACGCCAGCGGCAAATTTGTGAAAGGCAATCACGACTACACGAAGATGGAGCGCGACGCGCAGGGCCGCGTTATCAGTTACGGTGAGGCCCAAGACGAGGAAGACGACATGATGTTCCACTACGACTTCACCTATGACGACAAGGGCCGTTTCGCCAAAGTAGAGCTGTCGCTTTGGGAGCAGTTTTATACCGAGGAACTGACCTACACCGGCAACCATCCCTATCCCGACAAGATAACGTCAGAGGGAGATGACGAAGGCGAGCACTACAGCACTGTGACCGAATACGAATACACGAAGGTGGACGAGCACGGCAACTGGACCGAACGCTACTGCACGCAGAAGACGACGACCACCGACGAGGGGGGCAAGGTGATAGGCACCGAGAACCGTAAGACCAAGCAGACAAGGGTGATTACCTATTATTAGGAGTTTAAGAGTATAGAGGTATGCTCTTTCTATATAAAAAACGTCGGCAGTTCTGTGGAGCTGCCGACGTAAATGTTTTGTGGTGCGGGGTGAGGGTTACTTGTCGAAGTAGCGCTTGAGGAGTCCGGCGAAGCCGGCTCCGTGGCGTGCCTCATCCTTTGCCATCTCGTGTACGGTGTCGTGGATGGCATCGAATCCTGCAGCCTTTGCATTCTTTGCGATGCGGAACTTATCCTCGCAGGCACCGGCCTCGGCGGCGGCGCGCTTCTCGAGATTTGTTTTGGTGTCCCACACGCACTCACCGAGGAGCTCGGCAAACTTGGCAGCATGCTCAGCCTCTTCGAAAGCATAGCGCTTGAAGGCCTCAGCGATTTCGGGATATCCCTCGCGGTCGGCCTGACGGCTCATAGCCAGGTACATGCCCACCTCACCGCACTCGCCGTTGAAATGGTTGCGGAGGTCCTGTATCATCTCCTCGCTCACGCCCTCGGGTTTGCCGTCGCCAATCTTGTGAACGGTGGCATAGGTCATTTCCTCGTCGGTTATCTCCTTGAACTTGGAAGCGGGAACCTTACATACGGGGCATCTCTCAGGGGGTTCGGGACCTTCGTGAATATATCCACAAACGGTGCAAATAAATTTTTTCTTCATAATGTTCTTGTAGTATCAGTTAATAATAAAGGATTCAGTTAAAAAAACTCACTCTGCAAATATAGCACAAAAAAGCGGTATTTCCAAATTTTGAAAAGAAAAAATAAGAAAGTGTCACTCTACGGATGCATTGCAAGACACACTTAGCTTGACCCGCTTGCCCTTCGGTACGACAGGCTTTTTCCATTCGCCGTGGAGCACGCGTACCACCGCCTTCTGCCCCGCGGGCACAGCATCGACCGCCTCCTGTAGCGTCATGAAGTTGCCCCTGCCCTCGTCGGACACAATATAGTCGTAGTGGCGCACGAACTTCTTGAGTGCCGGCACCTGGCGAGCTATCTCATCGACGAGTAGTCCTGCCACGACATGAGCGCCATAGACGCTGTAGTGCGTATTGTCCTGCCGGCCTTTGGGATGGGATGGCACCTGTCCCGGGAGGAGCCACAGGTGAAGGTCTTTCGACTTCTCGGCGCCGAGCGACTGCTCCAGATTGTGCGTGATGGCATTGGCATCGACGAAGGGCACATGTAGCCGTTCGGCCACCCTTTTGGGGGCCTTGGCATACTCGCCATGCGTATCGATGAGCACATCGCCCACATTGGGCTCCCCCTCGTAGACGCTGTTGCGCAGTTTCTCGTCGTCGTCGCCCAATTTGGCCTCCGACTGGAAGTTTCGTCTCACCACACAGTTGAAGAGCACCGGTATGCCACCCCGCTCCCTTGTCTCCCTGACGAACCGCTCGAGGTTGGCATCGAAGGTGGAGCCCACATCCGTGTGCCGGTCAGGCTGCGGTTTCTCATCATTGTGTCCGAACTGGATAAAGACATAGTCGCCCTTTTTCATTTTTGCGAGCACGGTATCCCACCGTCCCTCGTCGATGAAACTTTTCGAGGAGCGTCCGTTCACCGCATGATTGTCCACCAGCACGCGGTCGGTGAAGAAGCCCTGGAGTACCATGCCCCATCCCCTCTCGAGATTGCCGTTGGCGATAGACTTGTTGGCCATGGTGGAGTCGCCAATCATGAAGATGGTGAGTGCCGGCCGTTTGCCAGCCGTGCACAGCACCAAGACCACTGTGAAGAGGAGAGCCGTGCGCAGTGTTCGGAGAATGTACCTATGCATACTACTCACCAGCGACGATATCAATCAGTTCCTCGGGAGCGACGAGTTTTTGCTCACCGCTCACCATATTCTTGAGCATGAGTTTTCCCTCGGCCAGTTCGCTTTCGCCCACGATGGCCACGAAAGGCACATTCTGCGCATTGGCATAGCTCATCTGCTTTTTCATCTTGGCCTTGTCGGGATACACCTCGCACCTTACGCCCCTGGCGCGGCATGCCGCCGCCACCGGCAGGCAAGCCTCCAGCTCAGCCTGTCCCATATTGACGAAGAGCAGCTGTGTGCCGTTGAACGACTCCTCGGGATAGAGGTCGAGTGCGTTGAGCACATCGTAGATGCGGTCGGCGCCGAAGGAGATGCCCACACCGCTGAGTCCCGGCATGCCGAAGATGCCCGTGAGGTTGTCGTAGCGTCCGCCTCCGGTGATGCTTCCCATGGGCGTGTCGAGCGCCTTCACCTCGAAGATAGCGCCTGTGTAGTAGTTGAGGCCACGTGCCAGGGTGAGGTCCAGTTCCATGGCATTGGTCATGGGGCACTTCTTGAGCGTGTCGAGAATGAAGCGCGACTCCTCGACGCCCTTCAGTCCCACCTCGGAAGCCGCCAGCACCTGTGCGATGGTGGTCAGTTTCTCATCGTTGGAGCCCGTCATGGCCAGGATAGGCTGCAGGCGGGCGATATTGTCTTCGGTGAGACCGTCCTGGCGCAATTCGTCGTTGACGGCATCGATACCGATTTTATCGAGTTTGTCGATGGCCACTGTGATATCGACCATTTTCTCGGGAGCACCGATTACCTCGGCGATGCCCTGCAGGATTTTCCTGTTGTTGAGTTTGATGGCCACCCTGACACCGAGGCGTGCGAACACGGTATCGACAATCTGCATCAGTTCCACCTCATTGAGGAGCGAGTCGCTTCCCACGACATCGGCATCGCACTGGTAGAACTCGCGGTAGCGACCTTTCTGCGGCCGGTCGGCTCGCCACACGGGCTGAATCTGATAGCGCTTGAAAGGCAGCTGCAGTTCCTCGCGGTGCATGACGACGAAGCGTGCGAACGGCACGGTAAGGTCGTAGCGCAGTCCTTTCTCGCAGATGCGTGCCGCCAGGTGCAGGTGGTTGCGCTGTAGCAGTTCCTCGTCGGTCACTTTCTGTGTGAACTCGCCCGAGTTGAGGATTTTGTAGACCAGCTTGTCGCCCTCCTCACCATATTTTCCCATGAGTGTGGAAAGGTTTTCGAGGGCGGGAGTCTCAATTTGTTTGAATCCATAGAGCGAGAAGACCTCGCGAATGGTGTTGAAGATATAGTTGCGCTTGGCCATCTCTACGGGAGAGAAGTCGCGCGTGCCTTTTGGGCGTGACGGTTTTTGAATCATTATTGGCGTACAATAGTTTGTGCCCTGTCCGGGCCGATGGAAATGATGGTGATAGGAGTCTCGAGTTGTTTTTCGAGGAAGCGGATGTAAGCAGAGAACTGTTCAGGGAACTGCTCTTCGGAGGTGAGTCCCGACAGCGGAGTCATCCATCCCGGCAGTTCCTCGTACACCGGCTCGATGCCCTGGTTGATGTCGTAGGGGAAATAGTCGATGAGTTTACCATTCTGCCTGTAAGCCACACAAGCCTTGATGGTCTTGAAGGAGTCAAGCACATCGCTCTTCATCATGATGAGCCTTGTGACGCCGTTGACCATGATGGAATAGCGGAGTGCCACGAGGTCGATCCATCCGCAGCGGCGTTCACGTCCGGTGACGGCTCCATATTCATGTCCGATTCGGCGTATCTCGGCACCGGTCTCATCGAAGAGTTCTGTGGGGAAAGGTCCTGCGCCCACTCTGGTACAGTAAGCCTTCATGATGCCGTAGACCTCGCCGATGCGGTTGGGTCCGATGCCCAGTCCGGTGCAGGCACCCGCGCAGATGGTATTGGAAGAAGTGACGAAAGGATAGCTGCCGAAGTCTATATCGAGCATGGTGCCCTGTGCTCCCTCGCAAAGCACGCTTTTGCCCTGTCGGAGCAGATTATTGATTTCGTGCTCGCTGTCGACGATGGTGAACTGTTTGAGGTATTCGACACCCTCCATCCAGGTTTTCTCCACCTCGGTGAGGTCATAATCAGTATAGCCCAACTGTCGGAGAGTCTCCTCATGGCGTGCCTTGTGTTCGGCATAGCGCTCCTCGAAATGGTCGAAGAGGTCGCCCACGCGGAGTCCAGTACGCGACACCTTGTCGGTATAGGCCGGTCCGATACCCTTTCCGGTCGTGCCCACTTTACCTTTTCCCTTTGAAGCCTCGATGGCCGCATCGAGCAGTCGGTGCGTGGGCATGATGAGATGTGCCTTTCTGGAGATATGGAGACGTCCGTGCAGGTCGTGTCCGCTTTTGGCCAGTTCCTTGGCCTCGTTCATAAACAAGTCGGGTGCGAGCACCACGCCATTGCCAATGATGTTGACTTTATCGCCCTGGAAGATACCTGACGGTATACTTCTGAGCACATATTTCTGACCTTCGAACTCGAGCGTGTGTCCGGCATTCGGTCCGCCTTGGAATCTTGCCACCACATCATAATGCGGTGTGAGCACATCTACGACTTTTCCTTTGCCCTCATCGCCCCACTGCAGTCCCAGCAGGACATCAACTTTTCCTTTATTCATTTTACGGGTTTATTATTGTTGTTTGATTTTGCTTTGCTTTTTTCATTGGCGGGTGTTTTACCGCCGACAGTTTTTTGGGCAGATTTCGCTTCGGCCTCCTTGATTTTTTTCCGTTTTCTGTTCAGCTTGGCATTGCATGTGCTGCAGATGCCATAGATGTCGAGTGTGAAGCTTTCCTTGTGAAACCTCTTCATCTTCATGGTTTCGATGACCGTTTCGACCTGCTGTGTGCCCAGTTCGGTCACTTTTCCGCATATTTTGCAGATTTGGTGACAGTGGTTGGGTCTGAGGAAGGAAGACTCGTAGACGGTGTGCTGCGAGAAGCTGTGGCTCACCACGAGCGGCACCTTGAGGAGCAGCTCCATGGTATTGTAGAGTGTGGCCCTGCTCACCCTGAAATACTGTTCCTCCATTCGTTCGCTGAGTTGCTGCAGCGAGAAATGGCCTGTAAAGGAGCAGACGGCATCGAGAATGGCATAACGTTCGGGAGTTTTCCTCAGTTTATGCTCATTGAGATACGCGGTCAGGACATTGTGGGCGTTATTGCTGTTATCTTCCATATCCACACAACTTGACTGCGGCTCAGGGCCGTGTGGCACCGAAGTCGCAGCAAATAAGTGATGCAAAGGTAACTAAATAATTACGAAAAGGAGCAGGATTATAGAAGATTAACGAAAAAAAGGCCTTAAAGGTTAGAATCCCGCCTTTTTAAGTGCGCTGTCGACCGCCTGCTGGTAGAGAGCCCCCGCATCAGCGAGTTTGTTGAGGCACGCCATGGCCGCTTTTCTCACCGGGAGCGACTCGTCGTGCAGTGCCACGACGGCCTGGTCGACCACCTCGTTTACCCCCCGGGTGTCGGGCAGTGTGCCGGCGGTGAAGAGCCGTGCCAGTGTCATGAATCCGCACACCTGCCGCAGTTTGTCGTCGGATGCGAGCCATTTGAATGCGAGCGAGGGCGCGTAGTCGAGATACTGGAAGAGGAAGAAAGGCGCCATTTCGGCCATTTCGACGGTCTGCAGCGTCTCTGCCCACAATTCGGCTATCTCAGGCAGCATTTTCTCCGGCGGCATGATCATCAGTGCCAACAATCGGCACTCCCTCACATTCTCTTTCCAAAGCTCTATGGCGAGCGGATAGTCCTTTCCCAGTTCCTTCGCCATGTTCTGAAGGTCAGTGATTTTGGCGCCCCAATTAAGGTGATAGTTTAATCCCTTATCGCGCATGGAGGCAGCAGCCACTCCGTCCATGATAAGGCGGAACGACTGCTTTACCTCTTTCAGTTTTTGGCGTGTTTCTTCGGTCATGATGACGGTATGTAATAAATAACATGAAAGCCCCAACTTAGAGGAAGCCATACTGCTGAGAGTAGCGCATCATCTGATGTTCGTAAGTCTCGGTATAATCGACGCAGACATCAGCGACCTCGCCTTCAGGACTGTAGACCAGTGAGAGACGCGGGTTGATGAATCCCTTATAGGGAGCGAGATTCAGCCTGCGGTACCGTTCGAGCACCTCGGCATGGAGTTGCGCCTCCACCTTCACGCCATAGTCTTCTACGAGATGCCGGGCCGCCTCGAAGTCGCCCTCGCTTTTGATGCGCTGCACCTCGGCCAGGAGCCGGGCGAAGAGCTCGCGCAGGGCACCGAAGTCGCGGATATGCAGGAAAGTTTTTCCCTCTTTCCGGCAGAGGCACACATTTCCGTCGGAGTGGCTCATCACCCATCGAGCGATGAGCGCCCTGTTGCGCATGTGCGCCTCCTCTATCTGATGCCCCTCGCGAATGCGTGTGAGCTGTGTAAGAAGTCCGTTGAGCAGGTAAGAATAATACTGCGCCTTATACGCCTCGCCGTCGGGTAGCAGTCCGAGCTGGACCAGTTTCTCGTCGGCTATGTAATAAAGTCCGAAGAGGTCGGCCCTTGCCTCCTCGATGGTGCTTCCGTAGGCTTTTAGTGCATCGGGGTCGGTATCCGGCAGGAGTTGTCCGCTTCCGTGTCCGAGACATTCGTGCAAGTCAGTATGCAGGTCGTCGCACAAGTCGTCGTATTTTTCAATCAGGCTGAGCACCTCATCATCATCGATAAACTCCTCTCTGAATCCGTTGCCGTGCGCCGCCTTGTTGTAAGCCTCGGTGAGGTTGCCTATGGTAACGCTCTTGCTGCCGTGTGTTGCCCTTATCCAGTCGGCATTGGGCAAGTTGATACCGATGGCCGAGCTGGGATACTCCTCGCCGCCGAGCATGGCCGCGCACACCACGTGTGCCACTACCCCTTTGACCACCTTTTTCCTAAATTTCGGGTCGACGGGCGAATGGTCTTCAAACCACTGCGCGTTGTCGCTGATGAGGCGGGTTCGTCGTGTGGCCTCAATATCTTTGTAATGTACGATGCCCTCCCATGTACCTTTCAGTCCGAGAGGATCACCATACACCTCGATAAAACCATTGATGAAGTCGACCACGCCCTCCGTTTCCTTGAGCCATTCGATGGAATAGCGGTCAAAAATGTGCAAGTCGCCCTCTTGGTAATACTTTATGAGCAGTTCTATTGTTAACTTCTGTTGTTCATTCTCGGCCACGCCTGCCGCTTTCTCCAGCCACTCTACGACATGCCTTATGGGTTCGCCGTACAAGCCCTGTGCCGTCCACGTCTCCTCGACGAGCCGTCCATTCTTTTTCACGAGCCGGCTGTTGAGTCCCCATGAAGCGCCGTCGCCGGTATGTGCAGCCTTCATTTCGGCATAAAACTGTTCGGCCTCCTGCTGTGACACCCCCTCATAAAGGTTGCATGCCGAGGAGCTCACGAGGTCCTCGCCTTCGGCCTGGTTCACCCTTTTCGGGCAGACGGCCGGGTCGAAGATAACGGGACATATCACCTCAAGAAGCGTTTCGACCTTCTCCTCCTCGCCGAGCGGAAGCAGTTGGCCGGGTGTGTTTCTCACCAGGTTTCGGAAGAATTCTTCGGAGAAGCCCGGTTCGAATTTCTCGCATCCATAGTGATGATGAATACCATTGGAGAACCACACCCTCTTGAGATAGACATAGAGTGCGTCCATGTCGTCATCGTGGCCTATGAGGCAACGGTGCGCCACCACTACCGCCTCAAGCGTTTTTCTTATGAGGAGGTTGTATTTACCGTATTGGTCGAACGTGATGTCTCTTCCCGCGAGCGTAGCTTCGGAGAGGTAATAGACGAAAAGTTTTTGGCGTAAAGTGAGATTTTCGAATCCATTGAGCCGGTAGCGCAACATCTGTATGTCGGCGAACCGTTCGTTGGCGTATTGAAATGGTGTGCTTTCAGGCGATTGCATTATGCTTGAGTTTGCTTAGCCTTTTTGGCTGATTTTTTCTCTTTCATGGACGGGTGCTGAGCGAGATGTTTCATTTTGTACTCTCTCGGTGTGATGCCGTTGATTTTGTAGAAAGAGGCGTAGAACGACTGTCTGTTGGAGAATCCCACCATGTTGCTGATATCCTCCATGTTAAGATCCTGGTACCGTTTGTCGACGAGCAGCGTCATGGCCTCATCGATGCGGTATTTGTTGACGAAGGAAGTGTAATTCATGTGGAATCTGACATTGACCACAGCCGAGATGTATCGGGTATTGGTGCCCAGTTCTTCGGCCAGTTTTTTTGCGGAATAGGTTTTGTCCTTGTACTTTTTCTGAATGAGGATAATCTCCAGGATTCTCTCCTTCAGCTCATCCATGAGCTTAGGACTCACCAAGCTGCGGTAAGCGGCTTCTTTTTCCTTTTTTTCGGTGATGTTATACTTTGCCATATCTATTAGAAAAGGTTTATGAAGTGATTGCCATTTATTGTCAGCTACAAAAATAACAAAAAAGTATTATAATCGCAAAAATTCATGCAGATTTTTATAAAAAAAAAGTTTAACTTTGCAGAAAAGTTCCGAAATGATAAATTTTTTTACTATATTAAGCAAATTTTTCGGCTATTCAACCTTTCGTGAACATCAGTTGGAGGTGATAGAGCGCTTGACGTCGGGCGGCGACTGTTTGGTTCTGATGCCCACCGGTGGCGGCAAGAGCCTATGCTATCAAGTGCCCGCCTTGGCCATGGACGGCACAGCAATAGTAGTATCACCGCTCATCAGTCTGATGAAGGACCAGGTGGAAGCCCTCTGCGCCAACGGTATTCCTGCCGAGACCTACAACAGCGCGCAGAGCATGGAGGAGCAATACGAAGTGCGTCGGCGCTGTTTATGTGGAGAATTGAAATTGATTTACGTTTCTCCAGAAAAACTTTTGTCAGAAATAGACAGTTTTTTCTCCCATCTGCAACTCTCATTTTTTGCCATCGACGAGGCCCACTGCATCAGCCAATGGGGTCATGATTTCCGCGAGGAATACACCCAGCTACACGTACTGCATGAGAAGTTTTCGCATGTACCTATTATAGCCCTCACCGCCACAGCCGACAAGATAACGCGTAAAGACATTGTGGCGCAGTTGCGTCTCAACGTGGAAGAAGGTAGCGGCATCTTCATCAGTTCGTTCGACCGTCCCAACCTGCGCCTGAGTGTCATCAAAGGGTATACAAAATCGAAGAAAGATTCTTACATCGTGAACTTCATACGCCGCCGGCCCGGCTCGCCCGGCATCGTATACTGTCTGAGTCGCCAGTCGACCGAAGTATTGGCCCGGCATCTGCACCGCTACGGCATCAGCGCCCTCCCCTACCACGCCGGTTTGAAACCGGAAGAACGCAGCCACACCCAAGACCTGTTCCGCAACGACGAGGTGCAGGTGGTTTGCGCCACGATAGCCTTCGGCATGGGCATCGACAAGAGCAACATCCGCTGGATTATCCACTACAACCTGCCCAAAAGCATAGAAACTTTCTACCAGGAGATAGGCCGTTCGGGCCGAGACGGCGCCCCCGCCGAGACCGTGCTTTTCTACTCACTGCAAGACATGGTACAGCTTACCAATCTCATCAACGGCGGCAGCGATGAGAACCAGCGCCGTGTGAACCTGGACAAGCTTCGGCGCATGCAGCAATATGCCGAGTCGACGGTGTGCCGCCGCCGCATTCTGCTGAACTACTTCAACGAGCTATCGCCTCACGACTGCCACAACTGCGACATCTGCTTCCATCCCCCCGTGCGCCGCGACGGCACCATTGAGGCCCAGAAGCTGCTGAGCGCCGCGGTTCGCACGGAGAGCTGCGCTTCCGCCCGCACAATAGTCGACATACTGACCGGCAGCCACAGCGCCACCATCCGCACCAACGGCTACGACCATCTGAAAACCTACGGTGTGGGCAAGGAGCATCCGCCCCACGTGTGGAACGACTATCTACTCCAGTTGCTCCAGATGGGCTACATCGAGATAGAATACGACCGGTGGAATGCCGTGAGCGTCACTCCTTTAGGCTGGGAAGTGCTGCGCGGCGGCCGCCGTGTGGAGTTGTGCGACAGCCGTAGCGACGACGCCCCCACCAACGCAGGCCGCAAGAAGCGCGAGCTCCATGTGGAGATACCCTTCCTGAGCACCGACGAAGCAAGAGACCGCCGTTTGACGGAAGAGCTCCGGAAGTTGCGTCAGGTCATTGCCAAGAGCGAGCATGTGCCTGCCTATGTGGTTTTCAGCGACAAGGTGCTCCAGTTGCTTGTGATGCACAAGCCTACCACCGTGGAGCAGTTTGGCGAGATTCCCGGTATCGGTGAGCATAAGCGCGAGCGCTACGGCGCCACCTTTGCCAAGGCCATCAAGAGTTTTCTTGAAGGGGAGATGAAGGGGAGTTAAAGGGAAGTTAAAGGGAAGTTAAAGGGACATTTAAAAGGAAGTTAAAGGGAAGTTAAAAGGGAGTTAAAGGGAAGTTAAAGGGACATTTGTGGGTGATTGAAGGGAAGTTGAAGGGAAGGCAAAAGGAAGTTAAAGGGAAGTTAAAAGGAAGGTAAAGGGACATTTGTGGGTGATTAAAGGGGAGATAAAGGGAAGGTAAAGGGACTTATGCTCTATTGATTGATGGTAGTTAGGGACTGTTATTCGCTACTGAAAGAGCCTATAAGTATGCAAGAAACTTACGGCAGGAGGCAGCTGTAAGAAAAAACAAGGCGGGAGAGGCGTGTTTTTCATTTAGAATGTGGTGAGATACGAAAAAAATGTTTAACTTTGCTGCCTGTTAGCAGGAGAACGCATCATAAAGAGACAGTAAAATGAGTATCAGCATAGTGAAATACAATGCAGGCAACGTATTCTCGGTGGAGAGTGCGCTCCACCGTTTGGGAGCCGAAGCCATTGTGACCGACGACCCCCTCGTGCTGAGCAAGAGCGAGAAAGTGATATTTCCCGGTCAGGGAGAGGCGAGCCATGCCATGGCCTATCTCCGCTCTCACGGTCTGGACGAGGTGATCCGCAGTCTTCGACAGCCGGTGCTGGGCATCTGCATCGGTCAGCAACTGCTCTGCAAGCATAGTGAGGAAGGCGACACCGACTGTCTCGGCATCATCGACGCCCCCGTGTTGCGTTTCCGTGCGTCGCGTCATGAAGACAAGATACCCTGCATGGGGTGGAACGACCTGTACGACCTGCGTTCGCCCCTTTTCGACGGACTTGGCCCATCGCCCTATGTCTATTTTGTTCACAGCTATTATGTTCCCCTCTGTGCCGCCACGATAGCGAAGGCCGATTACACCCTACCCTATAGTGCCGCCCTACATCAGGACAATTTCTACGCCACCCAGTTCCACCCCGAGAAAAGCGGCAGTGTGGGTGAGCAGATATTACGCAATTTTCTCACCCTCTGAACCCGACGAGCAGTATGACGAGAAGACCCATCGAAGCGATACCCGCTATAGACCTCATAGACGGCCAGTGTGTGAGGCTGATGCAAGGCGACTACAGCCGGAAGACCGTATACGGCGCCCATCCCGAGGAGACCGCACAGGAGCTGGAAGCCGCCGGTTTCGAGCGTCTGCATGTAGTAGACCTTGACGGAGCCCGTGCGGGCCACTGTGTGAATCTCGACGTGCTTCGCCGCATCACCACGTCGACCCGTCTGAAAGTGGATTTCGGCGGCGGTGTGAAGAGCGAGAGCGATGTGGAGGCCATATTAGAAGCCGGTGCCCGCCAGGTGACCATCGGTTCGCTGGCCGTGAAGGAGCCCGAGCTTGTGACCGGTTGGGCCGCCCACTATGGTGCCGACCGTCTGATTATCGGTGCCGACGTGCGCGACGGCCACATATCCATCCACGGATGGCAGGAAGACAGTGCCACCACGCTCGACGAGCTGCTGACCTACTACACCCAGCGCGGCATCCGCCACTTTCTGTGCACCGACATCAGCCGCGACGGCATGCTCCAAGGTCCTGCCACCCCATTGTACGAAGAAATCATGCGCAAGTATCCGTCAATCCACCTGATAGCGAGCGGCGGCATATCCTGCACAGAAGACATACTGACGCTGGAATCGGCCGGCATCCCTGCTGTCGTTTTCGGCAAGGCCTATTATGAAGGCCGCATAGACCCGGAGAAGATACTGAAACGATGAGTTTAGCCAAGAGAATCATACCCTGCCTGGACGTGAAAGACGGCCTCACTGTAAAGGGGACCCACTTTGTGAACCTCCGCACGGCCGGCGACCCAGTGACCCTGGCCAAGGCCTACAGCGAGTTGGGCGCCGACGAACTGGTGTTTCTGGACATCACCGCCAGCCATGAGGGCCGCAAGACATTCACCGACCTCGTGACCCGTCTGGCCCGTGAAATCAGCATCCCCTTCACCGTGGGCGGCGGCATCAACGCCCTTGACGACGTGGAGCGTCTGCTGCTGGCCGGCGCCGACAAGGTGAGTGTGAACAGCGCCGCCCTGAAAGACCCCACGCTGATAGACAAGATTGCCTCGCGTTTCGGTTCGCAGGTGTGCGTGTGCGCCATCGACGCCCATGAGGAAGACGGCCGTTGGGAGTGCTACATCCACGGCGGCCGGATACCCGCCGGCCGCGAGTTGACTGAATGGGCTCTTGAGGTGGCCGACCGTGGTGCCGGCGAGATACTCTTCACGAGTATGAACCACGACGGAGCGAAAGAAGGCTATGCCAACGAGATGCTGGCCCGCTTGAGCGACCTGCTCCCCATTCCCGTGATTGCGAGCGGCGGAGCCGGCCGGAAAGAGCATTTTCGCGACGTGTTCACCGAAGGCAAGGCCGACGCCGCCCTTGCTGCGAGCGTGTTCCACTTCGGTGAGATAGGCATATCCGAGTTGAAACAATATTTGAAAAGCTGCGGCATAGCCGTAAGGCTCTGAATCCGCCCACGGTGCCGGTCCATCCGGCCCATTGATAAAACCAAAAAGCGAAATGATAAAGACGAGTGACATAGACTTTGAGAAAGGCGGCGGCCTTGTCCCCGCCATAGTGCAGGATGCCCGCACCCAGCGCGTGCTGATGCTGGGCTACATGAATGCCGAGGCCGTAGAAAAGACCCTCTCGACCCAGCTGGTGACCTTCTTCAGCCGGAGCCGCCAGCAGTTGTGGACCAAGGGCGAGACCTCCGGCAACTATCTCCATCTGACCGAGATGCAGCTGGACTGCGACCAGGACACCCTTTTGGTGAAAGCCACGCCCGACGGTCCGGTGTGCCATACCGGCACCGACACCTGCTGGGGCGAGAAGAACGAGATGCCGGAGCGCAATCCGCTTCTTTTCCTGACCGAGCTGCAGGACTTTGTGGAGAAGCGCTATGCTGAGCGTCCCTCCGGCAGCTACACCACCGAGCTGTTTGAGTCGGGTGTGAACCGCATGGCCCAGAAAGTGGGCGAAGAAGCCCTTGAGGCCGTGATAGAAGCCACCAACGGCACCAACGAGCGTCTGGTCTACGAGGGCAGCGACCTGCTGTACCATCTGATTGTGCTGCTCACGAGCAAAGGGCTCCGTATAGAAGACCTGGCCCGCGAGCTGGTGGTACGCCACGACCCCAACTGGCAGAAGCACTGATTGAGGGCGCCCCCGTAGGAAGTCCCCTCCCCAATTAGAATACAAATCATAAAAAACGATACAAGACATGCTGATAGACTACAAGAATGTCAATGTGAACCAAGAGAACCAAGCCGTTCTGACGGATGTCACCTTCCAGGTGAAAGAAGGCGACTTCGTGTATATCATAGGCAAGGTAGGAGCCGGCAAGAGCTCGCTTCTGAAAACCATCTACTGCGAGTTGGACCATGACCACCCGGAGAAAGCAGAAGTGCTGGGTGTGGACATCAGCAACATCAAGCGCAAGGACGTGCCCGCCCTTCGCAAGCAGATGGGCATCATCTTCCAGGACTTCCAGTTGCTCCACGACCGCACCGTGCGCCGCAATCTGGAATTTGTGCTGAAGGCCACCGGTTGGAAGAGCCGCAAGGAGCGTACGGAGCGTATAGAGGCCGTGCTGGAAAAGGTAGGCATGCTCGACAAGCTCGACAAGATGCCCCATGAGCTTTCTGGCGGCGAGCAGCAGCACATAGCGATAGCCCGCGCGCTGCTGAACGAGCCCAAGATTATCATTGCCGACGAGCCCACGGGCAACCTGGACCTTGAGACGGCGCGCCACATCGTAAGTCTTCTCCAGGACATCAGCAAGCGCGGCACCTCGGTTGTGATGACGACGCACAACATCCAGCTGCTCGACGAGTTTCCCGGCACCGTGTTCCGCTGCAAGGACGGCAAGATGACCGAGGTGACCCACGAGTACCGTCAGATGGACCTGACCGAAGACAGCAAAGCAGAATAAACCAACGAAAAAAAGACGAAGATATGAAAGTAATGAAATTCGGCGGCACCTCCGTCGGTTCTCCCGAGAGAATAAAGAAAGTGGCCGGCTTGGTTACCCGTTCCGGCGAGCCCACTTTTCTGGTGCTTTCAGCCATGTCGGGCACTACCAACACCCTTCTTGAGATAAGCGACTATCTGTTTAAGAAGAACCCCGACGGTGCCAACGAGACCATCAACCAGTTGGAGCGCAAATATCTGTCGCACGCAGAGGAGCTGTACACCAACGAGGACTACAAGAAAGAGACCATACAATTCATGCATGAGGAGTTTGACTATCTGCGCAGTTTCACCAAAGACCTGTTCACGAGTTTTGAGCAGAAGAGCATTGTGGCACAGGGCGAGATTTTGAGCACCCACATGATGTACAACTACATGCAGGAGCAAGGCATCGACTGTGTGCTGCTGTCGGCTCTTGACTTCATGCGTACGGACAAGAACGCCGAGCCCGACTCCCAGTATATCCGCAAGAAGCTCAATGCCCTGATGGACGCCAACGACGGTCACCAGGTATACATCACGCAAGGATTCATCTGCCGCAACACCTACGGCGAGGTAGACAATCTGCTTCGTGGCGGCAGCGACTACACCGCGTCGCTGATAGGCGCCGCCATCGATGCCGAGGAGATACAGATATGGACCGACATCGACGGCATGCACAACAACGACCCGCGCGTAGTGGAGAAGACCGAGTCGGTGAAGCGTCTGAACTTCGAGGAGGCCGCCGAGCTGGCCTATTTCGGTGCCAAGATTCTCCATCCCACCTGCATCCAGCCCGCCAAGTTTGCCGGCATTCCCGTTCGCCTGCTCAGCACGTTGGACCCCGACGCCGACGGCACCATCATAGACAATGTGACGATGCGCGGCACCATCAAGGCCATCGCCGCGAAGGACGACATCATCGCCATCAAGATAAAGAGTTCGCGCATGCTTTTGGCCACCGGTTTCCTCCGCAAGGTGTTTGAGATTTTTGAGAGTTACCAGACCCCGATTGACATGGTATGCACCTCGGAGGTCGGCGTATCGGTAACGATAGACAACGGCAGCCATCTTCAGGAGATCGTGGATGAGCTGAAGAAATACGGCACGGTGACTGTGGACAACGACATGTGCATCATCTGCATTGTGGGCGACCTTGACTGGAGCAATCTGGGCTTTGAGACGCTGGCCACCGAGGCGATGAAAGACATCCCTGTGCGCATGATATCATACGGAGGGTCCAACTACAACATCTCGTTCCTGGTGAAAGAGCAGGACAAGAAGCGCGCCCTTCAGAATCTGAGCAAAGAGATTTTCGGTCACTAACCCCCATTTCCCATTTATGAGAACCGTATTTCCGACAGACGCCTTCCGCCAGTTGACCACCCCCTTCTACTACTACGACACCGACCTGCTTCGTGCCACCATCCGCACTATACAGGAGGAAGTGTCGAAGCATGCAGGTTTCTGCGTACACTATGCCGTAAAGGCCAACGCCAACCCCCGCCTGCTGAACATCATCGGTCAGTCAGGTCTTGGTGCCGACTGTGTGAGCGGCGGCGAGATTCTGGCCGCCCTTGGCGCCGGCATACCCAAGCACCGCATTGTATATGCCGGTGTGGGCAAGAGCGACTGGGAGATCAACTTAGGTTTGGACAAGAACATCTTCTGCTTCAATGTAGAGAGCATAGCCGAGTTGGAAGTACTGAACGAGTTGGCCGCGCACAAGGAGAAGACTGCCCGTGTGGCGCTCCGCATCAATCCCGATGTGAAGGCCCACACACACGCCAAGATCACCACAGGTCTGGCCGAGAATAAGTTCGGCATAGCCCTTTGCGACATGGACGAGGCCGTGCGTGCCGCCATGGCCATGGAGCACATCGACCTGGTGGGTCTTCATTTCCATATCGGCTCGCAGATACTCCGCATGGACGATTTTGCAGCCCTCTGCAACCGCGTGAACGACCTTCAGCGCCATCTGGAGCAGAACAAGGTGAAGATAGAGCATATCAACGTGGGCGGCGGTCTGGGCATAGACTACAACTATCCCGACAAGTTGCCCATCCCCGATTTCAAGTCCTACTTCGCCACCTATGCCCGCCATTTGGAGCTTCGTGAGGGTCAGACCCTCCACTTCGAGCTGGGCCGTTCGATTGTGGGTCAGTGCGGTTCTCTCATCACCCGTGTGCTGTATGTGAAGCAAGGTGTGGCCAAGCAGTTTGCCATTGTAGACGGAAGCATGACCGAGCTAATCCGTCCCGCCCTGTACCAAGCCTACCATCAGATAGAGAATCTCCAGGACGAAGGCGCCATGGAGACCTATGATGTGGTGGGTCCGGTATGCGAGTCGAGCGACGTATTTGCGAAAGCAGTAGACCTGCGTCATGTGAAGCGCGGCGACCTGCTTGCCATCCGCAGTGCAGGTGCCTACGGCGAGTCGATGGCGTCGTGCTACAACTGCCGCAAGCTTCCCCCCAGTTATCTGACAGAAGACTTATGACCTTTAGTCCCCTTATACTGATTCTATCGGCCGTACTGGTGTTGGTTGGTGTCGCCACCCCTTTCATCAACCCCCTGTTCCGCCGTCCCTCTACCCCGCCGCGTGAAGAAGGCCCTTCGGCCGACGGTCCCGGCATCAGCATACTGCTGGTTTCGCGCGGCAATCCCGTGGCGCTCGACGAGCACCTCCCCATTTTTCTGACCCAGGAGTATGCACCCGGGTACGAAGTGATTGTCGTGGCCGACAAGACCGACGATGAGACCGGCAATGTGCTGAAGCGCTACGCCAACCAGGAGAAGTTGTACAGCACCTTCATTCCCGCCAGTTCGCGCTATATGAGCAAGAACAAGCTTGGCGCCACCTTAGGTGTGAAAGCCGCCAAGAACGACTGGGTAGTGATGGTAGACCCCGCCTGCAAGCCCGAGAGCTCGCACTGGCTGGAGTCATTGTCGCGCCACTGCGGCAGCCACACCAACATGGTGCTGGGCTACACCCACTTCAACGACGAGGCCCCCCGCATGATGGGCTTTGAGCATCTGCACAACGCCTGTTACCTGCTGCGCTCTGTGGAGCAAGGCTATCCCTACCGCACCAACTGCAGCGTGTTGGCCTTCAGGAAGCAAGAGTTTCTGGAGGGCTACGGCTTTCAGGGCAATCTGAAATACTCCATCGGCGAGTACGACTTTCTGGTGAACAAATTCGGCCGCAGCGGCAGTACGGTCACCGCTATGGAGCCCGACTCCTGGCTGCTGGAAGACACCCCCTCGAAGCGCACTTGGCAGAACCGCAAGGTATACTACCAGGAAGTGCGCCGGCATTTGGAAAAAGGCCACCGCTACCAAACGCTGTACCTTGTAGACCAGTTGTCCATGCACCTGACCTATCTGCTGGAGCTGTGCGGCATTGCTTACGGCGCCCTCACCCACGAGTGGCTGCTGCTGGGTGCGGGCATCTTATCCTTAGTGCTCACCCTGGTGCTGCGCACTGTCATCGGCCGTAGGGCCAGCCGTGCGATGGGCGCCCACTGCGGTTGGTATCAGATAGTGCCCTTTGAGCTGTCCCTCTTATGGCACCGTCTGGCCACGATGATACGTTATGAGTATGCCGACAAGAGCGACTTTATCAGTCAGAAGGTATAATCATCCGGTAAGAAACCAAGAAAAGAAGAAACAGAATGGCACTCAAGATACTCCATTTCACCCCTGAGGTAGAAGCAGGATCACCTTTCGCCCAATACATCGACATGCTGCTCTATAAGATGAGTCAGCGTGCCGACACCTATCTGGTGACCCACGCCCCGCTCTCATCCGGTCCGTCGACCAACATACCGACCTACTCGATTGACGACAGCGAGCGGCGTCCCTTCTATAAGAAATGCAGCACCCTTCTGGCCCTTCAGCGCCGTTATCTCCAGACGCTCTACTCCATCAAGCCCGATGTGGTGCACATACACGGCAGTTGGAATTTTCTCTGCTCTCGCATAGCCCTTTGGTCGCGCAAGCGCGGTTTCAAAGTGATTCTCTCTCCTTTCTATTCGCTTGAGGTGAACGAGGAGCAGACCGACTACGGCATGAAGATGTGGAAGATGATCTCCTATCAGAAATCCATGCTCCGCCATGCCAGCGCCATTCACCTGACCGACGGCAGTTCGTACCGCGCCATCACGGAGAAGAAGCTCAACGCCCGCACCCTACTCATGGAAGACTTTGACGCCCAGAATGAATCAGACTACGACCGGCTGGCCAATGAGCTCATGCTGCTGTACCGCAAGGTACTCGACAGCGATGCCGTTGGGCAGATGGACGTGAACAGCGACGAGGCGCTGAGCTCTCTGCTTCATGTGGGCATGGCGCGCGAGATGCCCCAGCAGATACTGCCCCCCGAATCGATACTCAACCTGCGCAGCATCAAGCCCACTGCCTGGCGCTACATCGACCTCTACTCCTACGACCAAGGTGTGAGCGACATACTTCAGGAGGGTGTGAACCGCATGCAGCTCCGTCTGCCCGACCTTCAGGCCGAGCAAGTGGACCGTTTCCCCTCCCGTCTGCGCCGTGACAAGTCGCCCTTGCCCAGCGACCTGCTGCTCTCCGAAGACCGCAAGATGCGCAAGCGTCTGAACGAGCTTCTGGACCGCGATGAAGAGGCCGAGCGCAAAGTGCTGGTGATGGTGCTCAACATCAAGCACCACTATGAAGGGAAGACCCTCAGCCTGCGCCACCTGTGCGACCTCTACGATGTGCTCCGCCATGAAGACTACGATGAGGAGCGCGTGAGCGAGACAGCCGAGCGGTTGGGCATCCATACCCTGCTTCGCCGTCTCTGCCAGTTGCTTTACGAGACAGTGTATCTGGAAGAAGGATTCATGCCCGTATACCGTCTTGACGACCCAGGCACGGAGCGTATGCGCCAATACATGATAGCCTACTAAACAATACATAACAAAACCTAACCAGAATCTAAATTATGAACCAACGACACCAAGAAACCGTCAATGACCTGAGGTACCTGGAGCTCCTCTCGCACACCTTCCCCACCGTGGCCGATGCGAGCACGGAGATTATCAACCTTCAAGCCATCCTGAACCTGCCGAAGGGCACCGAGCACTTTCTGGCCGACATACACGGCGAGTACGAAGCCTTTAAGCATGTGCTGCGCAATGCCTCGGGCAGCATCAAGCGCAAGGTGCGCGAGATATTCGGCAATGAGCTCCGCGAGTCGGAGATCAAGGAGCTGTGCTCGCTCATCTACTATCCCGAACAGAAGTTGACCATTGTGAAGGAGCGCGAGAGCGAACTGACCGACTGGTATCACATCACCCTGTACCAGCTGGTGCGTGTGCTGCGCGACGTATCGAGCAAGTACACCCGTTCGAAGGTACGCAAGGCTCTCCCCTCCGACTTCAGCTATATCATCCAGGAGCTGCTTCACGAGCGCACCGACGACACCGACAAGCACGCCTACGTGCGCGCCATCATCGACACCATCGTGTCGATAGGCCGTGCCGACGCCTTCATCATCGCCATTGCCAATGTGATCCATCACCTTGTGATAGACCAGCTCCATATTCTGGGCGACATCTACGACCGCGGTCCCGGCGCCCACCTCATCATGGACACGATGAAGGACTACAAGAACTGGGACATCCAGTGGGGCAACCACGACATATTGTGGATGGGTGCCTGCGCCGGCAACGACGCCTGCATCTGCAATGTGCTCCGCCTGTCGCTCCGCTACGCCAACCTCACCACCATCGAGGAGGGCTACGGCATCAACCTGGTACCCCTGGCCACCTTTGCCATGGAGCAGTACGGCGACGACCCCTGCCTGGAGTTTCAGCCCAAGTTGAACGGCGAGAACAAGAACATGGACGAGAAGACCGTGCAGTTGACCGCCAAGATGCACAAGGCCATAGCCATTATCCAGTTCAAGGTAGAGTCGCAGATTATCTCCCGTCATCCCGAATGGAAGATGGCCGACCGTCTGTTGCTCGACAAGGTGGACTACGAGCGCGGCACCGTGACCCTTGGCGACAAGGAATATGTGATGAAGAGCTGCGACTTCCCCACCATCGACCCCAAGGACCCCACCCGTCTGACCGAGGGCGAGGTCGACCTGCTGAAGAAGCTCCACCGCTCGTTTGTGGTATGCGAGAAGCTTCAGCGCCACATGCACCTTATCCGCACCCACGGCTGCATGTATGCCGTATACAACGACAACCTGCTCTTCCACGCCTCTGTGCCCCTGGAGGCCGACGGCAGTCTGCGTGAGGTGGAGGTAGGCAACGGCCAGCGCTACAAGGGCAAGGAGCTGATGCACACCGTGGGTATGATGATACGCAGCGCCTTCCAGACCGACACCAATCCCGACGACAAGCGCAACTACATCGACTACTTCCTCTATCTGTGGTGCGGTCCCGACTCACCCCTTTTCGACAAGTCGAAGATGGCCACCTTTGAGCGTTACTTCCTGAACGAGAAAGAGACGCACAAGGAAGAGAAAGGCTACTACTACAAACTGCGCGACAACGCCGAGATATGCGACAAGATACTCGACGCCTTCGGTGTGGAAGGTGAGAACCGTCACATCATCAACGGCCATGTGCCCGTGCATGTGAAGACCGGTGAGAATCCTATCAAGGCCAACGGCCGTCTGATGGTGATTGACGGCGGTTTCTCCCAGGCCTACCATGCCGAGACCGGCATAGCCGGCTACACCCTTGTGTACCACAGTCGCGGATTTGAGCTGGTGCAGCACGAGCCGTTCACGAGCGCCGAGGACGCCATCACGCGCTGCACCGACATCAAGAGCACTCGCCAGATAGTGGAGATGTCGTCGCACCGCATGCTGGTGGCCGACACCGATATAGGCAAGGACATCAAGCGGCAGATAGCCGACCTTCAGCGCCTGCTCTACGGCTACCGCCACGGACTCCTGACGCAGAGCGACAGGAAGAAATAGGCTTTCTGAAGGGGAGTAAAAGGGGAGTTAAAAGGAAGTTAAAGGGAAGTTAAAGGGAAGTTAAAGGGACATTTGTGGGTGATTAAAGGGGAGTTAATGGGACATTTGTAGATATTGGACAATTATTAAAAAACGGATATGAGGATATTACGGACATTTCTGGCAGCAGCGCTGTTTTTGTCGATGGGATACCTGTCGGCCCATGCCGATGACGGCCCACGGGTCCGCGGTTGCCGTCCCATGCTGCGTGAAGGCGCGGCGGGCGGCGGCAGTCTGAAGGTGCGGCGCACGACACCGGACGACCACTACATAGGCGACCGGCGGCAGTTGACCGTGCTGGTGAACTTCAACGACCAGGCCTTTACGGCCGAGGAGCCGCTGGCACAATGGGAGAAGATATTCAACACCGAGGGTCTGGTGGAAGAGCCATTTTTCGGTTCTGTGCGCGACTACTTCACCGACCAGAGCTACGGTCAGTTCCGTCCCACCTTCGACCTGTATCACATCTCGCTCGACCAGCCCCGTTCCAGATACAGGAGCACGAGCGCCGACGATGAGAACTCGCAGTATCTTGTGAACGACATCATGGAAGTGCTGAAGGAAGAAGAGGTGGAATGGCCTGTCTACGACTGGGACGGCGACGGCTATGTGGACCAGTTGCTCATACTCTATGCCGGCAAGGGTCAGAACGCCGGCGGCGACCG
>ONMI01000004.1 GCA_900318915.1 uncultured Prevotellaceae bacterium | reverse complement strand
TTTATCCCTGTCAGGTTAATCTTCTCCTTCTTACAACGAAGGTAGGAAGATTAATCCGATTAAGCAAATATTTTCATAATGTTTTGCTTATGCGTGGCTATCGCCACGCAATCTCGCTGCAAACGTAGAGATATATCCGTAGTTTGAAATGATTTTATCTGATATCGATACAGTAGAAATCAGTCTAATCAGATATATCCGTAGTTTTATCAAATTTTGGCTCCGCCGAAATTACTTGCACTCGACAGAGAAAATAAAAACCTTCGTTTTTATTTTGCTCTGTTCTCGTTTATTCGTAATTTTGCATCTATGAAAATATTTACACAGACACAGATAAAAGAGCTCGACCAGTATACTATTGCCAACGAGCCAGTTAAGTCGATTGACCTGATGGAGCGTGCCGCCAAAGCAGTGGCACTGGCCATCGCCGAAGAATGGAGTACCGATACACCTATCGTAGTGTTTGCCGGACCTGGCAACAACGGCGGCGACGCACTCGCCGTGGCCCGCATCCTTGCCGCCAAGAGCTACGCCGTGAGCGCCTATCTCTTCAATGTGGAAGGACGCCTCTCGGAAGACTGCGACAAGAACGCCCACCGCGCCGTGGACTGCGGCTACCTGAAACAGTATGTGGAGGTGAAGAAGAACTTCGACCCTCCTATCCTCGACAGCGACACTCTGATTGTGGACGGTCTCTTCGGTATCGGCCTGGACCGACCCCTCACCGGCGGTTTCGCCTCACTGGTACAGTACATCAACCAGTCGGGCGCCCATGTGGTGAGCATCGACATTCCGTCGGGGCTGATGCCAGACAGCAATGAGGGCAACATACGCGCCAACATTGTAAAAGCCAACGTGACCTACACTTTCCAACAGAAAAAACTGGCCTTCTTCATGGCCGACAACCAGCCTTATCTGGGCAAGTTGCGTATTCTCGACATCGGACTCTCCAAAGCCTACATGCAGAAAGCCGACGCCGACTACCGCGTGGTGGAGAAGGATGACCTGAAGAAACTACTCCGCCCACGCTCCGACTTCGCCAACAAGGGCACCATGGGCCATGCGCTCATCATAGCCGGCAGCTACGGTATGGCAGGCGCCGCCATCCTCGCCACAAGAGCCTGTCTGCGCGCCGGCGTGGGCAAGGTGACGGTGCAGACTCCGCAGCGCAACTACGCCATCATGCAGATAGCCGTGCCAGAGGCCATCGTGGAGATAGACCACGACGAGTTCCACTACTCCGACGTGGTGACGGGCAACCACTACGACGCCATCGGGATGGGTCCCGGCCTGGGACAGAGCGAAGACACCGCCATCGCCATGATAGCGCAGATACGGCGCGCCTCGGTGCCCGTGGTGCTCGATGCCGATGCCCTCAACATACTGGCCAACCACGGCACCTGGATGCAGCAGTTGCCCAAGAACATGATTCTGACACCGCATCCCGGCGAGCTGGACCGTCTGTGCGGCGGACGGAGCCACGACGACTCCGACCGGCTAGCCAAAGCCATGGAACTGGCCCAGAAACTGCAGTCGTACGTCATTCTGAAAGGCCACTACTCCGCTCTCTGTCTGCCCAGCGGCAAGGTGATTTTCAACTGCACAGGCAACTCGGGTATGGCCACCGCCGGCAGCGGTGACGTGCTCACCGGCATGATAACGGGTCTGCTGGCCCGCGGCTACAATGCGATGGAGTCGTGTCTGCTTGGCATGTACCTGCACGGGCGCGCCGGCGATCTGGCCGCCGAGGAGAAGGGCCGCGAGAGCCTCATAGCCAGCGACATCATCGACCATTTGCCCGGAGCCTTCAAGGAGATGGAATAAATTCTATCCTACTAAGTCGCCGGAAAGGTATAAAAAATCAGCCGATTTCAAGTAAATCTTTGAAATCGGCTGATTTTTATGGTGCAAGGCGGAGCCCTTGAGCTCCTGCCTTCTGCGGATTAGTCGAGCTGAGCGAGCTTGTTGTCGGAGCCGAGCACATCCACAATCTTGTGCTTGTACATCTTCTCCATCTCGTCGCGTGCGGGACCACAATACTTGCGCGGGTCGAACTCACCGGGTTTGTCGTGCAGCACCTTGCGCACAGCAGCGGTGAAGGCCAGACGTGAGTCGGAGTCGATGTTGATCTTGCAAACAGCGCTCTTCGAAGCCTTGCGGAGCTGCTCCTCGGGAATACCAACGGCGTCGGGCAGTTTGCCACCGTACTCGTTGATGATGTCGACATACTCCTGGGGCACGCTCGATGAGCCGTGGAGCACGATGGGGAAGCCGGGCAGCTTGACCATGATGGCATCGAGCACGTCGAATGCGAGGGGAGGAGGCACGAGCTTGCCGGTCTTCGGGTCGCGGGTGCACTGCTCGGGAGTGAACTTGTAGGCACCGTGCGAGGTACCGATGGAGATGGCGAGAGAGTCGACACCGGTGCGGCTCACGAAGTCGATCACTTCCTCAGGCTTGGTGTAGTGCGACTCAGCGGCCACCACCTCGTCCTCAACACCGGCGAGCACGCCGAGCTCACCCTCTACGGTGACGTCGAACTGATGTGCATACTCCACCACTTTCTTGGTGAGGGCGATGTTCTCCTCGTAGGGCAGTGCGGAACCATCGATCATGACAGAAGAGAAACCGAAGTCGACACAGCTCTTGCAGGTCTCGAAGCTGTCGCCATGGTCCAGATGGAGAGCAATCTCAGGATGCTTGCAGCCAAGCTCCTTGGCATACTCCACAGCACCCTGTGCCATATACTGCAGAAGGGTCTGGTTGGCATAGTTGCGGGCACCTTTCGACACCTGGAGGATAACCGGGCTCCTGAGGTCGCTGCTGGCCTTGATGATGGCCTGGAGCTGCTCCATATTGTTGAAGTTGAATGCGGGGATGGCGTAACCGCCATTGATGGCACGTGCGAACATCTCTTTGGTGTTCACAAGGCCCAAAGTCTTGTAATCTACCATAGTTTATTGATATTAGAAATAGAATCCTTTTACTGCTGCAAAATTACCCAATATTTTTGTAAAACACAAAGTTTTACATTCATTTTTGGAGTTGCGGCGGGCAGCAAAAAGCGAAACAGCCGCCTACCGCTTACAGACTGCCGATTTTTGACAAACAGAAGTGACAAAACGCCACTGAGGGGCGATGTCTGCGCACAGCACGACACCGCCCCTCAGTCTTTACAGCAGCTGCTGATTCAGCCGCCTACTTCTTGTCGTCGGAACCTATCACCTTCCAGACGAGGGAGGCAAGAGCACCGCCCACCAACGGGCCCACGATGAAAACCCAGAGCTCGGAGAGTGCCTGGCCACCCTGGAAGAGGGCAGGACCGATGGAACGTGCGGGGTTGACCGATGTGCCGGTGAAGCGGATGCCCACCAGGTGGATGAGGATGAGCGACAGACCGATGGCCAGACCGGCGAAGTTGCCGGCACCTTTCTTGGCATCGGTGGTGCCCAGCACCACGAGCACGAAGAGTGTGGTGAGCACAATCTCAACAATAAGACCGTTGGTCACTCCAAAGTTGCAGGCATTGGCGCCGGTGAGGGTAGACGACGACAATGGATCGCCGGCCACCGTGATGGTGACGCAATAAAGCACCAGCGAGGCAAGGATGGCACCGATTACCTGGAACAGCATGTACATGCCGCAGTCTTTGCCACTCATGCGGCCGCTGAGGAACACGCCCAGGCTGATGGCCGGATTGATGTGGCAACCTGAAATACCGCCAATGGTATAGGCCATGGCCACTACAGAGAGACCGAAGGCCACTGCCGTGCCCACTACCGACGCTGTGTCGGTGCCGCAACTAAGTGCTACAGCTGTGCCGCAACCTAAAAAAGTGAGCACAAACGTTCCAATCATTTCTGCTAAATACTTTTTCATACCTTCAAAGATTTAATTACTATTTGAATAAATAAATACTGAAAACAAAACTAATTATTGCAAATGCAATGCAAATATAAGATAAAAATCAGAATATACAAAATTTTACTTAATTTTTTTTAATTTTTCATTCCGCATAGACAAAAAAAAGGAGTACCGCCGTACTCCAACCTTTGTTAACCTTAAATCTAATACTATGAAAAACACATTGCAAATATAACGGATATATCAATACCGTGCAAATATTTTTCAAAGAAAATTAGATTTTTCTTACGATTCTTGATTTAAATCAATAAAAAGTAACGAATTTGTTAGGAAAGAAGGCCTCTTGCTTTCATTTCCAAATATTTGTTCACTGCATCGACAGTAAGTTTCTCGGGGGTGGTGAGGAGCGAGTGGATGCCCTGCTGGGCGAGTTTGGCGGTGATGAGCCTTTTCTCGTAGAGATACTTCTCGGCCACCACATGCTGGTAATACTCGAGCGTGGTTGAGGAAGGTGTGGCGGCATAGTCGGCCAGTTCGGCATCCTCGAAGAAGATGACGAGCAGACGGTGGCGGCGGTTGAGCTCGCACAGGTAGGGCATCTGCCGCTTGAGGGCATCGATGCCGGTGAAGTTGGTGTAGAGCATGATGAAGCTACGGCGGCTGAGCAGCTGCCCCATGCGGTGGCACACCACCGAATAGTCGGTCTCGCCGAAGGTGGTCTGCTGGTTGTAGAGGCTGTCCATGATGGTACGCATCTGCACCGGCTGGCGGGAGGCCGGCAGGAAGGTGTCGAACTGTTCGGCGAAGGAGATGAGTCCCACGTTGTCCTGCTTGCCTACGGCCACATAGGATATCATGAGGCTGGCGTTGATGGCATAGTCGAGAAGGGTCATGCCTCGGAACACCTGCTGCATGGTGCGCCCCTTGTCGATGGCGCTGTACACCTGCTGGGAGCGTTCCTCCTGGTAGACGTTGACCATGAGATGGTGGCGGCGGGCCGACGCCTTCCAGTTGATGGTGCGGTAGTCGTCGCCCTTGACATAGTCCTTGATGTGTTCAAACTCGGTGTTGTTGCCCACCCGGCGTATGCGCTTCATGCCTATCTCTGTGAGATGGTGGGCTGAGAGCAGCTGATACTTCTTGAGCATGAGAAACGACGGGTAGACCTTGACGCTGAACGGCTCGCCACTGGTGTAGCGGCGGCTCAGGAGCCCCAGGACAGTGGTGGCAAACACACGGATGCGCCCGAAGGCATAGTCGCCGCGCTCCACGGGCCGCAGGGTGTAGGGACACTCGCAGCTCTCCCCCGCGCCCACCTTGGCCCGGAGGCGCAGGTCGCGCTTCTGAAATACAAAGGGAATCTCATCGATGAGGGTGAGTCGCACACCGAAGGGTGACGCATTGCGCACATGCAGCACCACGATATTGTCGTCGCCGTTGGAGAACTGGTCGGCGCACTCGCGGCGGGCCACCACATGGCCCCGTGTGTAGAGCGCCACCCCCTCGGCCACCGCAGCCAGCACGAGCAGCAGCATGGCCCCCTGCCCCACCCTGAAGAGGATGGGGAAGAACTGGCCCATGCCCAGAAGGATGACGACCAGGAGGGCACAGAGATAGAACCGGTAGGTGAGATACATAGCGCTGCGGTATTTGGAAATGAACTATGTAGGAGTGGCCTACTTGGGCACCTCGACTGTCTTGAGGAGGTCGCTCACCACACGGGCGGAGCCCAGTCCCTCCATCTCGGCCTCGGCGGTGAGGAAGAGGCGGTGCTGCAGCACAGCCGGTGCCACCGCCTTCACATCGTCGGGGGTTACAAAGTCGCGGCCCTGCAGCATGGCAAAGGCCTTGGATGCCCTGAGCAGTGCCACGGCGGCGCGGGGCGAGGCACCCAGGTAGACCGCCTTGTGGGTGCGGGTGAGCTGTACGAGCTGTATCATGTAGCGGAGCAGGCTCTCCTCGACCAGCACCTGCGACATCATGTCGCGGAAGTGGAGCAGATTCTCCTTGCTGAGCACCGGCTTCACATCATCGAGTCGGACAAGGGCTGCGTTTTGCTGATGGCGCTGCAGGATGAGCACCTCATCGTCGAGCGAGGGATAGCCTATCACTATCTTCATCATGAAACGGTCTATCTGCGCCTCGGGCAACTTGTAGGTGCCTTCCTGCTCCACGGGGTTCTGCGTGGCGATGACCGTGAAGAGGGAACCCATGGAATGGGTGATGCCGTCGATGGTGGCCTGGCGCTCCTCCATCACCTCGAAGAGGGCGGCCTGTGTCTTGGCCGGTGCGCGGTTTATCTCGTCGACGAGCACGAGGTCGGAGAAGACCGGTCCGGCGTGGAAGTCGAACTCCGACGTCTTCATGTTGAACACCGTGGTGCCGAGCACATCGCTCGGCATAAGGTCGGGGGTGAACTGCAGGCGACTGAAGCGGGCGTCGATGAGCCGCGAGAGGAGTCGTGCCAGCAGGGTCTTGGCCACACCGGGCACACCCTCGAGCAGCACATGGCCGTCGGCCAGGATGGCGGTGAGGAGC
Organism: uncultured Prevotellaceae bacterium; assembly: GCA_900318915.1. GTDB lineage: Bacteria > Bacteroidota > Bacteroidia > Bacteroidales > Bacteroidaceae > Prevotella. The sequence goes on along the minus strand of ONMI01000004.1, from coordinate 62,779 downwards.
ATGTCGACAGCGCCGTCCTGCCCCACTATCACCTTGTTGATAGACTCTCTGAGCTGGACAATCTTCTCGGAGAAGGCGGTGAGGTCCATTCTCAATTGGGTATTCTCTTCCATATCGTGAGGGTTTTTACATTTGTTTTTCGTTTGTTATCGGAGGCTCAGCGGCCGGTCTGCCGGCAGCGGGTGAGCAGATAGTTCATGTCGTCGATACAGCCGCAGAGCGTCTTGTTGTCGGGACTATCATCGCCGTCGACATACACCCAAATGCGGGTGAGCACTCTCCGCACCTCATCCACCGGCACATCGGCGGTGCGTGCGAGCAGGGCAATCACCTCATCGGAACGGTTGCGGTCGGAAAGGTCGATGAGCTGACAGCGCCTAAGCTCTTCGCAGAAGTAGGTGTACTTCTTGCGCAGCAGGTCGTTGCTGTCGTGCTGCTGGCAGTAGATGCTTCCCATAAAGCGCACGAACTCGAGGTTGTGGTTGGCCGGCGGCGCCTTGTAGGGGATGACGCGCTGACGGCGGCGTGCCGTGAACACCATGAAGAGCAGCAGGGTGGCCAAGGCGGTGTAGAGTGCCCAGCGCAAGGGCTCGTTATCAAGAAGGTATCTCAAGGGCGACTCACCGAGGCCTTCGCCACTGTAATCAGTCTCGAGATACAAACGTTCCAAGCGCACGATGGGCCGGTCGTCGAGTTGGGAGAGCAGCTGGTGCTGATACCGGCACAGTTGGGGGTGGAGCGCGGCATAGTTGGTGAAAAGATACGGGGTGGTCACCAGACAGAGCTGCCCCTTTCCCATCCGGCGCACCGCCGCCACGACATTTGTTTCAGTTTTTTCAACGGTACCGTCGTCGGTATACTCCAGCAGGTTGAAAGGAGCCGCAAGCAGCTGCTCCCATTCATGCGAATACAATTGGACAAAGCCATTCACCAGCCAGGGGTTCACCCTATACTGCGACAACGACTGCGGCAACGGAGCGTCTTTCACCGGACTGACAAGCCGGGTGTCGCCCCGCTTGAAGGCCAACTTCAGACTGTCGGCAATCAGGTCTTTCTCGGTAACCGTTTCCGCCTTCAGCACCTTTTTCAGAGGGTACTCCCAGCTCCGCAGATTCTCCGTGACCATCATCACCTGGTTGCCCTTCTTTACAAAATCGAACAGTTGAACGGCGAGCAGGGAGTCGTTGATGGTCATGTAATCCGTCACAATGAGCAACGACAGAGGCTGCTTCATCTTCTCTATCCGCTCGAACGGCACGTCCATATAGCGGTAGCTGTGCGTGGCTGTCTGACTGGCAATACTGTCGAACAGGCACATGCCCAGGGGTTCGTCGCTGAGGTGGTTGAAATATGTCTGCTTGTCGTCCCACCGGAAAATGCGGTAAGCATGCTTGACATAATAGACGGCAAGGAAAACTGCCAGGGCGATGCCCAGCACCAGGAGATTGCGCTTCATACCTCACCTCCTTTCTCCCGTTCCACCTCCTGCGCCAGGGTGTCGACCCGGCGGTAGAGAGCCTCATCGGCGTCATAGCGGCCGTAGCGCACCCACAGGAAGTGGCGCGTCATCTCGCTGAAGGGCCGGCTGGCGGCCTCAGCGGCAAACTGTGTAGGGGTCTTGTAGATGCGCCACACCACATGGCCGCCGTCGGCCAGGGTGCGCAGGGTGCGCAGATAGCGCAGCCGCAGCGCCTCGGCATAGTCGGCGCGGGCAAGGGCCTCCTCCAGCTCGGGCTGGAAATCAATCTCGTAGATATTGTCGGCCTCGGTGAGCGACTGGTTCCGGAGCCGGCTGTAGGATCCGAAGAGGCCACTGCGGTACATCCACACGAAGAGCACGGCCAGGAGCACGACACCCAGCAGTATCCACACAAAGACCGGTATCCTGACAATGGCCTCTATCAGATTCTCAAAAAAATCGGCCATGGCCTGGAAGAATTTCTCGAAGATGGTGAGTGCCGTCCCACCACCATCCTCCGTTTCTTCCACGGCCTGTTTCTCGGCCATGCCTAGTCCGCGCTCATAGACATACTCCTTGCGGAATGCCTTTCGCAGGGTGTCGTTCATCATGATCTGACAGAGGAGTTGCTGCATGGTCCTGGCGGTTAAAGGTTTTCGAAACGGTCTATCTCACCGTCGAGGTTCTCGTCTTCATAGTCGGCCACGGCACTTCCGTAGAGATAGCAGAGGCCGAGCGTGACGAACGACGCCCCCACGAAGACGGTGTAGGAAACGAGTGCAAGGATGACGTAGCGCACCACATCGAGATACTCCTGGACGAAGGCCTCGCTCATACGGGCCACCAGGCCGGAGAGGGAGAAGAACAGCGCCACCGGCAGCTGGACAGCGAACGACAGCATGAAACTGACAAACGCCATGAAGAAGAGCATGATGAGCAGTCCGAACCAAGAACGGAAGCCATGCTTCACCGACAGTCTGACGGCACTGAGCAGATTGTTGTCGGCAAGGGTATGGGAGGGAAGCACAAACCACAGGGGAATGAGCACCACATAGAGAAACGTCTGGAGGGGGAAGGGGACGAGCACCACGACCCACACGGCCAAAAGGAGGAAAACGGCCGAGCGGAGCGTCCTGACGAAGGAGGGCAGCCACAACAGGGCCAGTTGGCGCCAGGTGAGGCCGGAGAGATGCTCCTCTCTGCCGTGCCGCAGCAGACTCACCGTGAAGAGGGCCGACAGGAAGAAACCCGGCAGCAGGAAGGCCAACGACCGGCTTTGGCCAAAGGCCTCGAAAACCATGGAGAAGGTGGTGTCGATCGACTCTGCCCTGGCATTGGGCAACCACAACAGGGCGATGACCATGGCATAGGGCAGCAGATAGATCAAGGTGCCCCTGAACCAGACCTTGCGGTTCTGGCGCAGGAAATCGAAGGCAGCCTCTATGCTTTGGTTCATGGACCGCTTCTCGAAGATCTCTATGTTAGGCTGGACGGGCATCGCGGTGGCGCTTTATGGGCAGGAGTATATAATAGAACACGAGGAAAGCGGCCGAGCTGCCGATGATGAGCAGCCGGAAGCCGTTGCCTATGAGGGTGTAGCGGGTGAGGAAACTCTCTATGAAGGCCGCCACCACAAAGACGGGCACGGTAGACACCAACACCCTGACGGCGCGGCGGGCCGCCATGAGAAACGAACGCGGCCGGCTGTAGGTGCCGGGGAAAAGCCAGCCGTTGCCCAACTGGATACCGGCCCCGCCGGCGATGACGATGGCGGAGAGCTCGAGGGTGCCGTGCAGCATGGTGGCGTACAGACACTCGCCCAACAGGTGCTGCTGGTAGAAGAAGGTCTGGAAGGCACCTATCATGATGCCGTTGAACATAAGGGACACACCGGGGAAGATACTTGTGAAGACACCTAAGACAAAGCAGAGAAACGCCACCCGCACATTGTTGAGCGTGATGGCACAAAACATGGTCGACGACGGCTGGGTGCCATAGACGCCCATGGGAATGCCGGCCTCGATGTTGCGCTGCGTCATATCCATATAACCCTCGCCCATGATGAGCTCGGTGAAGGACTCGTCGCCCAAAGCGGAAATCACGCCGATGAACCAGGCCAGCAGGAAAACGGCCAGCGAGGCGAGCAGACACTTCCGGCTGTCGTAGACGGCAAGGGGTATTTCGTGGGTCCAGAAGCGCAGCACATGGCGCCAGCGTCCGGGATGCTGGCGGTAGACATTGTGGTGCAGGGCAAGCGCCAGCTGGTTGAGGTAGCCCTCTATGCGCGAGCCGGCGAAGTGGGTCTGGGCAAACGAGAGGTCGGACATGACCTCGGCATACCCCTCGCTGATTTCATCGGGCGAGGCCGAAACCATGTCATCGACCATGAGCTCCAGATTGTGCCACTTGTCTATATTCTGTCTGATGAACGATGCTTCTGTCACTTTATTCCAAAACTTTCGCGGTGCAAAAGGTCAACTTTTGTCCTTACGATTTGCAAAAATAAAGATTATATTTTACTTTTGCAAAATAAACCGCAGCAAAATGGGACAGACCAGCATCATAACCGGACAACATGTGCGCCTGGAGCAGACCGCAGCCAGTGTGCTGCAACGCTCAGTGGCATGGGGAATAGACCTGGCGGTGCTCTTCGCCTCCCAACTGCTGGTATGGCCCCTGCTGCTGGCCGTCAACACATTTACACACAGCGACGAAGCCACTCTCATACTGGCCTTCGTACTGGAGATAGCACTGTCGTCGTATCCACTGCTCATGGAGGTGTTCAACCACGGACAGACACTGGGCAAACGGCTGCTCAGCATACAGGTGATACGGCTGGACGGTACGGAGCCTTCGGTGAGCGACAGCCTGACGCGGTGGCTCCTCCTGTTGATAGACTTTTTCTACTTTATCATAGGTCTGGTGTTCATCATCTTCACCAAGAACAGCCAGCGGCTGGGCGACCTGGCCGCAGGCACCACCGTGGTGAAGAAGCACCAGTATGGCGAACTCTACTTCGACCTGAGGGACTATGAATTCGCGAGCAAGAACTACCACCCGCAATACAAAGAAGCCGCACGGCTCACACCGGGACAAGCCGACCTGATACAGCGCAGCTTCTGGGTGGACAACTGGGACCTGAAGTACCGCCTGCAGTCGCGGCTGGCCACGAAGACGGCCGAATGGCTGCAAGTGGACATGGGCAAGCACAGCGACGCCAGCTTCCTGCGGAAAGTTCTCTCCGACTATCACTACTACGAGTCGATATCGGCAGAATAACCCTGAAGCAACCATTCTATACCTATCGACCGTACTGCACACGATGCACCCCTTAGCGAAATATCATTTCGCCTTCATAAAATTCAAAATAAAGCCTTGAAATAACCTACATGACCTATCTATAAAAAGGTGTAGGATGCGGTAGGGACAAAAAAAAGGAGTACCGCTGTACTCCAACCTTTGTTAACCTTAAATCTAATACTATGAAAAACACGATGCAAAGTTAAGGTTTTAAACTTTTCCCTCCAAATATTTTTCAAATTAATAGTGTAAAGATTACAATTTATTGATATAAATCAAGAGAAAAGGGTATTTTGCCCCCTATTCGGGGAGCAAAACCACCCCTTCCTGCTTTTTACCGTCCATCATGATGCGGAGCGGCTTGTCGAATCGGACGTGTCGCACGAACTGCGTTTCCTCGACCGCCGGCATGGCATCGAGCACATCGAGACGGCAGATACCGTTGGAGGTGACATCGTTGATGGTGAAGTAGCCCACACCGAAACTGGTGAGATTCTGGAAGAAGTGCGTGCCCTGGCTGGGGTCTACGCGGTAGTTCTTGAGTGTGGTCTCCACGATGACCCTCGAGGCACTGATGTGCGGCCACTTGACCGGCACACCGAGCCAATAATCGCTGGAGCCCCACCGGCCGGGGCCGATGAGCACATAGTTTCGGTGCTCGTCGAGGAAGCGCCGGTTTATCTGCTCTATCTCGAGGGCAATCTCGGGATTGTTGGCAGCGGTGAAGTTTTCGGGCGTCTTGACGTAGACCACGTCGGTGACATCCTCGCTGATGCCGTGGCCGAGCGACATGTGCGAGCGGAGCAGGCACTTCTCGTCGGGGATGGCCTCGAGGTTGGTCTCGAGCATCTGCTTGGAGTCGACAATAGGTCTTATCTGGAGCAGGTAGAAGTCGCAGGTGCGGTCTTTGTTGATGTTGCAGGCAAACTCTATCTCCACGGGGCGCCGCATGCCTTCGGCACCGTACTGCATGGCCATCTGCAGGATTTCGGGTACGGGGATGACATCGTGCTGGAGCACGCCGGCAAAGGTGATGACCTTTCGTCCGCCCTCATAGATGCCGTCGCGTATCACCTGGTCGTAGGGGTCGTAGGTAGAAGCGATGTGCTGCAGGGACTGGTCTTTGTCGGCCTCCTTGACACGCAGGTTGAGGATGTTGAAGCCGTCGTCGACCTTGAAGTCGCTGCCCACATGCTCCATATCGAGGGCATAGAAGCGGGTCTGCGTCTCGCGCAGGGCTGTGTCGAGCTCGCTGGTCTGGAGCACCTGGTGCGGATGATAGGGACTCACACGCAGTGTCTGCCCGCCGTCGACTATATACTTGCCCAATCCGAGTGCCAGGCTAGCGATGCCGTCCTCGGCCTTCTCGTCGCCCACGGGATAATAGTTGAGCGAGCGCAGCACACCGCTGAAGCTGGGATAATAGCGCGTGCCGTAGGAACGCCCCACCACCTCCTGAAGGATGACGGCCATCTTCTCCTGGTCGATGACATTGGAGGTGGCGGCCATGTAAGCCTTGCTGTCATGATAGTAGACGGAAGCGTAGACGCCCTTGATGGCACAGGCCAGCATGCTGAGCATCTCGTACTTGTCGTCGAGATAGGGTATCATATAGGTGGAGTAGATGCCGGCGAAAGGCTGGTAGTGGGCATCCTCGAGCAGCGACGAGGAGCGCACGGCGATAGGACTCTTGGTGGCCTCGAAGAAGGTGAAGAAGTCGGCGATGAGCGAGTCGGGCAGCTGCGCCTTGAGGAAGTGGTCAAGGATGACCTCGTCGGGGGCATCGCTGAGAGCTATCTGGTAGAGGTTGTTGGAATCCATGAAGCGGTCGAAGATGTCGGTGCAAAGCACCACAGTCTTCGGGATGGACACGGTGGCGTTGGGAAACTGGTTGAACTGCGGGTGACGCTTCACGATGTTGTCGAGGAAGGCCAGTCCCCTACCCTTTCCGCCGAGAGAGCCGTCGCCGATGCGGGCGAAGTGACACCGATGTTCTTCATGCGGCGGTACTTGACGATGGCATCGAAGATAATCTGGCGGTGGGCGTCGACATCCTTCAGTTTGTGCCAGGTGACGTGGCGTAGAAACTGCGACACGGGGAAGATGGCGCGGGCGCAGAGCCAGCGGCTCACATGGTTGCGAGACACATGGTAGAGCATGGAGTCGTAGGGTATGTTGAAGATATTGTCCTGGAGCTCCTTGAGGCTGCGCACACGCATCACCTCATGCTTGGTGACCGGATCACGGAAGATGAAGTCGCCGAACCCCATGTGCTCGGCCAACAGATTGCGCAGGTCGATATTCATCTTCTTCGAGTTCTTGTCGACATAATGGAAACCCTCGGCCTGGGCACGCGCGCGGTTCTGCACCTATCTCGCGGAGCAGGCGGAAACCGGCCTCCGGATCTTTCTTGCCCTCCCGGGGGAAACGCACGTCGCTGATCACGCCGATGGTGTTGTCGGCATACTTCTCATAGATGCTGATGGCCTCTTCGTAGGTGCGCGCGAGCACCACTTTGGGACGTCCGCGCTTGCGCTGCGCCGCGGTGTGCGGGTTGAGGGCCTCGGTAGAGAAGCGCTTGCTCTGCACAAGGATATAGCTGTAGAGATTGGGCAGCACGGAGGAGTAGAAGCGTATGCTGTCCTCCACCAGCAGTATCATCTGCACGCCGGCCTCCTGTTGGTGTCGCCGAGCCAACAGAACACATAGTCGAAGACGGACATGTCCTCATCCTGTATGCGGCGGGTGATGCCGTGGGAGAAAGGTGTGAGCACCACGCAGGGCAGATGTGGGAACGACACCTTTATCTCGCGTGCCACGGCGAAAGCGTCGTTGTCGGCATTGCCGGGCATGCAGATCACAAGGTCGATATCGGTGGTGCTGAGCACATGGTTGGCATCCTCGATGGTGCTCACCTGGGTGAAGGTGGGCGGATAGCGCAGGCCGAGCTCCATATACTCGTCGAAAATCTTCTCGTCGACCCTGCCGTCGTCCTCGAGCATGAAGGCATCGTAGGGGTTGGCCACGATAAGCACATTGAAGATACGGTGCGTCATGAGATTGACGAACGACACGTCCTTGAGGTAGAACTGGGTCCATTCCTGAGGTATATTTTCCATATTTAGCGGGATAGAGGGTTGTATCAACTGCAAAAATAGGTAAAAAAAGTGAGATTTAAGCAAAAAGTAATGCCTCAGCTGCAAATTAACGGTAGATTATTTGGCAGTAACACAAAAAATACCTACATTTGCCTACCAACAATGACATTATGTTATCTTTAATCTAAAAAACACATTTTACTATGGAAGTTGAGAAAATCATGCAAGACCTGGAGAAAAAGCACCCAGGCGAGTTGGAGTACCTGCAGGCCGTAAGAGAGGTTCTTCTTTCGGTAGAGGAAGTCTACAATCAGCACCCTGAATTTGAGAAAGCAAAGATTATCGAGCGCATCGTGGAACCGGAGCGCATCCTTACTTTCCGTGTGCCTTGGGTAGACGACAAGGGCGAGGTTCAGGTGAACCTGGGCTACCGCGTGCAGTTCAACAGCGCTATCGGCCCGTACAAAGGCGGTCTGCGCTTCCACCCGTCGGTGAACCTTTCAATCCTGAAATTCCTCGGTTTCGAGCAGACTTTCAAGAATGCCCTCACCACACTGCCTATGGGCGGCGGCAAGGGTGGTTCCGACTTTGCTCCCCGCGGCAAGAGCGACGCTGAGATTATGCGTTTCTGCCAGGCCTTCATGCTGGAGCTCCACAAGGTGATTGGTCCGGATATGGACGTTCCTGCCGGCGACATCGGTGTGGGCGGCCGTGAGATTGGCTATCTCTTCGGTATGTATAAGAAGCTTACCCACCAGTTCCAGGGTGTGCTCACCGGTAAGGGAATGGAATGGGGCGGCTCAATCCTGCGTCCGGAAGCTACCGGTTTCGGTGCTCTGTACTTCGTGAACCAGATGCTGAAGACCCACGGTATCGACATCAAGGGCAAGACTGTGGCCATCAGCGGTTTCGGCAACGTGGCCTGGGGTGCTGCCAAGAAGGCTACCGAGCTGGGCGCCAAGGTGGTGACCATCTCCGGTCCCGACGGTTACATCTACGATCCTGCCGGTCTGAACGACGAGAAGATAGAATATATGCTTGAGCTGCGCGCCAGCGGCAACGATGTGTGCGCTCCCTATGCCGACGAATTCCCCGGCTCCACTTTCTATGCAGGCCGCAAGCCTTGGGAGGTGAAGGTAGACATCGCTCTGCCCTGCGCTACCCAGAACGAGCTGAACGGCAAAGACGCCGACATGCTGCTGGCCAACAAGACCCTTTGCGTGGCCGAGGTGTCGAACATGGGCTGCACAGCCGAGGCTGTAGACAAGTTTGTGGCTGCCGGCCAGCTCTTCGCTCCCGGCAAGGCTGTGAACGCCGGCGGTGTGGCCACCTCCGGTCTGGAGATGACCCAGAACTCGATGCGTCTGGGCTGGAGCGGTGCTGAGGTAGACGAGAAGCTGCACGGCATCATGAGCAACATACACGACCAGTGCGTGAAGTATGGAACTGAACCCAACGGCTACATCAACTACGTGAAGGGCGCCAACATCGCCGGCTTCATGAAGGTGGCTCACGCCATGATGGCCCAGGGCATCGTTTAATCCATACACGCATGCGACTGCTCCGCACACTACTTCTGGCCGCCGCCATAGGCGCTACCGCTCCTATGGCGGCCCAGCAATACAAGGGCAAGGCCTCGTACTATTCGAACAGCCTGCACGGGCGACGGATGAGCGACGGCAGTCCCTACGACAAGAACAGCATGACGTGCGCCCACCGCTCGCTGCCATTGGGCACCTTGGTGAAGGTGACCAATCCGAAGAACGGGAAGAGCGTAGTGGTGAAGGTGACCGACCGCGGTCCGCACCACCGCCGGCTGCTGATAGACCTGTCGCGCAAAGCCGCCGAAGAGATTGACATATTGCGTCAAGGCGTGGCCGATGTGGTGGTGGAAGTCGTGAAAAAAGTAAAGAAAGAATAAGGCTAGAACTATAGATACTAAGTGATACTATAGAAACCGGCAGCGAAGATGTGAATCATCGCTGCCGGTTCATTTTATACAAGCGGCATTCAGGGGCCCAGAAGGCCACGGAAACCGCCGCACGCTTATTTCTGCGTGGTGAGGGTAAACTCGTTGGAGTCGGCCACTATGCGGCCGTTGTGCTGCACGTAGACATGGAAGGAGGCGTTGCCGTTCTTGAGTTTGCCGGTGCTCACCATGGCAGTGTAGCGCACGGCACGTCCCGGCTCCAGATTCTCTATAAAGGCGCTGGGCGACACCCAGATACGCTTGTTGCCGCTGGTTTCCTCGACCACAGGCTGCACATTGTAAAGAGTGTGGCTGGAAACATTGCGCACTTCGAACACCAGTTTGGACACCTCGTTGGAACGCAGCACGGCATCGTTGTCGCGATTCACAAAGCGAACGCGGCCAAGACGTACGGCATCGGCCGAAGACTCAGTGACGGCCTCATAGGAAGATGAGGTGTCGAAATCGTAGAGGCGGTCGTCGTAGGCCTCTTCATTGCTGTAAGCGCCGCCGTCGTAGCTGTTGTTGCGGTTGTTGTAACCGGCATTGCTGTCGTAACGGTCGCGCTCCATGCGTCGCTGCTCTACCCTCTCCCGGGCCCGCTCATAGCCCTCCTGACGGTCCTGGTCGGCCTTGGCGCCGATAGCACCTCCCACGATGGCACCTCCGGCCATACCGATTATAGTGCCCACATCATGGCCATGGCGTCCGCCGGTGATACCGCCGATGGCGGAACCGAGCACGGAGCCGATAGAACTGCCCGTATAGGCACCCATGCCTGTATAGGAACCGCATCCGCTCAGGAGCAGCAAGGCACAAAAAGGAAAAATCATCCAATTCTTCATGACTGTATTGTTTTTATGTTTCGCAAATATAACAAAATAAGATGACAAACGACACCCGAGAGGCCCGAAAAATTTCGAACTGTTCGCTTTTCGGGTGTAAAATTAAGAAAAAGGAACAATACCGCCAACGGAAAATCCCGACAGAGAGATAGGGGAAACCCTATATACGCAAAAGAGGCCGCCCGGACGAACCAGGCAGCCTCTATCAGGGAATCTCTTGGGAAAGAGAGGGAAGTCTTACTCAGCGGCGGGAGCCTCAGCAGCCTCAGCAGCCTCAGCGGCAGGAGCCTCAGCCTTGCTCGACTTGCGGCTGCGGCGGGTCTTCTTGGCAGCAGCTTTCGGAGTCTTGGCCATATTCTCGTCGAAGTCGACCAGTTCGATGAAGCATACAGGAGCGGCATCACCCTGACGGGCACCGAGCTTCACGATACGGGTGTAACCACCAGGACGGTTGGCAATCTTTTCAGCCACGGGGCCGAAGAGCTCCTGGATGGCATACTTGTTCTGCAGATAGCTGAACACAACACGGCGTGAGTGGGTAGAATCGTCCTTGGCACGGTTGATGATGGGCTCCACATACACGCGGAGAGCCTTAGCCTTAGGCACGGTCGTGGTAATGCGCTTGTGCATTATCAGCGAGATGGCCATATTGGCAAGCATCGCCTTACGATGATCAGCTTTACGGCCGAGATGATTGAATTTCTTATTATGTCTCATTTTAGGGTTCTTTGTTAAGTTGGTACTTCGAGATATCAGTTCCAAACGAAAGTTTCAGACTCTCAAGCAGGTCGTCCAACTCAGAAAGCGACTTCTTACCAAAGTTGCGGAACTTGAGCAGGTCGGTCTTGTTGTACTGCACCAGGTCGCCGAGTGTCTCCACATCGGCAGCCTTGAGGCAGTTGAGAGCACGCACGCTCAGGTTCATATCGACAAGACGAGTCTTGAGCAGCTGGCGCATGTGAAGAGCATCCTCATCAAACTCCTGATTCACATCGGCTTCGGGAGTCTCAAGCGTAATCTTCTCATCAGAGAAGAGCATGAAATGATAGATAAGGATTTTGGCTGCCTCTTTGAGAGCATCCTTGGGATGAATGGAACCGTCCGTTGTTACCTCGATGACGAGCTTGTCGTAGTCGGTCTTCTGCTCGACACGATAGGGCTCGACAGTGTATTTTACGTTACGGATAGGGGTGTAGATAGAATCGATTGGAATTACGCTGACGTCGGTGCAGAACTCACGATTCTCATCGGCAGGCACGTAGCCACGGCCCTTGTTGATAGTAATGTCTATCTGCATCGACGCTTTGACATCTAAATGACAAATCACCAAATCAGGGTTTAACACTTCAAATCCAGAAAGATATTTTCCAATATCACCGGCGCGGAACACGGTAGTGTTCTCTACAGTGATGCTGACTTTCTCGTTCTCGAATTCTTCTACTACTTGCTTGAATCTTACTTGTTTCAAATTCAAGATCATGTTGGTGACATCCTCCTTCACGCCGGAGACCGAAGAGAACTCGTGCTCCACACCAGCAATCTTGATGGTGTTGATGGCGTAACCCTCAAGCGAGGAATAGAGGATACGGCGCAACGAATTGCCGATGGTAACACCGAATCCCGGCTCGAGAGGGCGGAACTCGAACTTACCGAACTTGTCGTTGGCCTCCAGCATGACGACTTTGTCAGGTTTTTGAAATGCTAATATCGCCATTAATTTAATGATTTATTTAGAGTACAACTCAACGATTAACTGCTCCTTGATATTTTCGGGGATATCGGCACGTTCGGGCTTGTGAAGGAACTTGCCACTCTTGGTGTTCTCGTCCCACTCAATCCAAGGATACTTGCTGTGGTTGAAGCCAGCGAGAGCAGCCTCAATCACCTCGAGCGACTTGGATTTCTCACGTACGCCGATCACTTGGCCGGGTTTCACGGAGTAAGAAGGAATGTTAACCACCTGTCCGTCTACCACGATATGCTTGTGGCCGACGAGCTGGCGGGCAGCAGCACGTGTAGGAGCTATACCCAGACGGAACACCACGTTGTCGAGGCGACTCTCCAGATTCTGGAGGAGCACCTCACCGGTGATACCCTCTGCCTTGGCAGCTTTCTCAAACATGTTGCGGAACTGACGCTCCAACACTCCATAGGTGTACTTAGCCTTTTGCTTCTCTGCCAGCATGACAGCATACTCAGACTGCTTTCTGCGACGTGAGTTGCCATGCTGTCCAGGAGGGAAGTTCCTCTTGGACAAAACTTTGTCTTCGCCGAAGATCGGTTCACCGAACCGGCGGGCGATTTTTGATTTCGGTCCTATATATCTTGCCATAATAAAAAAAGTAATCAGAAATAAAAAATATGATTAGACACGACGACGCTTCGGAGGACGGCATCCGTTGTGGGGAAGCGGTGTAACGTCGATAATCTCGGTAACCTCGATACCAGCACCATGAGTGGCACGGATAGCCGACTCACGTCCGTTGCCGGGACCCTTGACATAAGCTTTCACTTTGCGCAGGCCCAGGTCGTAAGCCACCTTAGCACAGTCCTCAGCAGCCATTTGGGCAGCATAGGGAGTGTTCTTCTTAGAACCGCGGAAGCCCATTTTACCAGCCGACGACCAGGAGATAACCTGTCCCTCGCTGTTGGCCAGGGTCACGATAATATTGTTGAAAGAGCTGTGGACATGCAGTTGTCCAAGAGCATCAACTTTTACATTTCTCTTCTTCGAAGTGACTGTTTTCTTTGCCATAACTTAAATGATTTTGATTAATTACTTAGTGGCCTTCTTCTTGTTAGCAACAGTCTTCTTCTTGCCTTTACGTGTACGGGCATTGTTCTTAGTGCTCTGTCCACGCACGGGAAGACCGTGACGATGACGTACGCCTCTATAGCAGCCAATATCCATGAGACGCTTGATGTTCATCTGAATTTCCGAACGGAGGTCACCCTCCACTTTGTACTCAGCACCGATAATCTCACGGATGCGGGCAGCCTGGTCGTCGGTCCACTCATTCACTTTGAGTGCACGGTCTACACCTGCCTTATCCAATATCTTTGCTGAACTACTTCGACCTATACCATAGATGTAGGTCAATGCGATTTCGCCACGCTTGTTCTGGGGCAAATCTACTCCAACAATTCTAATTGCCATTTGTTTGAAAAATAATTGATAATTTGGTTTGAATAAAAGTTGCGGCACTTGTGTGCCAAGAAGCTCTTAGCCCTGACGGAGCTTGTACTTGGGGTTCTTCTTGTTGATAACGAAAAGACGGCCCTTGCGACGTACGATTTTGCAGTCGGGAGTACGCTTCTTCAATGATGCTCTTGTCTTCATGATTGTATAATAGAGAATTATTTGTATCTGAACACTATACGGCCCTTTGTCAGGTCGTAGGGGCTCATTTCCACCTTTACCTTGTCGCCGGGCAGGATTTTGATGTAATGCATACGCATCTTACCTGAGATGTGCGCCGTGATGGGGCACCCATTCTCCAATTCCACCCTGAACATCGCATTGGACAGAGCCTCGACGATGGTGCCGTCTTGTTCGATTGCGGATTGTTTTGCCATATTGAATCAGTTGGTTCTAAGCTTTGGTTTCAATTTCCTCGAATGATGATAGAATGTCGGCCTCACCTCTCCTGACGGCGATGGTGTGCTCGAAATGTGCGGCAGGCTTTCCGTCGCGGGTGCGGACGGTCCAACGGTCGGGTGAGAGGTAAATCTCACGTCCTCCCATGGTGATCATCGGCTCAATGGCGATGCACATGCCAGCCTTGAGCATGATGCCGTTGCCGCGGCGACCGTAGTTGGGCACGGAAGGCTCCTCATGCATCTTGTGGCCGATGCCGTGGCCGGTGAGTTCACGCACCACTCCGTAGCTGTGCTCCTCGCAATAGTCCTGCACGGCCGAGCCGATGTCGCCAAGCCGGTGTCCGGCCACAGCTTGCGCAATGCCGCGGTAGAGCGACTCGCGCGTCACATCGAGCAGCGCTTTCACCTCAGGAGCGACCTCACCCACACAGAACGTGTAGCAAGAATCACCACAGAAGCCGTTGAGCAGCGTGCCACAATCGACAGAGATGATGTCACCGTCCTTGAGCACGGTCTTGTCGTCGGGTATGCCATGCACCACAACATCGTTGACCGATGTGCAGATGCTGGCGGGGAAAGGCGAGCCGTAAGGATTGGGGAAGCCCTTGAAGGTGGGCTGTGCCCCATGGTCGCGGATGAACTCCTCGGCCACCCTGTCTAGCTCGGCGGTGGTGACGCCCGGTTTGATGTGGCGTCCCACCTCAGCGAGCGTGGCGCCAACCAGAAGGTTGGCCGCCCGCATGAGTTCTATCTCATCCTCAGTCTTTAAGTAAATACTCATTGAGACCGATTAATAGGCAGAGACACCACCGGCGCGTGTGTGGCCGGCTTTGAGCAATCCGTCGTAGTGGCGCATCATCAGATGGCTCTGTATCTGCTGGAGGGTGTCAATCACCACACCGACGAGAATGAGCAACGATGTGCCACCGAAGAATTGTGCGAATCCTTGCTGAACATTGAGCAGTCCGGCGAGAGCCGGCATGATGGCAATGAAAGCAATGAACAACGAACCCGGCCAGGTGAGCCTCGACATCACGGTATCGATATAGTCGGCGGTCGGTTTGCCAGGTTTCACACCAGGTATAAAGCCATTGTTGCGCTTCATGTCCTCAGCCATCTGGGTGGGATTGAGCGTAATGGCGGTATAGAAGAATGTGAAGGCGATGATGAGCACAGCGAAGATGATGTTGTAGAGCAAGCTCGTGTGGTCCATCAGTGAGCGAATCACAAAATTGGTGCTGTTGGTGGAATACTGCACAATGGCGAGGGGTATGAACATGATGGCCTGTGCGAAGATGATAGGCATCACGTTTGCGGCGAAGAGCTTAAGAGGAATATACTGACGTGCTCCACCATAGGTCTTGTTGCCCTGCACCCTGCGCGCATACTGCACGGGCACCTTGCGTACGGCCTGAACCAGCAGCAAGGCTGCGCACACCACAGCGTAGAGAATGAGCAACTCGATGATGAACATCACGAGACCACCACTGGTGATGGCGGTGAAACGTGATGTGACCTCCTGGAAGAACGACTGGGGCAGACGTGCGATGATACCTATCATAATGATAAGCGACACACCGTTGCCCACACCCTTGTCGGTGATACGCTCACCCAGCCAGAGGATGAACATACTGCCGGCGGCGAGTATGACCACTGCGGGATAAACGAACGTGGACCAGGAGAGACCACTGGCAAGCGCGCCGCCCGACTGCATACGGAGGTTGATGAGATAGGACGGACCCTGGAACACCAGGATGGCGACCGTGAGGATACGGGTGTACCACATGATCTGCTTGCGTCCGCTCTCACCCTCGCGCTGCATTTTCTGGAAGTAAGGCACTGCCACTGCCAGAAGCTGCATGACGATCGATGCAGAGATATAGGGCATGATTCCCAAAGCGAAAATCGACGCGTTAGAGAATGCGCCACCGGAGAACATATCCAGCAGCGACATCAGACCGCTCTCGGTCTGCTGCTGCAGGTTTTCCAACTTGTCATAGTCGATGCCGGGAAGTACGACAAACGAACCAAAACGGTAAATAGCTGTAAACAGGATGGTGATGAGGATTCGCTGACGCAAATCCTCCACCTTCCAGATGTTCTTCAGTGTCTCAATAAACTTTTTCATTTACTTAAATTATAGTTATTGTACCACCAGCTGCCTTAATAGCCTCCTCGGCAGTCTTAGAGAAAGCATGAGCCTCGACCTCAAGTTTGGCCTTGAGTTCGCCGTTGCCCAGGATCTTGACGAGTTCCTTACCGTTGGTAAGTCCGGCAGCCTTCAGTTCGGCCACACCGATTTTTGTGAGTTCCTTCTGCTCTGCAAGCGACTGCAGGGTGGAGAGGTTCACAGCGAAATACTCCTTGTGGTTGATGTTCTTGAAGCCAGCCTTCGGCAGACGGCGCTGCAACGGCATCTGACCACCTTCGAATCCTACCTTTTTCTTGTAACCTGAGCGAGACTTGGCACCTTTGTGACCACGGGTAGAAGTGCCGCCCAGTCCGGAGCCAGGACCACGTCCGATACGGCGACGTGAGTGAGTGGAGCCGGCAGCGGGTTTTAAATTATGCAATTTCATTTTTGTACGAATTTCAAAATTATTACTCAACTACTTCCACCAGATGGTGAACTTTCTGAATCATACCGCGGATGCTGGGATTGTCTTCCTTCTCCACGACCTGTGAGATTCTGTGCAGTCCGAGACGCTCGAGGGTCTGCTTCTGGTCTTTCGGATAACCGATTTTACTCTTAATCTGCTTGATCTTTATCGTTGCCATATCCGTAATATTAACCGTTAAACACTTTGCTCATGGGAATGCCGCGTGTACCGGCCACGGTATAGGCATCGCGCACCTCGCTGAGGGCCTTGATGGTGGCCTTCACCAGGTTGTGGGGGTTGGAAGAACCCTTCGACTTGGCGAGCACATCGGTGATGCCGGCGCTCTCGAGCACGGCACGCATAGCGCCACCAGCCACCATTCCGGTACCGGGAGCAGCAGGCTTGAGGAACACTTTGGCACCGCCGTAGGCCACCTCGATCTCATGAGGTATGGTACCTTTGAGCACATTCACTTTGACGAGGTTTTTCTTGGCCGACTCAACGCCCTTAGCGATAGCGGCAGTCACCTCACCGGCTTTTCCAAGACCGTAACCGAGAACTCCCTTACCGTCGCCAACCACGACGATGGCAGCAAACGTGAACGTACGACCACCCTTGGTTACCTTGGTGACACGGTTGATGGCCACGAGGCGATCTTTCAACTCGTCATTATTGACTATTATTTTATCTATTGCCATAATCGTTTAGAAATTAAGTCCACCTTTACGGGCTGCGTCAGCCAGTTCTTTCACTCTGCCATGGTAGAGATAACCATTGCGGTCGAACACCACTGTGGTGATGCCGGCAGCCTTGGCTTTCTCAGCCACCATCTCGCCCACTTTCTGAGCCTGCTGAATCTTCGGCATGGCTTCCAGGCCGAGGGAAGAGGCAGAGACGAGGGTCTTGCTGGTAAGGTCGTTGATAATCTGCACGTAAATCTGCTTGTTGCTGCGGAAGACACTCATGCGGGGACGCTCGGCAGTACCGTTCACCTTCTTACGAATTCTGTACTTTATCTTGATTCGTCTTTCTATTTTCTTCGTAGTCATAATCTCAAATTATTAAAGTTACTTGGCTGATGCCGACTTACCCGACTTTCTTCTGATAACCTCGCCCTTGAAGAGCACACCCTTGCCCTTGTAAGGCTCCGGCTTGCGGAACGAGCGTATCTTGGCGCAAATCTGTCCGAGCAGCTGCTTGTCGCACGACTCCAACATGATGATGGGGTTCTGGTTTCTCTCCGACTTCGTCTCCACTTTCACCTCTGCGGGAAGCTGGATGAAGATGGGGTGTGTATAACCGAGAGCGAACTCGATGATGTTGCCCTGGTTGGACACACGGTAACCGACACCGACGAGCTCGAGGGTCTTCTTGAAGCCTTCGCTTACACCGACCACCATGTTGTGAACGAGGGAGCGATACAGACCGTGGAACGCCTGCTTCTGCTTCACATTGACAGGGCTGTTCTCATCGATCTCGAAAATCACCTCACCATTCTCGACTTTCATCAAGATGGAGGGGTCTACTTTCTGCGTGAGTTCACCTTTCGGTCCTTTTACAGTAACGATACCGTTCTGCTGTTTGATTTCCACTCCTGCAGGAATGACGATGGGCAATTTACCTATTCTAGACATATCGTATCCTCCTTCAATTAGTAAACATAACAGAGCACTTCGCCGCCGATTTTGAGCTCGGCTGCCTCCTTGTTGGTCATAACTCCCTGAGAGGTGGACAAGATGGCGATACCCAGTCCGTTGATCACTCTCGGCATATTCTTGTAGCCCGTGTACTTACGGAGTCCGGGAGAGGAAACTCTCTGGAGCTTCTTGATGGCGTTGGCCTTTGTCACGGGGTCATACTTGAGGGCCACCTTGATAGTGCCCTGGGGGCCATCCTCGATGAACTTGTAGTTGAGGATGTAGCCTTTCTCGAAGAGGATTTTGGTGATTTCCTTCTTCAAATTGGAGGCAGGAACCTCCACCACTCTGTGGTGGGCCATAATGGCGTTTCTGAGCCTCGTCAGATAATCTGCTATTGGATCTGTCATAAAAAATTAATTGTTTAATTAATCGGGACTGCCCCGACAATATTAAATAAAAATTGAGCTTTGCTTCTCTGTTACCAGCTAGCCTTCTTCACACCCGGGATGAGACCTGCGGAAGCCATCTCGCGGAACTGGATACGTGAGAGTCCGAACTGGCGGATGTATCCTTTGGGACGGCCGGTGATCTTGCAGCGGTTGTGCAGACGGATGGGGTTGGCGTTGCGCGGGATACTCTGGAGCTTGCGTGCAGCCTCATAGGCCTCAGCGGGATCGTCGGTTGTGGCGATGATCTTCTTCAGTTCAGCACGCTTGGCAGCATACTTGGCCACCATTCTGGCTCTTTTGACCTCACGGGCCTTCATTGATTCTTTTGCCATATGATTTATGCGTTTTTAGCGTTTTTGAACGGTAGACCGAAAGCTTTGAGCAATGCATATCCCTCCTCATCGGTTTTGGCCGAGGTGACGAAGGTGATGTTCATGCCCTGGATGCGGTCGATGGTATCGATATTGATCTCAGGGAAGATGATCTGCTCCTCGATACCGAGGGTATAGTTGCCGCGTCCGTCGAGTTTGCTCTCGATGCCTTTGAAGTCGCGGATACGGGGAAGAGCCACGCGCACGAGTTTCTCGAGGAACTCGTACATGCGCTCGCGGCGCAGTGTCACCATGACACCGATAGGCATCTTCTTGCGGAGCTTGAAGTTGGCCACGTCTTTCCTGGAATAGGTTGCGACGGCCTTCTGTCCTGTGATGGTGGTGAGCTCGTTGATGGCCACATCGATGATTTTCTTGTCCTGTGTGGCATCACCGAGACCCTGGTTCACGACGATTTTCTTAAGGACGGGCACCTGCATGGAAGAAGGGTAGTTGAACTGCTTCTTCAGGGCAGGAGCGATGCTCTCCTTGTATACTTTCTTTAACTGTGCTGTTTCCATTATTTAATCTCCTCTCCGGATTTTTTAGCGATTCTGACCTTCTTGCCGTCGACGACCTTAGTGGCGACGCGGGTAGCTTTTTTGCTTTTGGGATCTATGAGGCTGAGATTCGACATGTGTATAGGAGCCTCTACCTTCTGAATACCACCCTGAGGGTTCTTGGCGGAGGGTTTTGTGCTCTTGGACACAATGTTCACGCCCTCTACGATGGCACGCTGTTTCTCAACGAGTACTTTCAGCACCTTGCCCGTCTTGCCTTTATCCTCACCGGAGATCACAACGACGTTGTCGCCTTTCTTGATATGTAGCTTTACCATTGAATTAATACTTGTTTAAGATTTAAAGCACCTCGGGTGCCAATGAGACCACCTTCATGTTGACGGCGCGCAGCTCACGAGCCACGGGGCCGAAGATGCGGCTGCCGCGGAGTTCGCCGGCATTGTTGAGGAGAACGCACGCATTGTCGTCGAAGCGGATGTAGGAGCCGTCGGCGCGGCGGATTTCCTTTTTCGTGCGGACGATAAGAGCTCTGGAAACGGCACCCTTCTTCAAGTCGCTGGAGGGGATAACGTTTTTCACGGCCACCACGATGATGTCACCGACACTGGCGTAGCGACGGCCTGTGCCGCCGAGCACGCGGATGCAGAGTGCCTCGCGGGCGCCGCTGTTGTCGCATACTGTGAGTCTTGATTCCTGCTGTATCATAATTACTTGGCCTTTTCAATTATTTGAACTAATCTCCATCTCTTGGTCTTGCTCAAGGGACGTGTCTCCATGACAAGCACGGTGTCGCCCACATGGGCCTCGTTGTTCTCGTCATGAACATGGTACTTTTTCGTTTTCTGGACGAACTTACCGTAAATGGGGTGCATCTCTTTGAACTTAGCTGCGATAACAATGGATTTTTCCATTTTGTCGCTGATGACCACACCTGTTCTGGTTTTTCTTAAATTTCTAGTTTCCATCTGGACCATTGTTATTTGTTAAGTTCTCTCTGACGCAATTCGGTCTTCATACGTGCGATGTCGCGACGCAACAGCTTGATCTGCGAAGGATTCTCAAGCGGAGCAACGGCATGGTTGAGTTTCATCTGATGCAGACGTCCCACTTCAGCCTCGAGTTTCTCCTTGAGCTCACTAGTCTCTATTTCTTTCAAATTTACAGTTTTCATAGCTTATGCGTTTTTATCGTAATCACGTCTGACAATAAACTTGGTTTTCACGGGCAGTTTCTGTGCTGCGAGTCGCAGAGCCTCTTTGGCGATGTCGAAACTCACACCCTCCACCTCGAAGAGGATACGTCCGGGAGTGACGGGAGCCACCCATCCTGCGGGGTCACCCTTACCTTTACCCATACGTACATCAGCGGGCTTGCGTGTGATGGGTTTGTCCGGGAAGATTCGGATCCAAACCTGACCTTCGCGCTGCATGTATCTGTTGACGGCTACACGGGCGGCCTCAATCTGGCGGCTGTCGATCCATTTGGCCTCAAGGGTCTTGATGCCGAAGGAGCCGAAAGCCAGCTGAGTGCCACGGTGGGCGTTGCCTTTGTTGCCGCGTCCGTCCTGAGGTCTTCTATATCTTACTCTTTTGGGCTGTAACATGATTTCTTCTTACTTTTTAACGGTTATTGTTTCTCTTGCGGTTGCCCCGGTCGTTGCGGCGTCCGCCACCCTGACGGCCCTGCTGCTTGTCCTGAGCGAAGTTGGGCGCGAGGTCCACCTTGCCGTATACCTCACCGCGGCAAATCCACACTTTAATACCGAGAATACCCACCTTGGTGAGGGCCTCGGCCTGGCAATAGTCTACGTCGGCGCGGAAGGTGTGGAGCGGAGTGCGTCCCTCCTTGTACATTTCCTTGCGTGCCATCTCAGCGCCGTTCAGACGGCCGGTGATCTGGATCTTGATGCCCTCGGCACCTGCGCGCATGGTGTTGGCCACAGCCATCTTGATGGCACGACGGTAGGCGATTTTGCCTTCTACCTGGCGGGCCAGGTTGTGAGCCACGATGTTGGCGTCGAGCTCAGGCTTCTTCACCTCGAAGATATTGATCTGGATCTCCTTGTTGTAGAGTTTCTTCAACTCTTCCTTCAGTTTGTCGACATCCTGTCCGCCCTTACCGATGACGATACCCGGACGAGCCGTGCAGATGGTGATGGTGACGAGCTTGAGCGTGCGCTCGATGACGATGCGCGACACGCTTGCATTAGCCAGGCGCTCGTTGAGATACTTGCGGATTTTCTGGTCTTCAACCAGGTTGTCACCGAAGTTCTTGCCACCGAACCAGTTGGAGTCCCAACCTCTGATTATACCCAGACGATTGCTTATCGGATTAACTTTCTGTCCCATTCTGCTTAATTGTTTTCGTCATTATTATTACTGTCTACGAACAAGGTGATGTGGTTGCTGCGTTTGCGGATGCGGTAACCACGGCCCTGGGGTGCCGGTCTCATGCGTTTCCATGTAACACCCTCATCCACGAAGATACGGGTGATATAGAGTTCGCCGTCATCGGCCTTGCGTCCGTTTTTCACCTCCCAGTTGGCGATAGCCGAGCGGAGGAGCTGCTCTACGTTGGCAGAGGCGGCTTTTTTAGAGAATCTGAGCACAGCGAGGGCTCTATTCACTTCCATACCGCGCACCATGTCGACCACGTAGCGCATTTTGCGGGGTGAGGAAGGCACATCATTGAGCTTGGCGAAATACAAGCTCTTGCGGGCTTCTTTTCTTTTTTCAGCCGAAAGTCTTTTTCTTGCTCCCATTATATTATTTGTTTTGATTCAATGTTAGCCTGTTTAGCGCTTGTTGCCGGCATGTCCACCAAACTTGCGTGTAGGTGAGAATTCTCCCAGCTTATGGCCCACCATGTTCTCGGTGATGTAAACAGGTATAAATTTGTTTCCGTTATGCACAGCAACGGTATGTCCCACGAAGTCGGGAGAAATCATTGATGCGCGAGCCCATGTCTTCACGACGGTCTTTTTGCCGCTCTCGTTCATAGCGAGAATCTTCTTCTCGAGCGATACGTTGATATATGGACCTTTTTTTAATGAACGACTCATAATTTGCTCTGTTTAACTTGTTACTTTTTCTTTGCTCTCTCGATGATATACTTGTTGGACTGCTTTTTGGGAGCTCTTGTCTTGAGACCTTTAGCATACAAGCCTTTGCGTGAGCGGGGATGTCCACCAGACTGACGTCCTTCGCCACCACCCATGGGGTGGTCGTGGGGGTTCATCACGACACCGCGGTTGTGAGGCCTGCGGCCCAACCATCTTGTGCGACCTGCCTTACCCGACTGCTCGAGTGCGTGGTCGGAATTGCCGACGGCACCGACGGTAGCCTTGCAGGCACTGAGGATCTTGCGAGTCTCTCCTGAGGGGAGTTTGATGACGCAGTAGTCACCCTCGCGTGAAGTCAACTGAGCGAAATTACCAGCGGAACGGACCAGAAGGGCTCCCTGTCCGGGACGCAACTCGATGTTGTGAATCACGGTACCCACGGGGATGTTGGCAAGGGGAAGGCAGTTGCCCACCTCAGGTGCAGCCTCTGCGCCCGAGAGCAGCGTGGCGCCCACCTCGAGTCCGTTGGGAGCAATAATATAGCGTTTTTCACCATCAGCGTAGAAGAGCAGAGCGATTCGTGCCGACCGGTTGGGGTCGTACTCAATCGTCTTCACTACAGCTGGAACACCATCCTTCTCTCGTTTGAAGTCGATGAAACGATACTTTCTCTTGTGGCCGCCACCTCTGTAGCGAACAGTCATTTTACCGGTGTTGTTGCGTCCACCAGTCGACAATTTACCAACAACGAGAGACTTCTCTGGTACGGATGCAGTAATTTCCTCGAACGTACCAATAATTTTGTGTCTTTGGCCGGGGGTTACCGGCTTGAATTTACGTACTGCCATTTTATATTATATGTTGCTGTAAAAATCAATTGTATCGCCCTCTTTCAGCGTCACGATAGCCTTTTTGTAGCTGCTCGTCTTGCCTTTGATGAGCCCTGCACGGGTGAAGCGGCGCGAGCGCTTGCCAGCGTAGAACATGGTGTTCACATCGACCACAGTCACATTGTAGAGGCTTTCCACCTCTTCCTTGATCTGTATCTTGTTGGCCTCAGGTCTGACGATAAATCCGTAGCGGTTGGGGCGCTTCTCTGTCGTCTTGGTCATCTTCTCAGTGACCACGGGTTTTATAATAAAAGCCATTCTAGTGTCTCCTTATTTAGTTAAGATACCGTCAATAACCTTAAGTGAATTTTCGGTCACGACAAGAACATCAGCATTCAACACCTTGTAGGCATTGAGTGATGATGCAAGCATAACCTCGGAACGCTGCAGATTTCGAGCCGACAAATATACGTTTTTATTCGATTCGGGCAAAACCATGAGCAGCTTCTTACCATCGACTTTAAGATTTTTAGCAATATTTATGAATTCTTTAGTCTTGGGTGCTTCAAAGGTGAAGTCCTCGATTACGATGATAGCATTCTCCTGTGCCTTGTAGGTGAGTGCGCTGCGGCGAGCGAGCTGCTTCACCTTCTTGTTGAGCTTGGTGCGGTAGTCGCGGGGTTTGGGACCGAACACGCGGCCGCCACCCTTCATGAGGGGCGAGTTGATATCACCGTGGCGTGCGCCGCCGCCGCCTTTCTGGCGTCCGAGCTTGCGGGTGGAACCGGCATGCTCACTTCTCTCCTTGGCCTTGGCAGTGCCCTGGCGCTGGTTGCCCAGATACTGTTTCACGTCGAGGTAGAGGACGTGGTCGTTCGGTTCAATTCCAAAGATAGATTCGTTTAACGTAACCTTTCTTCCGGTCTCCTGACCCTTGATATTCAATACGTTAATTTCCATTATTTCTTGATTAAGACGGTTGAACCATTAAAACCAGCCACAGAACCCTTTACGAGGATGAGGTTGTGCTCCGGTATTACTTTTAACACTTTCAGATTTTGAGTAGTGACACGGTCACATCCCATGTGGCCGCCCATGCGCATTCCCTTGAACACTTTTGCGGGATAGGAGCAGGCACCGATTGAACCCGGTTTGCGGGCGCGGTCGTCCTGACCGTGGGTCTGCTGTCCCACACCGCCGAATCCGTGGCGCTTCATAACGCCCTGGAAGCCCTTACCTTTGGATGTGCCGACAACGTCAACGAAAGCAGCGTCGTTGAAGATCTCGACAGTAAGGACATCTCCGAGGTTGTACTCCTCGTCGAACTTGAACTCGGCCAAGTGCTTTTTCGGTGTTGTGCCAGCTTTCTTGAAGGTACCCATCAGCGCTTTGGTGGTGTTCTTTTCCTTTGCCTCACCAAAGGCCAGTTGGAGAGCCTTGTAACCGTCTTTCTCGACAGTCTTCACCTGAGTCACAACACAAGGACCAGCTTCGATAACAGTGCACGGTATGTTTTTACCGTCGGCACTGAACACGGATGTCATTCCGATTTTCTTTCCTAATAATCCTGGCATTTCAGTTTTGAATTAAATAAAATGTGAATATATTGTTTCTTTTTAAGTGTCTCACCCGTAACTCCGAGGCCCAAAATACCACTTAAAAAGAAACCGTAACTACTTCGCAATTGAAGGCTAAGTTGCTTTTTATCAGGGTATTGATAACCGTAGAGCCAGCGCAATACACACTTTTGCGGGTGCAAAGGTACGACTTTTCCCTGAAATCTGCAAGTTTTTTTAATTATTTTTTCATCCGCTGCCGTCATAGTCACCATTCTGGCAGCGAGTTGCACGAATCGGAGATTGTCCGTCGGGGCAGTCGGAGTGCTGTAGTGTGAAGACGCTGGTCTCCCGCTTCAAGAAAAAAAACCAGTGCTTGACGATAAAGAAACGGGACTTTACGAAAAAAACCGGTGCTTCACAATGGAAACACCGGCTGTATGTTTTCTGCCAAGGCAGGGTACTATACCTTGATTTCAACCTCAACACCGCTGGGAAGCTCAAGCTTCATCAGGGCGTCGACAGTCTTAGAGGTAGAGTTGTAGATGTCGATCAGACGCTTGAAGTCGGAGAGCTGGAACTGCTCACGTGCCTTCTTGTTGACGAACGTACTGCGGTTTACAGTGTAGATGCGCTTGTGGGTGGGGAGGGGGATAGGACCGCTCACCACGGCACCGGTAGCTTTGACGGCCTTGACGATTTTCTCAGCCGACTTGTCGACCAATTTGTGGTCGTAGCTCTTCAGTTTGATTCTGATTTTCGGACTCATGTTGTTATTAATGTTTTGATTAATGTTACGGGGCGGAGAGGTACGCTGCTTAAGAGTCATACGCTAAGCAGCGCCTCATCGCTCCAGAATGTTCTTACAGCAGGTCGGTGCGTCCTTTCACCTCCTCGAGCACGGCCTTGGCCTGGGTGGGCGAGAGGGGTGCGTGGTGGTCGTACTCCATAGAGCTGGTGGCACGGCCGGAGGTGATGGTGCGCAGTGCAGTCACATAGCCGAAGGTCTCGGCCAGAGGCACCATGGCCTTGACGATGCGTCCGCCGGAGCGGGCCTCGTCCATACCCTGAATCTGTCCGCGGCGCTTGTTGAGGTCGCCGATGACATCGCCCATGCTCTCCTCGGGTGTTACCACCTCGAGTTTCATGATGGGCTCGAGCAGCACAGGGCCGGCCTTGGGGCAGGCATTGCGATAGGCCTGGATAGCGGCAATCTCGAAGGAGAGCTGGTCGGAGTCGACAGGATGGAAGGATCCATCGAGCAGCGTCACCTTGAGCGAATCGACGGGATAGCCGCCGAGCACGCCGTTCTTCATGGCCGTCTCAAAGCCTTTCTGCACAGAGGGTATGAATTCTTTGGGAATATTGCCGCCCTTCACTTCATTGACGAACTGAAGTCCGCCCTCCTTGAAGTCGTCGTCCACAGGTCCCACATTGACGATGATGTCGGCGAACTTGCCTCGACCACCACTCTGCTTCTTGTAGACCTCGCGCATGTTGGTGACGGTCTTGGTCACAGCCTCCTTGTAGTTGACCTGGGGTTTACCCTGGTTGCACTCCACCTTGAACTCTCTCTTCAAACGGTCGATAATGATATCGAGATGGAGCTCGCCCATACCCGAGATGATGGTCTGGCCGCTCTGCTCGTCGGTACGCACGGTAAAGGTAGGATCCTCCTCGGCGAGCTTGGCGAGACCGATACCGAGTTTGTCGACATCGGCCTGCGACTTGGGCTCCACGGCGATACCAATCACAGGGTCGGGGAAAGTCATCGACTCGAGCACGATGGGATGCTGCTCATCGCACAGTGTGTCACCGGTGTGGATATCCTTGAAGCCTACGCCGGCGCCGATATCTCCGGCGTCGATCGACTCCATGGGAATCTCCTTGTTTGAGTTCATCTGGAAGAGGCGGCTGATGCGCTCCTTCTTGCCTGAGCGGGGATTGTAGACGTAGGAGCCGGCCTGCACCTTGCCCGAATAGACACGGAAGAAGACCAGGCGACCCATGTAGGGGTCGGTGGCAATCTTGAATGCCAGGGCAGAGGTAGGCTCATCCTCGGAAGGTTTGCGGTTCTCCTTCTCCTCGGTGTCGGGGTTCACACCCTCAATGTCCTCGGTGTCGAGGGGCGAAGGCAGGAAAGCGCAGACATAGTCGAGAAGCGGCTGTACACCTTTGTTCTTGTAGGAGCTTCCGCACACCATGGGAGTGATTTCCATGGCCACGGTGCCCTTGCGGATGGCGGCGATAATCTGCTCTTCGGGAATCTCCTCACCCTCGAGGAATTTCTCCATGAGGTCGTCGTCGTAGTTGGCGGCAGTCTCGAGCATCTTCTCGCGCCACTCCTGGGCCTCGTCGACCAGGTTGGCGGGTATTTCCTCCACATCATACTCGGCGCCCATGGTCTCGTCGTGCCACAGGATGGCTTTCATCCTGATGAGGTCGACCACGCCCTTGAAGTTTTCTTCGGCGCCGATGGGTATCTGAACGGGGCACGGATTGGCTCCCAGGATGTCGCGCATCTGCTGCACGGTCTCATAGAAGTCGGCGCCCGAACGGTCCATTTTGTTAACGTATCCTATACGCGGCACATTATATTTATCAGCCTGACGCCACACCGTCTCAGACTGCGGCTGCACGCCGTCGGCGGCTGAATAGGTAGCGACAGCACCATCCAAGACTCTCAGCGAGCGCTCCACCTCGGCTGTGAAGTCGACGTGTCCCGGAGTGTCGATGAGGTTGATTTTGAACTTCTTGCCGTTCCATTCCCAGTAGCAGGTGGTGGCGGCCGATGTGATGGTGATGCCTCTTTCCTGCTCCTGTGCCATCCAGTCCATCGTGGCGGCTCCATCGTGCACCTCACCTATCTTGTGCGTCTTGCCCGTGTAGAACAGGATACGCTCCGATGTGGTGGTTTTTCCGGCATCGATGTGGGCCATGATCCCGATGTTTCTCGTCAAGTGTAAATCTTGTTTTGCCATAATCTTTTTACCTGTTAAGCCAATTTAGAATCTGAAGTGGGCGAAAGCACGGTTGGCCTCGGCCATACGGTGCATGTCTTCCTTGCGCTTGAATGCGCCGCCCTGGTTGTTGTATGCGTCCATGATCTCGGCAGCCAGCTTCTCAGCCATGCTCTTGCCACCGCGCTTGCGGGCAAAGTTGATCATGTTCTTCATCGAGACACTCTCTTTACGGTCGGGACGGATCTCGGTAGGTACCTGGAAAGTGGCACCACCGATACGGCGGCTCTTCACCTCCACGAGCGGGGTGATGTTGTCGAGAGCCTGCTTCCAGATCTCAAGGGGAGTCTTCTCCTCTTTCGACATCTTGGCCTTCACGATATCAAGAGCATTGTAGAAGATTTCGTACGAGACGGTTTTCTTACCGCTGTACATAAGATGGTTCACGAATTTTGAGACCTTCTGGTCGTTGAAGACGGGATCGGGAAGAATCACGCGCTTCTTGGGTTTTGCTTTTCTCATTTTATTGTTTGAAATAATTTCTGCGTGGGGCTGTCGTGTTTTCTTCAACGCTCACTCGAGAGCATTTACTCAACCTTCTAACAAATCTCCAGCAAAACGGTTTTTAATATTGGCGTCAGAATAACCTTCACCGGTTATTTATTTCTTAGCCTTGGGACGTTTGGCACCATACTTTGAGCGGCGCTGGGTGCGGTTGGCCACTCCTGCGGTGTCGAGAGTGCCGCGAACAATGTGATAACGCACACCGGGGAGGTCTTTCACACGTCCGCCACGAACGAGAACGATACTGTGCTCCTGAAGGTTGTGGCCCTCACCGGGGATGTAGGAGTTCACTTCCTTCTGGTTGGTCAGTCTTACACGGGCAACTTTTCTCATTGCCGAATTAGGCTTCTTCGGGGTTGTCGTATACACGCGCACGCATACACCACGACGCTGCGGACATGCGTCCAAAGCGGGTGACTTGCTCTTGTCGACAAGCGCCTTTCTGCCTTTTCTTACTAATTGTGAAATAGTAGGCATTGCTTTTTGTTTTTAATTATTATATATGTTGTATTATAGTTTTCAATTACTTACGGCATGGCCACACCACACCTTTTTGGGCTGCAAAGGTACAAAATTTGTGTCGATAAACCTAATTATTACTTTTCGAAAAGAGTTCAAGAGGTTTTAATTTAACCATCAGTAACACTTTTGACAATTATTAACGCATCTTTAACCGTCAGGACTGCCTTTCTTCAGCAAGCAGGGGGTTGTCTGTTACGACATGCGGGCCGACCTTTCGAGGCCGGCCCGCATGGGTTGCAGAGCAGGGTTGGCTCCCCCACCCTATTCGCTGTAAGCGGGCATCAAGCCTCGCCTTTTCCGATGTTGAAGGGTGCCACGGTGCGCGGCTGCTGGTTGGGCAGCTCAATGCGTCCGAACTGTTTTTCATATCGCATGATGTTCTCCTGGAGCGCCATGGCAAGCCGCTTGGCATGCTCGGGGGCCAGGATGACGCGGCTTCTCACCACGGCCTTGGGCACGCCGGGCATCATGGAAGCCATGTCGACGACGAACTCGGTCTTGGTGTGTGCGATAAGGGCGAAATTGGAATATACGCCGGCAGCCACATCGGGCGCCACTTCTACCTGCAGTTGTTGTCCCTGCGGTTTGTTTTCGTTTTCCATAATGATGGTTATTGGTTTGGAAAGCGGCAAGGCGGGAGCGGTGTTGCGCCGACCCGTCTTGCCGCCGGTTCATACAATTTAGTTGTCTTCTTTCACGGTCTGCCCTTCGGGGTAGTCGATCACATTCTTCAGGTTGGCCTGGAAGCGGTCGTGTTCCTCCTTAGAGCCTACGATGAGCTTGTCCCACTGGCGCAGGCCGGTACCTGCCGGGATAAGGTGTCCGCAGATCACGTTCTCCTTCATGCCCTCCAGGTAGTCCACCTTGCCGCGGATGGCAGCCTCGTTGAGCACCTTGGTCGTCTCCTGGAAGGAAGCGGCCGACATGAAGCTCTTGGTCTGCAGTGCGGCACGGGTAATACCCTGCAGTATCTGGGTAGAAGTGGCGGGCACCACATCGCGCACCTTCACCAGGCGCAGGTCGCGGCGCTTCAGACTGGAGTTCTCGTCACGCAACTTGCGTGCGGAGATAATCTGGTTGTCGCGTATGGTCTCGCTGTCGCCGTGGTCCACGACATACTTCTTGCCCCAGATGCGGTCGTTCTCCTCGGCGAAGTCGAGTTTGTCGACCACCTCCTGCTCCAGGAAGGTAGTGTCGCCGGGCTCCACAATCTGCACCTTGCGCATCATCTGCCTGACGATGACCTCGAAGTGCTTGTCGTTGATCTTCACACCCTGCAGGCGGTACACATCCTGCACCTCGTTGACGATATACTCCTGCACGGCGGTGGGGCCTTTGATAGCAAGGATATCGTTGGGAGTGATGGATCCGTCGGAGAGAGGTGTTCCTGCGCGCACGGCATCATGCTCCTGCACGAGGATCTGCTTGGAGAGCGACACCTGGTAGGTCTTCTTCTCACCCGTCTTGCTGGTCACCACAATCTCGCGGTTACCGCGCTTCACACGTCCCATGGTCACCTCACCGTCGATTTCGCTCACCACGGCGGGGTTCGACGGGTTGCGGGCCTCGAAGAGCTCGGTGACGCGGGGCAGACCACCGGTGATATCACCGCCCTTGATGGCAGTGCGCGGAATCTTAATCAGCGTGGTACCGGTGGTGATCACCTCACCATCCTTGACCTGAATGTGTCCACCCACGGGGAAGATATAGGTGCCGAGCGTCTGTCCGTTCTCGTCCTGCACGTAGCAGGTAGGCACGAGGTTACGGTCTTTGGCCTCGGTGATGATACGCTCTTCCAGACCGGTGGTCTCATCATGGTCGGTCTTATAGGTCTCGCCTTCGGTCACATTCTCAAACTTCAGCTTACCGGCAAACTCGCTCACGATGACGGCATTGAAGGGGTCCCAACGGGCAATCATATCGCCCTTGTTCACCACGGCGTTGTTCTCATAATAGAGAGAGCTTCCATAGGGCACCGGCAGTGTGGAGAGCACGATGCCCGTATTGAGGTCGATGAACCTCACCTCGGCCAGACGGCTCACCACCATCTTGCACTCGCGGGGTGCGTCGGTGGGATTCTCTACGAAAGGAACCGTGCGCAGCTCGTCGAACTCGATGCGTGCGTCGTTCTTTGCCACGATGGCGGCATTGGCGGCGGCATTGGCGGCCACACCACCGGCGTGGAACGTACGGAGGGTAAGCTGTGTACCCGGCTCACCGATAGCCTGAGCAGCAATCACACCCACGGCCTCGCCCTTCTGCACCATGCGGCTGGTGGCCAGGTTGCGTCCGTAGCACTTCATGCACACGCCCTTGCGGCTCTCGCAAGTGAGCACTGAGCGTATCTCGACGCTCTCGATGCCGGCGTCCTCGATGGCCTGTGCCACCGACTCGGTGATTTCCTCGCCGGAGTTGACGATAATCTCGCCGGTGTGCGGATTGGCGATGTCGTGCACGGAGACACGGCCCAGTATTCGCTCATAGAGCGTGGAGATGATTTCGTCGCCGCTCTTCAGTGCAGTGCAGTTGAGTCCGCGCAGGGTGCCGCAGTCCTCGTCGGTAATGATGACATCGTGCGACACGTCGACGAGACGGCGTGTGAGGTAACCGGCGTCGGCCGTCTTCATAGCGGTATCGGCCAGACCCTTACGGGCACCGTGCGAGGCAATGAAGTACTCGAGCACCGACATACCCTCCTTGAAGTTGGAAAGGATAGGATTCTCGATAATCTGTGCGCCCTCGGCGCCGGCCTTCTGAGGCTTGGCCATCAGACCGCGGATACCGGAGAGCTGCTTGATCTGGTCTTTCGATCCACGGGCTCCGGAGTCGAGCATCATATAGACAGCGTTGAAGCCTTGGTCGGCCTCTGCCATCTCCTTCATCAGGATGTTGCTGATATCATTGTTGACATGGGTCCAAGTATCGATAACCTGGTTGTAGCGCTCGTTTTCAGTGATGAAACCAGCATTGTAGGTATCGGAAATCTGGCGCACCTCCTGATTACCCTTTTCAATGAGTTCTGCCTTCTCGGGCGGAATGATGATATCGTCGAGGTTGAACGAGAGTCCTGCCAGGTAGGCCATGCGGTAACCGAGGTTCTTGATACCGTCGAGGAACTCGCAGGCACGTGCGAATCCCACCGTCTTGATAACATTGGAGATGATGTCGCGCAAGCTCTTCTTGGAGATGACTGTATTGACGAAGCCCACCTCGTCGGGGATAATGCCATTGACGATGACACGTCCCACAGAAGTCTCGATGAAACGGGTGTTTCCGTTCTCGTCGGTGAGCACATTGCCGTCCTTGTCGCGCTCCACGAGCTGCACAGGAGCATGGAGGTCGCAGCGGCCCTCGTTGTGTGCGATGATGGCCTCCTCAGGACCGTAGAACTTGAGTCCCTGTCCCTTGGCGCCCGGGCGGATTTTGGTGATATAGTAGAGACCGAGCACCATGTCCTGCGAGGGAACGGTGATAGGCGCTCCATTGGCAGGATTGAGGATATTGTGGCTCTGGAGCATCAGAATCTGGGCTTCGAGCACAGCCTCATTGCTCAGCGGGAGGTGCACAGCCATCTGGTCGCCGTCGAAGTCGGCATTGAAAGCGGTACATGCCAGCGGATGGAGCTGAATGGCCTTGCCCTCGATGAGTTTAGGCTGGAAAGCCTGAATACCGAGACGGTGAAGTGTAGGTGCACGGTTGAGCAGCACGGGATGTCCCTTCATCACATTCTCGAGGATGTCCCAGATGACGGGCTCGCGGCGGTCGACGATTTTCTTGGCGCTCTTCACCGTCTTCACGATGCCGCGCTCTATGAGCTTGCGTATGATGAACGGCTTGTAGAGCTCTGCAGCCATGAGTTTGGGAAGTCCGCACTCACCCATCTTCAGCTCAGGTCCTACTACGATGACCGAACGGGCCGAGTAGTCGACACGCTTACCGAGCAGGTTCTGGCGGAAGCGTCCCTGCTTGCCCTTGAGGGAGTCGGAGAGCGACTTGAGCGGTCTGTTCGACTCGCTCTTCACCGCGCTGCTCTTGCGCGAGTTGTCGAAGAGGCTGTCGACGGCCTCCTGGAGCATACGTTTCTCGTTGCGGAGAATCACCTCAGGTGCCTTGATCTCCATGAGCCTCTTCAGGCGGTTGTTACGGATGATAACGCGGCGGTAGAGGTCATTGAGGTCGGAAGTGGCGAATCGTCCGCCGTCGAGCGGCACGAGCGGGCGGAGCTCCGGCGGTGTGACGGGAATGATTTTCATAATCATCCACTCCGGGCGGTTCTCCTCCTTGTTGCCGCGGAAAGCCTCCACCACCTGCAGGCGCTTCAGGGCCTCACTCTTCCTCATCTGCGAGGAGTCGGTGTTGGCACGTCCGCGCAGTTCCTCGGCCAGTTTGTCAAGGTCGAGCGATGCGAGGAGGTCGTAGATGGCCTCAGCACCCATTTTGGCGATGAACTTGTTGGGGTCGGTGTCGGGCAGTTTGCTGTTGTCGATACCGGCCTGTGCCAGTTTGTTCTCCACGATGTCGAGATAATCTTCCTCGGATATCAGGTCGAGGCGATGCGAACCGTTTGCCTCTCCGGTATCCGGGTTTACATATCCCTCGAAGGCACCCGGCTGGATGACGACATATTTCTCATAGTAGATCACCGAGTCGAGTTTTTTGGTGGGCAGTCCGAGCAGATAGCCAATCTTGTTGGGCAGCGAGCGGAAATACCAGATATGTGCCACCGGCACCACCAGCTCGATATGTCCGGAGCGCTCACGGCGCACCTTCTTCTCCGTCACCTCCACGCCGCACCTGTCGCACACGATGCCTTTGTAGCGTATTCTCTTGTACTTGCCGCAACCGCACTCGAAGTCTCTGGTGGGACCGAAGATGCGTTCGCAGAAAAGGCCGTCGCGCTCGGGTTTGTAGGTACGGTAATTGATGGTCTCGGGTTTGGTCACCTCACCATACGAATTCTCGAGGATTTCTTCGGGCGATGCGAGTCCGATAGTAATCTTCGTGAAGTTGTTCTTAATCTTTGTATCTTTCTTAAAAGCCATGTTCTATACGTTTAGTCGAGTTTGACGCTTAATCCAAGTCCGCGGAGTTCGTGCAGGAGCACGTTGAGAGATTCGGGTATGCCGGGTGTGGGCATGGGGTCGCCCTTCACGATGGCCTCGTAGGCCTTGCTGCGTCCCACCACGTCGTCACTCTTGATGGTGAGGATTTCCTGAAGCACGTGGCTGGCACCGAAGGCCTCGAGTGCCCAGACCTCCATTTCACCAAAGCGCTGTCCGCCGAACTGGGCTTTACCGCCGAGGGGCTGCTGCGTGATGAGCGAGTACGGTCCGATGCTGCGTGCGTGCATTTTATCTTCCACCATGTGTCCGAGTTTGAGGAAGTAGGTGATGCCCACTGTTGCAGGCTGGTCGAAGCGTTCACCGGTCTCTCCATCGTATAGATGTGTGGAGCAGAGGTGAGGCAGTCCGGCCTTGTCGGTCCACTCGGAGAGGTCCTCGAGCTTGGCTCCGTCGAAGATGGGAGTGGCGAACTTCACGCCGAGCCGTTTGCCGGCAGCGCCGAGGATGGCCTCGAAGATCTGTCCCAGGTTCATACGCGAGGGAACGCCCAGCGGGTTGAGCACGAGGTCGACAGGACGTCCGTCCTCGAGGAACGGCATGTCTTCCATGCGCACCACCTTCGATACGATACCCTTGTTGCCGTGGCGTCCGGCCAGTTTGTCGCCCACGCCTATTTTACGTTTCTTTGCCACATACACTTTGGCCATCTGCAGGATGCCTGAGGGCAGGTCGTCGCCGATAGTGATGGCAAACTTGCGGCGTTTCATTTCAGCGTCGAGGAGTTTGAACTTGCGTATGTAGTTCATGATGAGCTGCGAGATAAGCATATTGGTATGCTCGTCCTCGGTCCATCCTCCGGTCTGCACACCCTCATAGACGAGTTCCTTCAGACGGGCGGCAGTAAACTTGGTGCCCTTTGTGATAACCTCAGCGCCGGTGTAGTCTTTCACACCCTGGCAGTTGTGGTTCTTGGTGAGCTGAAGCAGCTTGTCGACCAGTATGTCGAGCAGGTCGTCGTTCTTGGCCTTGTACTCCTCGTCGATCTTGGCCTGGAGCACCTTGTCTTGTTTCTTCGACTCACGCGTCTTGACGGCGCGCTGGAAAAGTTTCTTGTCGATGACGACACCGCTGAGCGAGGGATTGGCCTTGAGCGACGAATCCTTCACGTCGCCGGCCTTGTCACCGAAGATAGCGCGGAGCAGTTTCTCCTCAGGCGAGGGGTCGCTCTCTCCCTTCGGCGAGATTTTTCCGATAAGGATATCGCCGGGCTCCACACGGGCTCCCACGCGGATGATGCCGTTATCGTCGAGGTCCTTCGTGGCCTCTTCGCTCACATTGGGGATATCGCTGGTGAACTCCTCCATACCGCGCTTGGTCTCGCGCACATCGAGCTGATATTCGTCTACGTGCACACTGGTGAGGATATCCTCGCGCACGAGGCGCTCGGAGAGCACGATGGCGTCCTCATAGTTGTATCCCTTCCAAGGCATGTAGGCCACAAGCAGGTTGCGTCCCAACGCCAGTTCACCGTTCTCAGTAGCATAGCCCTCGGTGAGGATCTGTCCGGCATGCACGTGCTGCCCTTTCTCACAGATAGGTCTCAGGTCGATGGTCATGTTCTGGTTGGTGCGGCGGAACTTGGGTATGCGGTACTCCTTGAGGGCGGGTTCGAAGCTTACGAACTCCTCCTCCTCGGTACGGTCGTAGAGGATACGGATGGTGGTGGCATCGACATACTCGATTACGCCCTCACCTTCGGCCACCACCATGGTGCGTGAGTCTTCGCACACCTGCTTCTCAAGTCCGGTGCCCACGATGGGCGCATCGTTGTGGAGCAGTGGCACTGCCTGGCGCATCATGTTGCAACCCATGAGGGCGCGGTGTCCGTCGTCGTGCTCGAGGAAGGGGATAAGTGCCGCCGACACGGAGGCTATCTGCTGGGGCGACACATCCATGAGGTCCACTTTCTCGGGCTCCACCACGGGGAAGTCGGCGTCGAGGCGGCATTTCACCACGTCGCGCACGAAGGTGCCATCCTCTCTCAAGGGGGCGTTGCCCTGGCCAATATAGTGGCCCTGCTCTTCCTCGGCAGTCAGATACACCACATCGTCGTTGTTCAGGTCCACGGTCTTGTCGGCCACCTTACGGTAAGGAGTCTCGATGAAACCGAGGTCGTTGATGGTGGCATAGACGCAGAGCGAGGAGATAAGACCGATGTTGGGGCCTTCAGGGCTCTCAATGGGGCAGAGGCGTCCATAATGTGTATAGTGCACATCGCGCACTTCGAAACCGGCACGTTCGCGGGAGAGACCGCCGGGGCCCAGTGCAGAGAGGCGGCGTTTGTGGGTCACCTCGGCCAGCGGGTTGGTCTGGTCCATGAACTGGCTCAGCGGATTGGTGCCGAAGAAGGAGTTGATGACACTCGATATAGTTTTGGCATTAATCAGGTCGACCGGTTTGAACACATCACTGTCGCGCACGTTCATACGCTCACGGATAGTGCGGCTCATACGGGCCAGACCGATGGAGAACTGCGAAGCCAGCTGCTCGCCCACCGTGCGCACACGACGGTTGGAGAGGTGGTCGATATCGTCGACCACGGCATTCGAGTTGACCAATTGTATGAGATATTTAATAATCTCAATGATATCTTGTTTCGTCAGGATGCGCTCATCCATATCCGGATTCAGATTCAGTTTCTTGTTGATGCGGTAGCGTCCCACCTCACCCAGGTCAT
The DNA here is from genome assembly GCA_900318915.1 of uncultured Prevotellaceae bacterium. GTDB lineage: Bacteria > Bacteroidota > Bacteroidia > Bacteroidales > Bacteroidaceae > Prevotella. The sequence continues at coordinate 25,634 of ONMI01000004.1, read as the reverse complement.
ACCTCTTGTCAGAGAAGAAGAGGTTCTGTATCAGGTCGTGGGCAGCAGCATCATCGGCCGGCTCGGCATTGCGCAACTGGCGGTAGATATACTGCGCAGCTTCCTTCTCCGAGTTGGTTGTGTCTTTCTTCAGTGTCTCGAAGATAATGGAATAACGTCCGGCCATGTCGTCTTCCTTGTGAAGCAGGATGATGGGGTTGCCGCTGTCGAGGATATCCTGGGCGTTCTGCTCGGTAATCTCGGTGTCGCGGGGCAGGATCACATCGTTTCTCTCGATGGAGATAATCTCACCGGTATCCTCATCGTTGAAGTCCTCAAACCAGCTCTTGAGCACATTGGCGGCCAGTTTGCGTCCGTACACCTCCTTGAGATTCTTCTTGTTCACCTTGACCTCCTCGGCCAGTCCGAATATGTCGAGGATATCCTTGTCAGACTCGTAGCCTATGGCACGGAGCAGTGTGGTGACAGGAAGTTTCTTCTTACGGTCGATGTAAGCGTACATCACGTTGTTGATGTCGGTAGCAAACTCTATCCACGAGCCCTTGAAGGGAATGATGCGGGCCGAATAGAGCTGGGTGCCGTTGGCATGCTGGCTCTGTCCGAAGAACACGCCGGGCGAGCGATGCAACTGCGAGACCACGACACGCTCAGCACCATTGATGATGAAGGTGCCGTTGCTGGTCATATAAGGTATAGTGCCCAGGAAGACATCCGAGATTACGGTATGGAAATCCTCATGTTCAGGGTCGGTGCAATAGAGTTTCATCTTCGCCTTGAGAGGCACACTGTATGTGAGGCCGCGCTCCAAGCACTCCTCGATGGAATATCTGGGCGGATCGATGAAATAATCAAGAAACTCGAGCACGAAATTGTTCCTCGTGTCGGTGATGGGGAAATTCTCTGAGAACACCTTGTAGAGTCCGTCGTTCTTGCGGAGCTCGGGAGGCGTGTCGAGTTGGAGGAAATCCTTAAACGACTTTAACTGCACATCGAGAAAATCCGGTATGGGCAACGGATTCTGCACCTTGGCAAAGTTAACTCTGTTGTCGACGATTTTAGAAGTCATTAAATAGATAATTTGATTTCGCCTTCCTTTTATGGAGGCACAACATTAAAAGACACAAAATGGTTAAGAATCCCTTACTGAGAGACTCTTAACCAAATAAAATATCCAGAAGAGGCACGGGATGCAGGCATCCCGGCCTTAGTGATTCGTGTGATTATTTCAGCTCAATCTTGGCACCCTCGGCCTCGATGGTCTTCTTCAGGTTCTCAGCCTCGTCCTTGGAGACATTCTCCTTCAGGGTAGAGGGAGCGCCGTCGACCAGCTCCTTAGCCTCTTTCAGACCAAGACCGCAAGCCTCTTTCACGACCTTCACGACCTTCAGCTTGTTGGGACCAACCTCAGCGAGCACCACATTGAACTCGGTCTTCTCCTCCTCAGCGGGAGCACCGGCGGCGCCGGGAGCGGCAGCCACGGCCACAGCAGCAGCTGCGGGCTTGATACCATACTCTTCCTCGAGGACCTGAGCCAACTCATTCACTTCTTTCACTGTCAAACCTACCAATTGCTCGGCAAGTGCTTTAATATCTGCCATTGTATTAAAAATTTTAATTGTTTTTACTAATGATGATTTTTTGACTTTGAAAATTATTCAGGACGCTCGCCTAAAGTCTTCAGCACACCATGAATGGTGTTTGCGCCTGACTGAAGAGCAGAAACAACGTTCTTGATGGGCGACTGCAGCAGAGCCACAACGTCGGCCAGCATCTCGTCTTTGCTCTTGAGCGAAGCCAGCTCCTCGAGCTTGTCGGCACCCATATAGATGCTCTGCTCGGCATAGGCAGCCTTGAGGGCGGGAATGCCCTGCTTCGTATAGTCCTTCAGCATGCGGGCAGGCACATTGGCTGTCTTGGTGAACAGCACGGCGGTGTTGCCCTTAAGAGCCGGGTAGATAGGTTCGAAATCGATGTCCGAAGCCTCGAAAGCCTTGTGGAGCAGCTTGTTCTTCACCACCACCATCTTGATCTCGCTCTTGAAGCACTTGCGGCGCAGAGCGCTGGTGTCGGCGGCATTCAGTCCGGTCACGTCGACCAGATAGAAATGCGGATACTCCTTCAGTTTCTCACCGAGCTCAACAATAATAGTATCTTTTACTTCTTTTTTCATTTTTTACACGTTCGATTTAGGTTATTCGACAGACTTCGGATCTACCTTGATACCACGACTCATCGTGCTCGAAATAAAGATACTCTTGATATATGTACCTTTGGCAGCAGCGGGTTTCAGCTTGATTACCGTAGAGATAAACTCTTTGGCATTCTGGAAAATCTGGTCCGGTGTGAAGGTTACTTTACCTATAGAGGCGTGCAAGATACCGGTCTTGTCGACCTTGAAGTCAATCTTACCCTGTTTCACCTCACGCACTGCCTTGGCCACATCCATGGTAACAGTACCGCTCTTGGGGTTAGGCATGAGTCCGCGCGGACCGAGAATACGTCCGAGAGGACCTACCTTGCCCATACATGAGGGCATGGTGATAACCACATCAATGTCGGTCCATCCACCTTTTATCTTCTCGATATACTCATCGAGACCTGCATAATCAGCACCTGCTTCGAGAGCAGCAGCCTCGGCATCGGGTGTGCAGAGACAGAGCACGCGCACCACTTTACCAGTGCCGCAGGGCAGCGACACAACGCCGCGAACCATCTGGTTGGCCTTACGGGGATCCACACCAAGTCGCATGTCGATATCGACAGATGCCTCAAACTTGGTAGTAGTGATTTCCTTAACCAACTCGGCAGCTTCCTTCAGCGTATATACCTTACCTGCTTCAATCTTATCGGCTACTGATTTCTGATTTTTTGTCAGTTTCTTCATTTTCTTAATTGAAGTTTAAGATTTATTCACCAGGGAAGTCGCCTTTTACAGTGATACCCATACTTCTTGCAGTGCCGGCGATAAGTCTCATGGCAGATTCGATGGTGAAGCAATTGAGGTCGCTCATCTTGTCCTCTGCGATGGCCTTTACCTGGTCCCAAGTCACAGAAGCTACCTTCTTGCGATTGGGTTCAGACGAACCACCCTTAATCTTGGCTGCCTCCATGAGCTGCACAGCGGCGGGAGGTGTCTTGATTATAAAGCTGAAAGACTTGTCGTTGTAATAAGTGATAACGACAGGAAGAATCTTGCCTGCCTTATCCTGGGTCCTGGCGTTGAACTCCTTGCAGAATCCCATAATGTTGATACCCTTTGAACCAAGGGCCGGTCCTACGGGAGGTGAAGGATTTGCAGCGCCACCCTTAATCTGTAATTTGATTAATCCAGCAACTTCTTTAGCCATTGTCTTATTTGTTAATAATTGATTTTATAAAAGAGCAACTACCTGCGTAACCAAGTATTACTCTTTTGAAACCTGCATAAAACTGAGTTCGAGCGGAGTTTTCCGTCCGAAGATCTTGACCATCACCTTCAGTTTGTGCTTCTCGTTGTTCACCTCTTCGATGATGCCCGAGAAACCGCTGAAAGGACCGTCCGTCACCTTGACAGTCTCGTCGACAGCGAACGGGATGATGGTCTCATCCTCCAGTTCCTTGTCTTCGGCATTGCCAAGCATACGGTTGATGTCCGACTGCTTCACCGGCGAGGGATTGTCGAGTCCGCCCAGGAAACCGAGCACGTTGGGCATGAAGCGCAGGTCGTGCGCCACATCACCTTTCATCTCAGCCTCGACGAACACATATCCCGGCAGTGACACTTTCTCTTTCAAGATTCGCTTACCGGCACGCTGAATAGTGTGCTTCTCCGTAGGGACAAGCACACGCGACACATATTGGCTCAAAAGTTCATTGTGCTTAAGCTCAGCCTCTATGTACTCTTTAACCTTGAGTTCCTTTCCGCTGACAGCTTTCAGCACATACCAATTTTTTCCGGTCTGGCTCATCTTTCTTTAAGAAAACAATGAATAGATAAAGTGCATGCAGTTCTTAAACACCACGTCCATCAAGAACACCACCACGGCAATGACTAGGGAAGCAGATAAAACAACCATTGCACTGTGGGTCAGCTCTTTGTAAGATGGCCATGTAGTCTTATGCGCAAGTTCGTCGTAACAATCCTTGCAATAATTAATGAATTTCTTCAGCATAACAATTATTGTTTAGCACGGGAAGGAGGACTCGAACCCACGACCCTCGGTTTTGGAGACCGATGCTCTACCAACTGAGCTATTCCCGTAAAAAAGTTCCCGCAGTCTGCCGACCAGGTTGCGGGAACCTATAGTCAATCTAATTGATTAGTCTTCGTAAACCTCGGTAATCTGACCGGAACCCACGGTACGTCCACCCTCGCGGATAGCGAAACGGAGACCCTTGTTCAGTGCCACGGCGTAGATGAGCTCAACATTGATCTCAACGTTGTCACCAGGCATCACCATCTCAATGCCTTCGGGGAGAGAAATCTCACCGGTGCAGTCCATGGTGCGGAGGTAGAACTGAGGACGATACTTGTTGCCGAACGGAGTGTGACGGCCACCCTCTTCCTTCTTCAGCACGTAGATAGAAGCCTTGAAGCGCTTGAAGGGCTTGATCTGACCCGGATGGCAGAGCACCATACCGCGCTTGATCTCGTTCTTGTCAACACCGCGGAGCAGCAGACCCACGTTGTCACCAGCCTGACCCTCGTCGAGGATCTTACGGAACATCTCAACACCGGTAACCACAGACTTTCTGTCCTCACCGAGACCGAGGAGCTCAACCTCCTGGCCAACCTTCACGACACCAGTCTCGATACGGCCGGTAGCCACGGTACCACGACCAGTGATGGAGAACACGTCCTCAACAGGCATAAGGAAGGGCTTATCGATGTCGCGCGGGGGCTCCTGAATCCACTCGTCAACAACGTTCATGAGCTCCATAACCTTGTCTTCCCACTTGGCAACACCGTTCAGGGCGCCGAGAGCAGAACCACGGATGATAGGAGTGTCATCTTCGAACTCATACTGAGCGAGAATCTCCTGAACCTCCATCTCAACGAGCTCCAGCATTTCCTCGTCGTCGACCATGTCGCACTTGTTGAGGAACACAACCAGACGGGGCACGTTTACCTGACGGGCGAGCAGCACGTGCTCACGGGTCTGAGGCATAGGACCATCGGTAGCAGCCACCACGAGGATAGCACCATCCATCTGAGCAGCACCAGTAACCATGTTCTTCACATAGTCGGCGTGGCCCGGGCAGTCAACGTGAGCATAGTGACGCTTCTCGGTCTCATACTCCACGTGAGCGGTGTTGATAGTAATACCGCGCTCCTTCTCCTCGGGAGCGTTGTCAATCTGGTCGAAAGACTTCACCTTATCCTTGTTAGCCTCGATCTTCTCGGCAAGCACCTTAGTGATAGCGGCGGTCAAGGTAGTCTTACCATGGTCCACGTGACCGATGGTACCGATGTTTACGTGCGGTTTAGTACGCACAAAATTCTCTTTTGCCATTGCTTTTTCTTACTATTTTAGATATGAATGAATAATCGTGTATTTTTCTGCTTCTCTTGACACGAATCAGTAGAGCTGTAACTGAGATTTGAACTCAGGACCTCTTCCTTACCAAGGAAGTGCTCTACCACTGAGCTATTACAGCATTGCATGAGCGGAAAACGGGACTCAAACCCGCGACCCCCAGCTTGGAAGGCTAGTGCTCTATCAACTGAGCTATTTCCGCAGGAGTATTTCTACTGATGTGGGTGGTGATGGATTCGAACCACCGAAGGCGAAGCCAACAGATTTACAGTCTGCCCCATTTGGCCACTCTGGAAACCACCCTTGTTCTTGAGACCGCTCTTTTTTGAGCTAAATCGTTGCAGCCGTTTAAGCTATCAACGGGTGATGTCTCTTAAACGGCTGCAAAGATACGCATTATTTTTTAACCACCAAAATTTTTCGTGTTTTTTTTATCGATTTCTGAGTTTTTCTTTGAATTTGGTGAGTTGCACCTTCATAGAATCGACACATTGGTCGACACTTTCCTCAAATGTATCGCATGTTTTCTCCACGAACAGTGTCTGTCCCGGCACTGCCACGGTGAGGCTGGCTTCTTTGTTGAGCGAGGTGGCCGGTTTGACTACTTTCAATTGCACTTCCACGTTCTGAATGTCTTCGAACGATTTTTGCAGTTTTTCCACTTTTTTCTGGATAAAGGCTTCCAGTTTCTCAGTAGCGTCGAAGTGTATCGACTGAATTTTGATTTCCATAGTTACCTCCTGTTTTTAAAGGTTAAGCCCTGGGATGGGCATTGTCATATACTTTTTTCAACTGCTCATAGGTTGTGTGGGTGTAAATCTCTGTCGTCGACAGGCTCTCATGCCCGAGCAGTTTTCTCACACTTTCTATTCCGGCGTCATGGTTAAGCATGGCGGTCGCAAACGAGTGCCGGAGCACGTGGGGCGACTTTTTCTTGCGGGTGGACACCTTGCCGATTTCCTTCTGCACCAGATAGCGCACCTGCGGTGCGTTCATCCGCCCGCCTTTGGGTGTCACGAACAGGGCGGGGTCCTCTTTTGTCACGCTCCGGTCGCGCAGCTCCATATACCGCTCTATTTGTTCCCGCAGTTCCTGGCCGAAGGGCACCACGCGCTGTTTGTTGCGTTTTCCGGTCACCTTCACCTCCATTCTTTCGAAGTCGATCTGCTCATCGTCGAGCGATACGAGTTCGGAGAGTCGCAGGCCCGTCTCATAGAACATCATTATAATAGTACGCGCGCGCACGCTGATGAAGTCCTCTTTTTCGGCCGTATTGTCGAGCAGGCAGTCCAGCTCGCTCTCTCTCACATACTGCGGCAGCACCTTCTGCTTCTTGGGTCCCCGCACCTGATGTGCCGGGTCGTGGTCTACGAGTCCTCTGGCCAGGGCGAAACGAAAAAAGGAACGCAGTGCACTCAATCGACGATTGATTGATGTGGCAGCGTTTCCTTTATCCATCATGCTCTCCATCCAGTTGCGGATGACATCGGAGTCTACTGTCTCCCAAGAGAGCTGATTGTCCAAACCCTTAAAGTACGACTTGAACGACGCGAGGTCGTCGCCGTAGTTATGCACAGTAAGCGCAGAGTAATTGCGCTCATAGAGCAGGTAGTTCAGAAAATCCTCAATCAGCATTGTTGCCTAAACCGTCTGTTTCGGCAACGAAAATACTAATTATTCTCCAAACCGCCAAATTTTCCGGGAAATTTTATTCCTCGTTGTTTCTCAATTTCTGCACATAGATAGCCTTTTCCATCTTGAGGCGCTTCAGGACAGAGGGCTTGGTGAACTGCTGGCGTGCGCGCAACTCCTTCACGATGCCTGTCCGCTCGAATTTTCTCTTAAACTTCTTCAATGCTCTCTCGATGTTCTCGCCATCTTTAACTGGTACAATAATCATACTTTTTTGTGTAATATTTTAATTGTTAGACTTAAATTTTCGCGTTTTCGGAAATGTGGGTGCAAAATTACATCAAATTTACTTATCCGACAAGTTTTTGAAAGATTTTTTTATTGTTTTGTGTTGAAAAACAGTTATTTCGCCACCGGAAGGGTATTTTTCCTCAACCATTGGCGCACATCCTCGTCGAGATGCGGTGCCAGCCGCTCATAGACCATTTGGTGATAAGCATTGAGCCAACTTATTTCCTCATCAGTGAGCCGGCCGAGCTCTACAGGGCGCAGGTCGATGGGACACAGCGTAAGACTTTCGAACTGCAGGAATGTGCCGAAGTCGTTATTTATATAAGGTGTGACCAGCAGGGTATTTTCTATTCTCACCCCGAAGCGCCCCTCCACATACACACCTGGTTCGTCGGTCACGGTGAGTCCCTCTACCATGGGAGCAGGTTTATACTCCATCCGGATTTGGTGCGGTCCTTCGTGCACATTGAGGTAAGCCCCCACCCCATGGCCGGTGCCGTGCAGGTAGTTGAGTCCCTCGCGCCACAGTTCCTTGCGGGCCACGGCATCGAGCTGGGTGCCGCTGGCGCCGGAGGGGAACTTGAGCAGTTCCAGTTGGATATGCGCCTTAAGCACCGTGGTATAGACCTGGCGTTCCTCCTCGGTCAGCGGTCCAAGGGCAATGGTACGTGTTATGTCGGTGGTGCCGTCGAGATACTGTGCGCCCGAGTCGAGCAGGAGCAGTCCCTCCGGCTTCAGCGGCACATCGGTCTCCGGAGTAGCCTCATAGTGCACGATGGCGCCATGTTCGGCATAGGCCGCGATGGTGTCGAAAGAGAGTCCCTTGAAGAGCGGCTGCTCGGCCCGCAGAGCGGTCAGTTTCCGGTCCACGGTCATCTCTGTCTGGCCTCCGGCTTCCACAGCGGGCAGCAGCCAGTGGAGGAAACGCACCATGGCGATGCCGTCGCGCAGCATGGCTTGGCGGAATCCCTCTATCTCAGTGGCGTTCTTCACCGACTTCATACCCGGCACGGGCGAAGCGGCGGCCACCGCCTTCTCTTCTGCCGTGCGGAAGAGCACCTCGTTCACCTCGGCAGGATCCATCAGCAGGGCCTCGCCATCATAGCAGGCCAGTTCAGCTTTCACCGCTTCATAGTCCATCAGTTCCACCCCGATGCCGTCGAGATAGCGGAGCACCTCCCCGTCCACCTTTCTGCGGTCGGTGAAGAGCACCGTGCGGCCGGGAGCGATGAGCAGATAGGCCACGAACACCGGGTTGCAGTGCACATCGCTGCCGCGCAGGTTGAGTGTCCATGCAATGTCGTCGAGCGAGCACACCAGCATGCCGTCGGCATGCAACTCTCCCAACCGGGTGCGGATTCGTTCCAACTTCGCCCCGGCCGTCTCGCCGGCATAGCACAGCGGATGCACCTCCACAGGATGCAGCGGCACGGCAGGCCGGTCGGTCCAGATCTCCTCGAGCGGATCGGCATCGGTGACTAATGCGAACGGTCCCTCCGCTGCCAGACTCCGCCGCAGGTCGTCGGCCTCGGCGGCGGAGAGCACCATGCCTTCGACCCCCACGCGGGCCGGACCTTCTGTGCCCAACACCTGCGCCAGCCATGCCGCCACCGTAGGAGTGCCCGCCACACGCTCCTTCATCAGCACAAACTCCGTGCCGTCCAACTGCTGCGTGGCGGCTATGAAATAGCGTGAGTCGGTCCACAGGGCCGCCTCATGGAGGGTTACCACTGCCGTGCCGGCCGAGCCGTTGAAGCCGGAAATCCACTCACGGCCCTTCCAGTGGTCGGGCACATACTCGCCATGATGCGGGTCGGTACTGGGGAATACAAAAGCACTTATCTGGCGGGCGCGCATCCATGTGCGCAGCGCCCCAAGCCGGTCATTGATCTGTGTGTTTTTCATTGTCATTGCTCCTTATTTTCTCACTGTTTTCTGTCCGTTCATGATTACGACGCCCTTGGTGTAGTCGGTGGCAGGTGTGCCGTCGATACGGTAGGCACGGGTGGAGCCCTCACGCGGCATGGCATTGGCCGGGCTGCCCACATTCTCCACACCGCTCGTCTTGGCCACAAACTCCGCGCGCGCCCTCTCCAACTGGCCGATAAAGCGCTCGTGGTTGCGTATCATGTGGTAGAGCACGGTGCCGGCCATCCTGCCAGCATCCACGTCGCTCTGCCAGTGGTAACCGGCGATGACGCGGCTCTGGCCGAACTCATAGCCACGGGTCAGCAGACCCTGCATGGCCTCCGGCGAAGTGTTGATGTCGGCCAGCAGCAGCGCCGATGTCCAGCCGAGCACCGTGTGGCCCGAGGGATATGAGCCCTCATAGCGGTGCTTGTCTTCCTTCTCGGGCACGATGGTGCCCTCGTTGTAATAGGCGTAGGGCCGCTGGCGGTTGAAGTAGACCTTCGCATCGGAGTAGATGCTGTCGCACGATGCGCACACATCCTGCAGGATGCTGTAAATCTCGGGCGTATCCTCTTTGGTAATCTCCAGTCCGAAGATGCCGCCGAACTCCTCGATGATGGTAGCCATGCTGTACACGGCATCGCGCTTGGCCTGAGCGCAGCGTGCCTCGTCGAGCCGCATCAGCTTGCCCCAGAGATACTGCGACTGGTCGGCCACGAACCGGGCCGACTCAAACTCCGGCGGTGCCGGCAGTATATACGCCATGTTGGGCAACTGGGCTTTTGTGAAATACGCGTGTCCGTTCTTCTCGTCGCCGGCCGCCTGAACGGTGGCCATGCCGCAGAGCAGGGCTGCGGCCATCATAACAAGAAATCTTTTCATTATTATATTTTTACTCGTTTTTCTTTATTTGCACTCCATGCAGCCCAAGGGGTGCATTTGTAGCGGGAAGAGACAAATCTATCGGCTGCAAAGATACAAAAATATTCTTCTCCCTCTTCAATGATTCTCTTTTTCTTTTTACGACACACGCAAACCAAGGCATTTGAAATGGTCAAAACATCTTGACAGTCGAATCCCATCATGCTGACATCCCACCCCCCTCATTCTTTACAATTAGTGCTATCTTTGTCCTGTCAAACCAATAATTCAAATGAATATGAACAGCATCCAGAAATTTTTAGAAGCTCATCCCGACATGAAGTTCATAGTAGAAATGTATGTGATAGGCAGCGCCGAGCAGTTTGGTGAGGACTGCCGTTTTGAGATTGCCACGAACCAAAAAGAAGAGGCCAACTTTGCAACCCAATACCAGGAAAAGGGTTTCAAGTTGGTCGATGCCAACCACTTCGGCTCCATGCGTGGTGATGTAAGCGCCTGTATGATGGTTTTCAAGAAGAAACGCTAACTCGTAAAAACGATTGCTATGCACAGACGACTGATGACCGAAGAGCAAATCTATCATATGCGCTATGTGCAGTGGGTGGTGTATGGTGAGCGCTACGACCTCAAGACCGACCTTTTCCTTTATCCGGGACAGTTCGGCGTTGAGGGTTTTCCCCGTTACATCCTTTTTCGCAACGGATACGACCGAGACGACCCCGATGCCATCCCTGTCACGGTGGACAATCATCCTGTCGTTCTCTCCGACAAACGATGTCGCATTTCCGATGAGGATTTCTCCACTCTCTGCTCATGGATAGCCTCACATCGGACTGAAATTAATGCCCTCATGGATGGCAGAATCAGTCAGCGGCAGTTCATTGACCAGACCTCCAACGGGCCATCGGTCAAGGTGGAAATTGAAGACGGACTTCTCCTGCCGATGCGCCAAGTCACCTCTATGCGAATGTTAGAGCCCGATTACATTCTTTTCCTACTCGAATACTTTTGCATGTTCGACAAATCCGCTACTTGTTTCAATGTCGATGTGTTTGTGGCCGACCAGGACATCTGCGAGTATGGCGAGATACCATTGGTGGTGCTCGTTGGCAATGGCTATGGGGAAATCGCCGACTATCAATGGGACTGCATTGCCGTCACCGTGGCCGAGCACCCTGTGGTCGTGTCCGCCACCGAGATCCGCATCGCCAGGGAAGATTTGGATGAGGTCTGTCAGTGGGTATCAGCCAACCGTCATGCCATCAAGGCGTTGTCGGTCAGCGCTGACCACCGACCCGTATCCCAGTCATTGAAAGGCTGGCGTAAAGGGAAGGAAAAGCAATAGACAGAGAGATGGACTTTCACATGCGTGAAGACCATCCCTCTGTCTTTTATCCTATTGAGCAAATATGCTGGAATTTTGCGAAGGCCTTACTGTTCCTATATGCATCTTCACACCCTTCGGGCACAAAGACGATAGCGGTCTTGAATACATGCTTGTCGAATGCATTTTTATCGATGCTGATATTTTCAGGACTACGGCTGTTGAAATGCAAGTCCTCCAACAGCGGGCAGGAACGGAAAGCTTCACTGCCTATGATGTTGAGCGAAGCAGGGAAATTGACAGTCTGCAACCTATAGCAATTGGCGAACGCCTTTTCCTCAATGCTCATGAGGTTTGTGGGAAAGTCCACCTGCTGAAGATGATGGCAGTCACTGAAAGTTTCCGACCTGAGGACCGGCAAAAGGTCAGGCAGGTGGATAGATCTCAGTTGTTGGCAGTTCTTGAAAGCACTGGCCCCGATATAGCACACGCTTTGTGGAATCGTGATGTCGGTGAGGTTGGTCAGGCCACAGAAAGCCTCATCGTTGATGAATGTTGCCGTGTCAGGGATGGTGAGTTTCTTAATGTATTTGTAGTTCGTTCCCATGATGATCTTGTTTGTCTGTGGCAACACAACGTCATAAGAATATTCCTTCGTGTCCAGATTCTTGAATTGCCTGTACCATGTGCAGGCTTTCTTCAGGTAATCTATCATGCTCTTGTTGAATCCCACGGCCTGTCGCAAATAGCCGACGAATGCTTTGGTGCAGAGTCCTCTGAATGGGATGGTGAGATGAGGAAAGTCGGAGAAGAATTGGAGTATACAACTACTGCCATTCCAACTCCAATGCTCCACAAGAGAATAGGTGTTGCCTTGAATGTCAATCACGAGATTATGTCCTTCAGTCATAAACACCAGGCAGTCTTTGTCTATCTCTTTGAGGGCAGGTCTGATGAAGTCGCAAAAATTCCTGTTGAAATCGGGCCAGATGTCATTGCGGTTGGCTTCCGTCACCAGGGTGATGTATTTCTTCGTTGCTATCAGCCACGGCCGTGCTACCTCCCTGAACATACGTTCCTCGTCATATTTTTTCTCTATACAACTTCTCACTTTCTCTTTCAGCGCCTCGTCATCCAACAGCTTGAAGGTGATGTCCTCTGCGACAGTCCCGCTCATGTTGTCGATACGCTGCTTTTTGAGGTAATATAGCAATTCCTCCTTACGCAGGTTGTTGTCGGCCTCCAACTCCATGAGCAGCGTGGCGGTGTCAAGAATCCTGAATTGCTCTTTTCCCAATTCTATGCTATCACGGATGCCCATCCCAATATAAGGATAGACATAATAGTTGGGGAATTGGTTATCCCGATAACAATATTTGATGCGCACGGCAATCTCCCCGAAATGGATGTCAACAACCTCCTTCACATAATTGCATGTTCTGCCAACAACATGCGCTTGCTTGTTTGGGTTCTTTGCACTCGCATTGATGGTCATGGAGAAAGTCTTCATGTCTGCTCCGAGACTCTCAAGTCGTTTTCTCAGACTTTCCTCCGAGAATTGCTGGTTGTCGTCAGTACTGATGATGGGGTTGCAGGCACAGATATGTCTTTTAGGGAATGCGCTCGGTTTCTCGCAAAGGTCGATGACCCGATCTTTGATTTCCTCTGGTGAGAGATGCGCTTTAAGAATGGTCTTGTATCTGGCGGGCCACAGTTTCCTACGTCTCGCCCTTTCTGTTGCCCAATATGCATTAAAATCTTCCATATAAGTTACATTTTTATTTCTTAATTTTTTATGGTCTTGACAGGCTATCCTATTGGACAGATATGTTGAAATCGTACGAAACTCTCGCTGTTACTGTATGCGTCCTCACAGCCTTTGGGCACAAAGACGATAGCATTTGCATATACTTCATTTTCGAAGGCGTTGTCTTCAATATGGATATGCTCCGGCGAATAACTGTTAAATTGCAGGTTCTCAAGCAGCGAACAATGTTTGAATGCATCGCTTTTTATCATTGTCAGAGAGGCTGGAAAAACGATGGACAGCAACCGGTAACACTGTGCGAAGGCTTCTTCTTCGATGCTTAGAAGGTTTGACGGCAAGTCCACCTGTCGAAGATGATGGCAGTTGCAGAAGGTTTTCGACATAATGACCAAAAGGTTGGGGAGACGGATGGTTTCCAACTTCACGCAGTTGCTGAAAGCACCTGCCCCGATATAACTCACGCTTTGTGGCAACACGATGTTGGTCAGATGGGTCATTTCACTGAACGCCATGTTGTTGATGTATTTCACCGTATGGGGAATCGTCAGTTGATAGACGCTTTTGCTCCCTGTTCCCATGATGACATTGGTTGATGGCATCACCAAGTCGATGGCATTATCCTCCTCATGAAGACGAGCGATGTTCTTGAAATACCTTTTGCGTATCCTTTTGTACATCGCCTGCGCTTTCTTCAGATATTCGGTCATATCCTTGTTGAATCCAGTAGCCTGACGAACATACTCAACAAGGGCTTTCGTACAGATACTATCGAAATGGATGGTGATTTCTGGGATGTCGGAGAAAAACTGGATATTAACACTGTCTTTCGTCCATGGGTGTTTTCCCAACAAGGTGTAAGTATGACCGAGGCACTCGATGATGATGTCATGATGCTCGGTCATGATGACCAAACTCTCATTGTCCATCTCCTTGAAGACAGATGTCAATTCTCTGCACAAATCCATATCGATGGTGCACCACGCCATGTCGCGGTTGGCTTCCGTGACCAGGGTGATGTATTTTTCCGTCGCTGTCATCCACGGTCGCGCCACCTCTCCCAACATACGTTCCATGGAGAAGCTATTCCTTTTACATTCCTTCAGCAACTTTCTTAATGCCTCATCGTCCAGCAACTTGTATGTGATGTCGGGGGCAACAATCCCATACATGTTGTCGATGCGCAGTCTTTTGCGGTAGTAGAACAGTTCATTCTTTCGCAATTTATAGTCTGCCACCATTTCCATGAGCAGCGTGGCAATATTAAGACATAAAAAATCCTCCTGACTGAAAACCATATGAGCTTCATTGTTTATCACATCATATGGGTTAATATCATAACGAATAGTTGTCTCGTCATCATCTCTGTATGTCTTCTTGATGCACACCACGATTTCTTCCAGATGGATTTCTGTGGTTTCTTCTACATCCTTGTATGTTTGCAAATAATGAAGACCGTATTTCACGTTTGTAGTTAATGAGAAAGACTCAGTGTCAACCCCAATGCTCTCAAGCCGTCTTTTCAGTCTTTCTTCTGAGAAAAGCCGGTTGTCAACAAGGCTGACGAGTGGGTTGCTGTCACAAACATGCCTCTGGCGAAGTTCCATCGGCATCTTGCCATTAACGCCATGGTTGAATACGCGCGTTTTTATCTCCTCCAGAGACAAGTGTCTTCTTAAGAAAGACTTGTATCTGGCGGGCCACAGTTTCCTGCGTCTCGCACTTTCTATTGTCCAATATGCATTGAAATCTTCCATATTTCCTCAACTCTATGTTTTTTCTATTCATCATGATGACCTGTCATCAGCCTTTATTGTTGCAGCAGACATACCCGACCTGTTTTCCGCAGGTCATTGTTGTGTTTAAAAATTTCCTCATTGTCAATCACCCAAAGCACCTTGGTGCGAAAATAGGGCGGCAGTACCGGTGTGGGCGCATATCCATCGGTGATGATGATGAGTCCGTCATATTCTGGGTGTTTGCTCACATAGTCGATTGGGGCTTGGAAGCTGGTGCCGCCACGGCCTTTCACCTTCAACTCATGCTTGTTCTTGTCTTTCGATTTGAAGACGACAGGTTCGCCTTGTACGACATGGTCGAACATCAGTATGCTGATTTCTTGTATGCCATATTTGAAGAACGATGTGATGACACGTAAGTAGCGGCCCAGGTCTTCGCTGCCCACCGAACCGCTGGTGTCGATGGCAATGAGCAGTTTTGTGGTGAACTCATATCTACTGCCCATCTGCTCGAAGCCGAAGCGACGACTGGGGCGCATGCGGGTGAGGTGGCGTTGCTGGGATAGGATGCTGCTGCGGAACATGCGCAGCACATTGCGATAGTCAATCTTTCCCTCGGCGGCTTTCCTGATCAGTTCCACCATTCCAAAAGGAACGCTCCCCCATTGGGTAGTCGACTGGATAAGTTCTTTGATTATCTGTTCCACAAACTGGTCTTCTTCCCACAAGGCGGTGTAATCAGCTTCACAAAGGTCTTCTGTGTCGCCAGGCCTATTACGGTTGGTTGAATTAATAGGGTTGGTTGAATTAATAGGGTTGGTTGAATCGTCTGAATTGCATGAGCCATCAGACTTGTCTGTCTTTTCAGATTTCTCTGACTTTTCACATTTCTCTGACTTTTCACATTTCTCTGACTTTTCTGACATTTCAGGTACATCCGACTTTTCAGACCCATCTGGCTTTTCAAAATCATCTGACTTTTCAGATTCCTCCGATTCCCCCGTGTTGGGAGAGTCCTCATGCCCATTGTCCTCTTTTTGCCGATTGTCATCCTGCGATTCTGAGTCGCTGTTCTTGTCAGGATTTCCACCAGTGTCACCTTCGCTGGGATTATTACCATCTTTGTGCTGGAACTTTTCATTCAGTCTTGAAATATACCACTCATAGCTTTTCCCCTCAGGCAGACCGGCTTCTGAGGGATGGGCCATATTGGCGGAGATGGTGGGATAGGCGGGCGCTATCACCATGTCGCTCGCTTTGTGGAGCACCTCAGGCTTGCAACCTGTTGGTCTGCGTGAGTAGGGATGTCCCAGAAGGATGCGTATCATCTCCACACCGAGCATGTTGGCAAGTCCCCGTTCATTCACGGCGTTGATCAGTTCGGGGTTGTACTCTATTCGTCCCTTGCCCGTGCGCAGCGGACACATGATGTTAGGGTTGATTGCCAACTGATGCGTGCAATAGACCGAGAAGAACAGTGGTTCGATCAAGAACCACTGATCTGTTACCTTCTGTATGCGTTCACGAGCGGTCATAGCTGTTGAATGAAGGTGATGATTTTTTTGTAGGTACCGGGCAACTCTTTACTCAACCAGATCAGCATCTGTTTGTAGTTCGTGCCGTCGAGTAGTGACACGAAGTGGGCATAGGCTTCATGGTCTTTTTTCAGCAGATAGTCGTGATAGGCACTGACGTTTTTGCACAGAGTGTCATGGTCGATTGCAGAAGCCTTGTCGCTCTCGAAGAATCGTGCGATGGCATCGTTGAGTTGTGAGAACTCATGCAATTTGAAATGGTCGAGTCGTTTTTTCACTTTCTTGAAATCAGTGAGCACATCCACTGGCTGCAGCCCATCCTCTTTCATCGAGACAAACAGCATCGATGCAGCACGCACCCCCACAATGCCAGCCACGATAATCTGATGCATTTGGGAGGGGTTGGGCACGTTCTCCAGCAGCCTCGCCACCTTCTCCCAACCACGACGGTCGGGTGTTTTTTCCAGTCCTTCATACTCATTCTTGTCTCCCATGTTGTCGAGCATGTCGGGATGGCTGCTGATGAAGCGGATTACACGGTGGTCGAGCCCCTCGCGCTCTGCCCATTTTAGCCACTCCTTCTCCGTGGGTCGGAACGTGTAGATGTTGAAGCGCGACACCAAGGCCGGGTCGAGGTCGGTGAGCTGATACTCTTCGCCGTCGTTGCATGCCGAGATGATGCGGCTGCCGTCGGGCAGTGGCCTGCCTGCCAACTTGCGGTTCAGCACCAGGTCCATCACCGTCTGCAGGATTTCGGGCCGGGCACGGTTGAGTTCGTCGAGGAAGAGCACGATCGGCTTTCCGTCTGTGGGGAACCAGTAGGGAGGCATGAAGGTCGTCCTGCCTGTCATCTCGTCTTTGGTGGGCAGCCCGAGCAGGTCGCCCGGGTCGCTCATCTGTCCGAGGAAAAGGGTTTTCACGGTCATGTCCTTGGTCTTAAAGTAGTTGGTCAGTATCTGCGACTTGCCGATGCCATGCTTTCCGGTAAGCATGATGTTCTGCCACGACGGTGTCACATCGAGCACTGTCGTCAGTCCTTGCGTATCAATTGCTATTGCCATAATTTCAAATCTTAATTATTAAATTTCCTCCCAACCTTTTTTTACGTTGGCGGTTATCTCCTTTTCCATGAGCGTGCGAATCTGCTGCTCGTCCGACGAGTAGGCCATGTCGCGCTTAATCATCTCCTTGCGGCTGCTGCTGTAGTCAGTGTGATACAACACATAAGCGGGGAAACGGCCCGAAGCCTCCTTGTTGGTCTTCCAGAGCAGGAACTTGTGCAGCATCACCTTGCCACCCGTGATTTTCCTGAACACACGGCGCTCCAGCATCGCACTCTTTTCCAGTGAGCCGAGCTTGCACTCCTGCTGCTCAAAGGGGCAGAGGTCGGAGAGTTGCGATACACGGATGTCAGTGGCCGACGGTGTCTTGTCCTCGCGCTCTCTGACAAACTGAAGGCCCAGTGCCGACACGCCCGGTGTCATGGTCTCCAAGGTCCATCCCTCCGCTTCGTCATAATCCAGCAGCGGATTGGTGCGCACCTTGTCGTCATTGCCACGGGCCACGAGTTCGATGACACTCACCTCGAACACGATTTCGGGCCTTACCATCTGATAGGCGATGCCCCGCGAGTCGGGCAGCACGTACTGCGACTCCACATGCATGTCACTCAGTCTGGATGCCAGACTGGCACGGTCGTCGTCGGCCAAGCTTCCCGACCCGACGGCAAACATCTGGAATGCGCCATCCTCGCGGCGCACGGCCATCATCAGGTCGCGCACGCCACGGTCGCCAGTGGTATAGCCAATGATGGCTGCGTCGATGGTATGGCGTGGTTTTACCTTCCACACGATAGGGCTTTCTGAGTGTATGACCAAGCCTTCCGCCCCCTCTTCATCAACCCACTCGTCGTAGATTGCCTGCACCTCGTCCTTGGTGCTGGCGCTGCGCATCTCCACGGGCTCGACACTTGAAGGTTGTGTGCCGAAGATGGTGCGG
Organism: uncultured Prevotellaceae bacterium; assembly: GCA_900318915.1. Taxonomy (GTDB): domain Bacteria; phylum Bacteroidota; class Bacteroidia; order Bacteroidales; family Bacteroidaceae; genus Prevotella. Next base: position 7,041 of record ONMI01000004.1, on the reverse strand, counting down.
AGCATTTCGTGCGTCTCGCTGTAGTGGCTGGCTTGCCAGAGCTCACCGCCAAGACTGATGATGTCGAACGGGGCCAGACAGAGCTGATGGCGGAGTGTGTCGTCGGCCAGTGCGCGCTGCACATCGCCACATCTCTGACGTCCGCCGTCGGGAGCCGGGAGATAGAGTTCTGCCGCCACTGCCACCTGGCTGATACCGGCCTTGACCACTGCCGCGTTGAAATCGTCGAGGCATTTTATTCCATCAGCCACCTGGCGGCCCTGCGAGTTGAGCATCGTCACCTCGCCGTGGTCGTAGAATACCACCTGCATGTGGCCGTCGATTTTCCGGGTTACGCAGAGCCGCTCACCCTCCACGCGCTGCTTCAGTTTGGTTCCCTCCACGAGCATGAATTTCCCTGCTACATTCTTCTTGTAGTCAATCGCTGTCTGTTTGTATGTCTGGTTCATATCTTTATAGTATTTATTGGGTTGAATAATGAAGATGAAATATGACGCTAAACGATGGATTTCAGTTCCATGTTGGTGAGTCGGAGAATCAGGGCATATCTTTCGCCCTCCACACGGCCCTCGAGGAAAGCCCTGTAGGGAGTACCGCCATTGCTCATCACCAGCGGCGCCACACCTTTCTGTCCGCCGCCCACGAGCATCATGGCATCGGCATCGGCGAGCTTTTTCGCCATGTCGAAGAGGAAGTCATAGGTCAGGCCATTGACGTGCTGCACCTGGTAGCTCTTCTTGAAGACGAACATCCGCATGGCTTTTTTGCGCGGAATCATCTTGCCGGTCCACCGGATGGGCAGTCCGTCGCTGGCGATGTTGCACGTTGTTGAGGTCTCGGGGCGCACCTCCTTCTCGGTGCCGTCGGGCAAGAAGACATGCTCGTTGAGCGTCACCCCATAAGCCACTTGCTGATTGGGGGTGAGAAACACCTTCTTCAGCCCCTCCACACGCATGCCAAACTGCTCGATATCCACTTCGGGGTCGCCCTTGATGAGGGCCTCTGTCAGTTCATCACCGTAGGCGGCCATCAGGGCCAGGTCGGTGGTGTGCATGGTAGCCTTCACCGTGCGCTCCGACTTGCCTTTTCTTCCGTCTTCGGTTTTATAGACGGTGTTCTTCTTGCACGAAGTGGCACCAAAAGCCACCTCGGCGTCGCGTCTTGTCTCGTTGGATAGATTGATCTTTCTCATGATTGTTGGTGTTAAGGTGTGTGTTTGTTGAAATTGGGGGTCAGAACATGCCGAAGTCCAGGTCGTCGATATCCTCTTCCACCTCCTCGTTGTCATCGATAGTCGTCTCCTCGGCCAGTGTCAGGAGCGGGAACTCCTGGCGGCGGCCTGTGAAGAGGAAAAGTCCGCTTGGCGTGTTCATCAGATAGGCGTCGCTATGGCATGTGCCGCCACGGTAGCTGAAGTCGAACTTGTAGATGAAGTCGCCTACGGCCTCGGCCAGGGCGGGTGCCGCCAGCTGATAGACCGAGTCCCATTCATTGTCAAGGAATTCCTCCTCGGTGGCCGTCTCGTTCAGGTTCACCACCACGTCGAAGGTGGAAGGAATCTGTGGCAGGGGCATGCCGTCCTCGCCGTAAGCCATCAGCTCACTTCTCTCCACCCACCGTCCGTTCTCATCCACGGTGGCTTGCTTCAGTCCACCCGACGGTATGACCAAAGCATCATCAGCCGAGAGATAAGCGAAGCTGCAAGTGTCGCCATATCGGTCGGTGGCCACCAGGTTGGTCCAGCCATAAACCTTTTTCCTCTCGAGTTTCACAGGGGCTGCAGCATATTCGCAGCCCGCGATTTGGAATGTCAGTGCTTTTGCCATATTCGTATCTTTTTTATTGGTTCTGTATGTTTTGATGATGCAAAATTACGTTGAAAAAGAGTGGCTTCCAAGCATTTCCCGTCAATGGGTTTGTAATGCGGTGTCAGTAAAATATGACATCTGTCCGGACTATCCGTCCACTAGTTTCAGTTCTCTCGTGACCCTGCGCCATGGAGCGCTTACACAACGCCGGGCAGCACCACCGATATCCTCCAGATTCACCGCCTTGAGACATGTCACCCGGCCAAATTCCGTGTCATCAGTCTGCACCATCAGCCGCTCATCGAAGTCGGCGTATTTCACGATGTAGGGGAGATCCTCTCTCGCACATACATACTGCCGGTAGGTCTCATTCAGCCTGTCGACATTGTCGAGAACCTTCCGGATGTCGTCCATGCGTCCCGCTTCCGACCAGGTTCTTATCATGTCGAGCACCCCCGCCTTCAGGCAAGCCAGATACGCCTGCCGTGTCTGTCCATAACCGCATGGGCTGTCGGCCACCCATACCTTCACCCGTCCGCGCCAACTGAGAAGGGTTTCCGTGGCTGGGTCAAGGTAATAGAGTTTTCTCGAGCCGATACTCTCGTCGGTGAAGCTGTTCGAGTCGGCTATCATCACCACCACATGCTTGCCGGTTTGCTTCACTATCTGCTCGGCGAAGAGCAAGGCATAGTCGTAACCGTCGGTGCGGGGGCTGCAACCGATGACAATGAGCTGGTGGGGCAAGGTTTTGAGGATGGCTGCCTGTCGGTTCATGTCATCGAGCATGTTGTCCCTGAAAGTCAGCACCTTGATGCTCCCAAGCCCGAACACACGGTCGGCCATCTCGCCAATAACGCACATCGGCCAATTGCCGTTGCCGTATGGACTGTAGAAAACGGCCAACGGCTGCGGCTGACTCTCCTTGCAGAAATTCTCCATCATCAGAGGGAGGCGCTCCTGCGACACTACTTTTACCTGATCATTCTTTTCCATTTCCTTATTGTTTTATTGATGAATAAATACCGTTTTAGAATCCTATGAGGGTCTACGCCCAATCTTTGCGTCTTGGGATATCGAATGAGAAATCATTCTGCATCAAGAAGGTGATGCCCAAGGCCATACCCCTGCAATACTTCTCATCGGTGATGTGATAAGACTCGCCGTTAAACTCCTTCTCCGGGAAGTACTTGCCATCCGCATCATTCTTCTCAAAGATGTCCTCACAAGGCTGCTCCGCTTTGTAAAATATCCGGAAGGAAGGGAACGTGGCTTTCAGCAACTCCATCACCACGTAAGCAGGAGCCCAATCTATTTCAATCGTCATGCTCAGCGTGTGGCCACTTCGCTGCAGTTTACTCCACTTGCCTCTACAGAAGCAGTATTTTGTTTTTTCGCCAAGCGCCATCACCAAGTAGCCCAGCCAGGTGGAGCCCCACTTGCAGGGCTTTTTGTGAGGCTGTTCTTGAATATTGTTCATGATAGCGAAAAGGCTGTCGAGTTCCTTCTTCTCGCCTTCGATCACATAACTGGCCAAGCACACGTGCTTCGCTGTTTTCTCACTGGTTTCAAATCTTCTCATAATCTTAATGGTTTTACGTTTTCTTGCGCAAAGATAGAGATTAGACAATGGTGAAACAAGCAAATCGCGTTAATCGGATGGGACTGCCCTGTCAGGTGTTTTGACAGGGCAAAATCCCTTGTCCTAGAAGTCAGAATCCGATTCTTCTATGCGCTGGTCCGCTCAGCCGCTCGTTCTCGCAATATCCGCTCAGAACGGACAATAGCTGCTCGAAGTTTCCATAGAGGATGCTGTTGATGGTGTTTTTGCGTGCGATGTTCTCTATCTGTCCGCCACTGAAGTCATAGCGGGCAGCCAGGGAGCAAGCATCCTCCTCTGTGAGTTCGGGCACCATCATCTGCCAGATTTTGGCGCGTACGGCGGCATCGGGCTTCTCGAAGCGGATTTTATAGAGGAAACGGCGCTCGAAAGCCGGGTCGAAGTTGCCCTCGAGGTTGGTGGTGGCAATCATGATACCATCGAGCTGCTCCATCTCCTGCAGGATGATGTTCTGGATAGTATTCTCCATCTTGTCCACGGCACTCTCGGCATTGCTTCTCCGGGTATTGATGATGGCATCGGCCTCGTTGAACAGCAGGATGGGTGCGACCTCGCTCGCGGCCGCCAACTTGCGGTAGCGGTCGAATAGCGCCTTTATGTTCTTTTCCGAGTCGCCCACCCATTTGCTTTTGATTTTGGGCACGTCCACCACCATGATGTCGCGGCCCGTCTGTCGTGCGAGTTGATACACCGTCTCGGTCTTTCCCATGCCGGGGCTGCCGTAGAAGAGGCATGCGAATCCGCAGCGGAAGCCTCGCTTCTGCATTCGCTCCCTGATTTGACAGTATTTGTCATGGTCGAAGAAATCCGTGAGTTCATCCACCTGGCGCTGGTTGCCGGCGGTATAGAACATCTCCTTCTGCTTCAGGGTGTCGGCCTTCATCACATCGTTCATCACCGGTTTCTTGGGTTTCAGTCCCAGCTCAGCCAGCAGGTTAGTTTTAGCCTCGTCGGTGAGCCTCAGGAGAGAGGTGTCGACCATGCCGTTATCACACTCAAACTCGATAAGTCCAAGTTGGCAAAGGGGATGCTTGCCATTGCGCAAGAGTTCTTTGTTCCTGAAGAAAGAACTACGCGAGGTATAGAGGCCTTCAATTTCATTGAACAGGATTCTGCTGTCGTCGAAATTGACAATTCGGTTGCAGAAGAAGAGCAACAACAGTTTATCCCGGGCGTCCAGATGCAGGCTTTGCACTTTGCTGGCGAAATCCACTTGTCGGTTGTCATTGAGAAGGCCTTCAATGTCGCCAGTCAGTTCTTCTACGCTGACGACCTCATCATTTAACTCAGCGAAACAAGCGTTCATCGTCTCAAAAAATTGTACACAATTCAGCCCCTGCCATCTAGGCATGACATAGACCTCGTTGTTCTTGAGGGCCTTGACCACAGCAGCCGGGATGTAGAGCTCATTCTCGTCTCTCGCATTCACCTTCCTGAGCAGACGTCGGCTGAGCAATTCTTGTAGGTCTTTGTCCAAAGTGAGCACACGGATGGTATTGATGCCTAAGCTGTAGGCAAGTAAATCCATGGAGATTCTCCTGGCACCTGCACCCATGCAGGTGCAGAATATCAGGGCCTGCCGCTCGGTGATGCCGAACTTATCGGCTATGATTCCGAGGAGTTCCTTGACGTCGATGTCAGATTCTTCCTGGGGCGTTGTGTCTTCGTCCTTATCATAGCTTTTCAGGAAATCCACTATTCGCTCGATGATGTCGAGAAGCACCACCTCGCCATCACCAGCAGTAGTGGGTGTGGCGAGCAGTTTTCTAATCACACAACAGTTCTTGGACCATGAGCGCATGGAATTAACGTCGAAATTTTCACTCATCTTTTTTGCAGTTTTAAGTTTTACTGCTGCAAAATTAACAGGAGGAAATGATAGTGAAAAGCATTTTCCGTCAATCGGTTTTGACTGTCGTGTCAGTGTTTTTCGACAGCTTCTTTTACGAGGGGAAAGGCGCTCTTGGAGACAAAAAAAGCCGGGAACGAAGTTCTTTCCCGGCTGTGTTGCTCAATTCAAGCCTTTACGTATTTGGAGATAAAATGTTTTGGCTGGACATGAGATTCAATCTGTTTGCTTCTATCTAAATTGCAGCTAAATGATTATGACACCTCCTTGTTCACATCCCATGAGCGTAAGGAAAGTACTGCTACCTCTCTATACCTGCAAGCAGAGTCGTTATAAAACTTGGGATGGAAGACCACGGGTGGAGCACATGGTGGGCACGTATGTGGTGGTGATGTCCCGGTGCCGACCAAACTAAATATTGGTCATCCGACCAATCGCCGTGCCCCTGACCGTCATACACAGGCGGCAGGCCTCCCACCACCCCCCAGAAAGTACGGTCGTCCTCCACCACCACCACGATGTCGCCTTCACTGTGGTGTATCATCTCTTTTGGCCTGCCGAGGAAGGTGTAATCGCTTTCGGCATAGTTGCGCACCAACGACTCATCCTCCAATAGGGCGTGCACGAAGGTCCATTCCTTGACATATGTCCCAGCCGGCATCATCATACACTGGGGTTTCTGGCGCAGTAAGAAGATAGGAAAGTGTCCCCCTTGGTCCTCACACAACTCCTCCATACTACAGATGGCATCTTCTTTGGTGGGGAAGACACCCACGAGGCTTTTCTGCAGGTTGCTGGGAATACAGCCTTCCGTCTCAAAGCATCGCAAGGCATCCTCCCGGTCCAATGGATTCGTCTCTATCCAGGCTTCCAGTTCGTAATAGGGCTGACTGTAGATGTGTGGATAAACTTGCAAGGTGCTTTGGGGGTCTCTTCGTTTCATAGCAGTTTTCCTTGAGGGGTTACGATACGTTGATGAGTGAGAGCGACATCCGCCCAAAACATTTTGATTCGCAGAATGTCTTGATGGCTGTAGAGACTTTCGCTATATAAATGTTGGAATGCCCGGCACATGACAAAATCGCCGTAGGGGTGCGGGCCACCGTAACTGAAGAGGAGCGATGAATTCACTTCGCACTTCCACTTCCACCCATCGTCCAGGGTGTAATCTGGGCTACCCGAGAACTCGACGTGCAGCAAGTCGCGCTCATCCACCTCCTCGATGATGGCCATCATCCGGCTGTAATCGGCGTCTGCTTTTTCATCACCAGTGGGTGTCTCCTTTTCTTCCCATCCTTCGGCAAAGATCCTGCCGCATACTTGGCAGTCGTTCGCCCATTCTTTCTCTTCGTCTTTCAGCCATGCCTCATAGAGCGCCATGATTTTCTTACATGCATCTCGGCTGAGATCCAGCAGTGTATCATTGATTTCAGAGAATCGGCAGAAAGTTTCCTCCGTCTGATGAAACATTTTGTCCATCAGTCGTTTCCTCGTCTTCAGAAGCAGTTGCAGACAGCGTCGTTCACCGCTTCTCGTCTGCCACCCATCCCAGCACTCATCCCGCCTGTATTGGTCATACATTTCCAAGACGCCCTCTTCTGTCTGCTGCAATATCTTCTCAGCATTGCAGTGTCTGTCGTGTGCGGCCAATAGAACATCACGCAAATGTTCGGGCACAAACCGATAGTCTGTGCCGAACATTTGGTAGAGGGGGAGAGAGAAATGCTGATGCATATGCCCACTAGAGATTAGATATAGTTAATTAT
>ONMI01000026.1 GCA_900318915.1 uncultured Prevotellaceae bacterium | reverse complement strand
TTTCCAGAAGAAAGCTGCTCTTTCATATATTTCACACCATCTATAAGGTTTTCATCTATGACGCATGCGTTTTCATCCAATATATCTATCCTATTATCGGGTCCTTGGATATTTGTTCCCGATTTTTCATTTTGAGCTACCGCCAAATCAAAACAACTTTTACCTGTGTGTGGAACAAAAGTGGATTTAGCAAGAACGTTCTCAACAGTATAGAATAAATCTCTTCTCAACAAGCCGTTAGCTATGGCCTCTTGGTAAACAGAACTATTCGGGTCGAATCCTGTCGCATCAAGTCGCTTAAACATATCATTGGATATTTCCAGAACTTGGTTTCTGCCATCATTCACAAATTGATGTGTACCTTGAGATCCGTCAAGAAAATCTGTCCTAAAACAGCCGCTGCTGTCAGAGAATTTGATAGGATTACCCCCACAATACCCATACGGGCTCACGTCATAATATTTCTCACATACGGGGTCCATCTGTCCCCACTGCAGGCGGTCGGCGAAGTACATTCTGGCCCCGAAGTCATACGCATCTAAGCCGGAGGTGCGGTCCAGCTCCTTCCCGCCGTACTTGTACGGCTGAAGGCCGGGATTCGTCGACTCCCGCATCACGCCGCCGAAGGGATAGTAGTGTGTCACCTGCTCCACGGTGCCGTTCTGGGCCATCACCACGCGGTTATTGCCGAGGTGGTCTCTCAGGTAGAAATGGTAGGAAGGCGTGTTTGTTGTGATGTCAAAAGTCACGTATCCGTCCCCGCGATACATTGGAACTATGATACACATGATTCAATATGTTTTGCCATAGAAAAGCATTTGATTGACCTGATAGTAACAGTCAGGAAAATCAAGAAGAGTAAAAAACCTTTTAATTAGAGGAGTGCCAAACTTTTTGCCCCATAATTCCAAATCAAGACACTCTTCACCGTTTTTCCTCAAAATTTTCAATTGCTGGTTAATGAAGATTTTTAATTTATCCAATGTAACTATTTTGCTAACAACGTATTCACCGCTTTTAAAGACAGTTATTCTTAGTGTTCCATTGAAAGTAATTGGAACAACTGGGGTTTGGAAATTTCCATCCAATATACTGTCAACCATCTCATTGTAGGAAGTCTCACTCACTTTATAATGATATTTTTCCAAAATATTTAAGCATATATCTTTAATTGATAAACTTGTTTTATTATTGTTTTCGGTGAACACTTCGTTTGCATAGTTTGTTACGCCCTTTAAACTTTGCCTTCCTATAGCCTTATATGAAATCTGTATAGGATATATTATTATATCACGTTCTCCTATTTGTTCAAAGACTATCTTGTCTTCTGTATCATCAATATGTGCGAGAAAACTGTCTTTACGTTCTTCATAATGAACAATGGATTCCATGATATCCAACTGTTGAGTGACGTTTCGAAAAGAGACAAGATAGTTCCTGACATCTTTTATAAAAAAACATTTGTGTCTTTTCTCTACAAATCGTTTTGCGAAATGACCTTTATTCAATATAAGAATCTCGAGGTCTCCAAGCTTACCCGACGGTTTGTCTTGAACTAAGGTAGATTGGTTAATGTAATTTAATAATTGAGTGTAGCTATGCCAATCTATGACATTACTCTTAAATTCTCCTTTTGCAAAAATAATCTCTTCAGGAGTTTTCATGGAACTTTCGCCTTTGGGAACGAGACATAATTCATTCATGACAATACAGCGTCCATAGCTTTCTTTGTTGTCCTCAAATAAGGTATTCTTATAGGCTGACAAAATGTTTCTTGCATTTACACTTTTTTCAGATACAGCAATGAGGTTACTTAAAAAACTGCAACTCTTGTCAAGGGTAACATATTTATGGGAGAAACCATTACACGACCATACGCCAATACATAAACGATAAGAAGTGCGAATATCCAAAAGACTGTCTGTTGTCCAGTCTTGACTTAGAATTTCCTGATATTTATTATAGAGAGTTTTTTCAACTTTTATCGATAAAGGTGGATTTTTTTTATTTGACAAGGAGCAATAATCCATATCTTTCTCGATACTTTTCCCTCTCTTGTCATAGAAAAATTGTAAAGGCTTTAAATTGGTATTATAAAAAAACAACAATATTTTTTCTTTGTTTTTTCCCCTTTTCATATTTTCACCCACCTTTTGAATCTCATAAAAAGATGAAGCTATCACATCAGAATGGTAACAATTTATCATTATTGTGAATAAAACAAAAACCAAACATTTATTTGTGTCCATATACTAATACTTTTTGAAAGACAGAGGGCTCTATTATTCTTATTTGGGGTAACAAAGTCGTCTCTCCTTGTTGACCTTTAACATAGGTTGATTTAAAACCATATTTTAGTGTGCTTATTATAACATTGCCTTTGCTTCCTGTTGAAACAAGGGACAACTCTCCTTCCCATATAAAAGGATTGTTTTTGCTACGATATGGAGCGTCATAAAAAAGATATTTAACTCCAGTATTATATTGTTTTTCTTCAGACTCAGTAAAATAAAAGATGCCTTTTCCGTCTTCTGGATCTTTATACTGTTTAATATAGCCATCGTCATATGTACATTTGTAATTTTGCACCCACCTCATTTGGTCGGTACTGCTGCCATCACTTGGTTCATAATTTAATATGATGCATATTCCTGTTTTAAGACTATCTTTATTTTCATTAAAGACTGTTATTTCATATTTGTCAATAGACAAGCCGTTGTATCTTTTACCTAAGTAGGTCCCTCCTTCAGGTGTGTTGCTTTGTGAACTAACATCAACATTCCAAAAAACTTCTCCACCTAATTCATACCAATCCCTCCCATCGGAATCAAAAGCATTCACCGGCTTGTTTACACAATAGTTATACGGGCTCACATCATAGTATTTCTCGCACAGCGGGTCCATCTGCCCCCACTGCATGCGGTCGGCGAAGAACATCCTCGCTCCGAAGTCGTAGGCGTCGAGACCGGAGGTGCGATCCAGCTCCTTCCCGCCGTACTTGTAGGGCTGGAGGCCGGGATTAGTAGACTCCCGCATCACACCGCCGAAGGGATAGTAGTGTGTCACCTGCTCCACGGTGCCGTCCCCGGCCATCACCACGCGGTTGTTGCCCAGGTGGTCGCGGAGGTAGAAGTGGTAGGAGGGCGTATTTGTGGTGATGTCGAAGGTGACGTATCCGTTCTCAAGCAGCAGCCTGCGCTCTCCGCGGTCGTAGACCATGTTCCCGCAGTAGTCCACGCGGGTCAGCTCGTCCGTGGAGGGAATTGTCCCCACGGCGTCCCTTTCCTGAATAAGAATAGCTGCCTGTGGTCTCTTCATGGATTGTGGGGCGGTTTATGGAGAATTAAGATTTATAAGGCTGGATGATAATGGCTATCATCACGTTTGTTTCGCAAATATACATAATAATATTTTATAATGCAAGATTATTTTAAAAGTTTTAATCTTTTTGTGCCCTACAGCAATAGCTTTCCTGTATTTTTTTTTCTTGTAACCCACAGATAATCAACTATAGGAAGGGAGAGGAAAGTATCCCACTCTGTCATCGGATTGTTCAAGAGCATGACAATGTCCTTATGTGAACAGACGGCGATTTTTAAGATTGTAACCAAATGAGAGAATGCCAGCTTGGATTTCGACTTTTGCAGAAGTACCTTCATCAGCAAATATGCGTACCAAATTCATGATGTAGTCACCGGCGGCCAAGGCGCGCTATTGCTCCATGAGCTTTTCCATTATCTCCTGTCGCTCCCTGTCCATCTCCATCAAACGCGGGGAATCTGATACACATCAGATGTGAATTATTTTTAGGAATCAGGATTTTTCATTATATTTGCGAAGTATCTCTAAAACTAAAAAGAAATGCCATGAAGCACTTCAAACGATTCGCAGTCCTGTTTCTTCTCTGCGTGATGTCCTTATTGACAGTGCAGGGAAAAATAGCCCATCTTTTGCCCAGACCTCAGATGCTGGCCCGTGAGACCGGTTCGTTTATGTTGTCACAGCCGGTGCGCATCGTGTACGGCGATGATGCCCTGCAGTGCCCGCTGCTGGCCCGCTTTTTTCAAGAAGAGGGAGCCGGTGTCACTGACGATGCGTCGGCCCCTGTGGTCACGGTGACCAAAGTGACGGAAATAGCTGGCGCCTACGACTATCCCCTGGCCGGTTACGACAACGAGGTGTACCAACTCACGGTGACCCCCTCGTCGGTCGGCATCAAGGCCGTCACGGCTACAGGCGTGGTCCGTGCCGCCGCCACCCTGATGCAGATGGCCGAAGGCTATGAGGGAACACCCGAGTTGGAAGCCTGCACCATCACCGACTGGCCCGCCTTCAAGTTGCGCGGCTATATGCACGATGTGGGACGCTCGTTTATCGATGTCGGGGAGCTCAAGAAAGAAATCGACCTCCTCTCGCGCTTCAAGGTGAACACCTTCCACTGGCACCTGACCGACCACCAGGCCTTCCGCTTCGAGTCGAAGCGCTACCCGGCCCTCAACGCCGCGGAAAACATGACCCGATATCCCGGGCTGTACTACACCCAGGCCCAGTGCACCGAGGTGGAGGCCTATGCCCGGGAACGCGGCATCACGGTGATACCCGAAATAGACATGCCCGGCCACAGCACCGCTTTTACTACTGCCATGGGCCACACCATGGACTCCCCCCAGGGGTGGTCTGAGCTGGTGGATATCATCGGCGAACTGGCCGAAGCTTTCCCGCTTGCCCCCTATCTCCATCTCGGCTTCGATGAGACCAGCGTGTCTATGGGCTTCATCCTCACTATGACAGAGGCCGTGAAGGCCCACGGCAAACGGGTGGCCTGCTGGGACCCCTACGGCAACGGCGCCATTCCCACCGCCGCCATGGGTGTGGACCTGCTCAGCGGATGGAGCTCACGGGCCAAGGATGTGGAGGGCATCCCCTTCATCGACAGCCGCTACAACTACGCCAACCACTTCGACCTCTTCGCCGATGTGGTCGGTATCTACAAGAGCAGCATCGACCGGGTGGAGAAGGGCGGTGCCAACGTGGCCGGCGCCGTGTCGGCCTACTGGAACGACCGCAAGACCCCCACACAAGACGACATTCTGCGGCAGAATAACTTCTACGCCAACGTGCTGGCCACCGCCGAGCGCGCCTGGCTGGGCGGCGGCAGCGCCTATATAGAGCAGGGCGGTACCACGCTGCCCGGCAGTGGCAGTGAGTATGAGGCCTTTGCCGACTGGGAGCGGCGCTTCCTCTTCCACAAAGACCACTCGCTGAAGAACGAGCCTGTGCCTTATGTAGGGCAGAGCCACCTCCACTGGCGCATCACCGACGCCTTTCCCAACGGCGGTTCGCCTACGGCCGTCTTCCCGCCCGAGACGGAGGGACCGCAAGACCAGTATACCTACGGAGGAAAGACCTACGGCACCGGTCTTGCCACCGGCGGCACCGTCTACCTGCGGCATGTGTGGGGTACGGTGGTGCCCGCCTTCTATCCCGCCCCGGAAGTGAACACCACCGCCTATGCCTGGACCTATGTCTACTCGCCCGTGGAGCAGGAGGCCGGCGCACTGATAGAATTTCAGAACTACAGCCGGTCGGAGAAAGACCAGGCACCCCCTGCCGGTGCCTGGGACCATAAAGGCTCGCGCGTGTGGCTCAACGATGCCGAACTGCTGCCGCCCGTCTGGGACAATGCCGGCAAGACCGTAGGCCTGGAAGACAATCTGGGCAATGAAAACTGCACCGCCCGGCCGCCCCTGCCCGTCCATCTGCGGAAAGGCTGGAACAAAGTGTTCCTCAAACTGCCCTATGTGGCTCTGCCCTCCAATATCGTGCGGCTGAACAAATGGATGTTCACCTTCGTCATCACCGACACCGAAGGGCGCAATGCCCTCGACGGACTGGTCTACTCGCCCACCTGTGTTCCCGATGACCCGGATGCGGGGGAGCAGACGCTTTGGAGGTCGCCCGACCAGCCCAAGTGCGACGGCACCGCACCCAGCTACCGCATTCCGGCCATCGTGCGCACCCATGAGGGCAGTCTGCTGGCCGTGGGCGACCACCGCTACCACCTCGACGACATCGGCAACAGCCGCGGCGATACCTACAGCAAGATAGAACTCGTGTTCCGCCACAGCAATGACAACGGACTCACCTGGACCGACAGCCAGGTGCTCAGCACCAACAGCCCCTCGACCGCCGACTGGAACTATGCCACTGGCGATGCCGCCGTGGTGGCCGACCGCGAGAGCGGACGGGTGCTCGTCTTCTGCGCGTCGGGCATCACGGGCATCGGCGCCTCGACCGCGGAACGGCCCATCCGGGTGGGACGCTTCCGAAGCAACGACAACGGCCACACCTGGGACACCGGCACCGATGTGACCAACAGCATTTACGGCCTCTACGGCGGCAAGGCCACCGCCCTCTTCATCACCTCGGGTAGCCTGCACCAGAGCCGCTATGTGAAGGTGGGCGACTACTACCGCATCTATGCCGCCTTTCCTGTGCGCACCAGCGACCAGGGCAACGGCACCGGGGTGATGTACTCCGACGACTTCGGCGACACCTGGCACCTGCTCGGCGGCACCACGCTGCCCCGCGGGTCGGTCTTCGAGGAGGGTAGGGTGGAGGAACTGCCCGACGGCAACATCGTGCTCATGGTGCGCGACGACAGCGGCCGCACCGACAACGACAATGCCGAGACACTGACCCGCGGCCACAAAAACTTCAATGTGTTCACCTTCACCGACGTGCGCTCGGCCACTGGCTCCTGGAGCACGGCGGTGAGCGGTATCACCGGCATGAACAACGCCTCGAACAACAAGCTGCTCATCCTGCCGGCCGTGCGCGCCGCCGACAACCGGACCGTGCATGTGGCGGTGGTGGCCATGCCCTCGCACACCAACGGGAAGAGAGACTATGAAAACAACTACGGGCGCAAACGCATGCGGTTCTACTACAAAGAACTGGCAGAGACCGCCGACTGGCAGACCGGCGCCGACATGGCCGCCGGGTGGAAGGAGGGACTCACCGTGAGCGACACTTTCGCCGCCTACTCCGACATGGTGCTGCTCGACGACGGCCGCATAGGTCTCTTCTATGAAGGCAACGGCAAGCATGGCGAGGGTCTGAACACCAACCCCCAGACAGAGGCCTACGACTTGATATTCAATGTGTTCCGACTCGAATCCATTACGGAGGAGCAGTATTCGGTCGACACCACAAGTCTGGCGGTCGTTCCGCCATCGGCCGCTCCGGCAGCTTCCGATTCCTACTACAATCTGCAGGGACAGCGCATCAAAAAGCCCTCCCGCGGCATCTATATCGCGGGAGGGCGGAAAAAGTTGGCTAAATGAAAGGAGGTGCCGGCACGCCGTCACCATTTGTCGCGGGTGTGGATATCGTCGGCCCAGCGGTGGTCTTTCGGGAACGGCTGGCCACCCCATGCCTTCACCTGTGTCCAAGGCTGGGGCGCATCGGTCCAGAACGGATGGCTGGCCGGCAGTCCAAGCGGCATGAAGGCGAGGCTGGTCATGTAGAGCGAGCCGTTGTTGGTGTACCAGTCGGCCGTCTCGGGCTGGGAGCCGCAGAAACCGATGGTCAGGTAGCCGGCGTCGTTGAAATTGTTCTGGATGTCGAACATACGGTGCAGCACCTTGGTCAGCGCGGCCCTCACCTGTCCGTTGGTGAGTTCGGTGGGCAGCGTCTGGTACCATGCCATCAGCGCCAGAGGCTGCATGGCCGCCATGCGGTAGGGCGTGGAACGGCCGATAACCGGGAAAGTGCCTTCGGGCGAAATGAAGCGCTCCAGGATGATGGCGAACTTCTGCGCCCGCTTCAGGGCACGGTCGTGGTATTTCTGGTAGTCGAGACGTGAGTTCACCTTGGCGTCGACCATGGCCTGAAGGGTTTCCAGATACATGGCATGGAAGACATAGCTCGAATAGTAGTCGAAAGCGAAGACGGGGCCGTCGGCATACCAGCCGTCGCCCACATACCATTCCTCCACCTTGCGGCAGGCGGTGTTGACGCGGAACTCATCAAACTGCGCGCCGGCCTTGGCCAGCAGACTCTCTATGGTCGATGAGAAGAGGAACCAGTTGGTGTAGGGAGGGTCTATCCTGCGCAGTGCCTGAAACTCCTTGATGTACCGCTGCCGGGTCACCTCGTCGAGCGGCAGCCACAGCACGTCCCAAGCCCGGAGAAACGACTCGGCGATATAGGCGGCGTCGACCAGATTCTGCCCTGCCTTGCCCCAGCAGAGATAGTCGGGCGAGTCGGGGTCGACCGCATTCTTATAGGCCGCCAGTGCCCACTCGCGCAGTTGTCGGCGCTGTACGCCCTCGGCCGTTTCGTCATCGGGCAGCGTGAGCCAGGGAGCGATGCCGGCCATGAGCCGTCCGAAGGTCTCCATATAGACCACGCTGCGGTCGCGGTTGTCGAAAGAGGGCGAGAACTCAGTCTTCATGTTCTTCTGCAGTTCGCCCTTGGCCATGTTCTCCAGCACGGGTTGGGCTATCTTGTAGGCCAGCGAGCACCAATACTCGCGGTCGGAGGGCTGCTGCTTTGTTTTCCGGGCTGCGTGCAGGGGCAGGAGCAGCACCATTGCAGCCATCACGATATAAAGTCTCTTCATCTGATAGTGTATTTGATTTTGTTCTTGGTATTCGTTGATTTCACGGTGAGAACGATGCGGTACATCTCCTTCCCCCATATTTGCCGGAGCAGCGGGTCCAGCCGGTCGCTGATGTTTTCTACTGCCGCTTCCATTTGGCGGGCGTCAAAGTCGATGCGGTGGTTGCCCAGTGTGACAGCCGATTCGGAGCATTGGGGCGGGCAAGTGGTCATCAGCATCAGTTTCGAGGGCCCGCGGTAATCGTTCAGCACATAGTCCTCTGTGACGGTAATGGCCTTCTTCGCTGCGCTGACTGTTCTCCTCCACACTTTTACTGCAGCCTCTTCAGGATAGGCCCCGGCCAGGTCGAGCGTGAGCTGGCCGTCTTTGTGGCTCACCACTTTGGCGGCATACTCCTTGCCGTCTTTCTGGTCGGCCCCGTTTATTTGCGGCAGGTTGTGAAACTGCGACTGCATGGTCCAGATAGCATAGCGGTCTTTTGAGAATGTCTTGGCGGTGTATTCGCCCACGCCGGGGTCGATGAGCAGCGGTTCATTATCGGCATAGACGATGAACGAGCCCACATCGTTGTGGTTGTGGCTTTCGCCGTTGGTGCCGCCCTTCATGGCGAGGTACAGGGAGCCGCGCCGTGCCGCCATGATTTGGAGGTCGGCCAGCCATACCTCCCTGAGCTGTGGCTCACGCGGCTGTTCGGCCATGAAGTCGTGGATGTGGCGCAGGAAGAAAAGTTCCCGTCCGAGCGTGGGGAAATTGCCGCTCTTGTCGTAGAGGGCGGCCGGATGCTCCAGCACCTGCTTCTGATGCCCCAGGTATGCGCCGAACTGACGCATCACGGTGTCGTCGAGGTAGAGGCCGAAGGGATAGACGATGTTCACCTGCTGCACCGCCTTGTTCTCATGGGCATCGGCGAAGTTCACGCAGTAGGTGTTGCCGATGTACGTCTTGTAGGCGTAGGCCGCCATGTTTCTCAGTTTGGGATTTTGGGGGGAGAGTGTGGTTCCCGCATCTGCCCCCGCCATCTTCAGGAGTCGCAGCACCTCGAACATCGAGGCGGCGGCGCGGTCCCAATATCCCGGCCCTTCGTCGCAGCCGCCGTCGGCGGGATAGGAATCGATGAAGGCCTCGGTGGCTCGCCGTATCTGGCTGATGGCCTCTGCCTTGCGGCTTGCGTCTTTCTCGCTGATGAGCACACAGGTGAGCCAGTTGGAGCAAATCCACGGATTCCAGTTCATGCCCGCCTTTTTCCACCAGTAGTCCTTGGCGAGGGCCGGCCGCAGGATGCGCCGCTCTATCTCGCTGTCTATGCGCTGGCAGAGGTCGGGTGTGAAGGCGTCGAACTGCGGCTGGAGCATGTAGCGGGTCCAGGCGATGAGGCTGGCCGTCTCGGCATTGAAGAGGTCCACCTCCTGCTGCCCTGACAGGGGGATGCGCTTGTTGTAGTGGGCGGGGATGCCCCACCAAGTCTCTTCGCAGAAACTGCCCACTCCGTTGATGACATCGTTGAGAAAACGCCCCTTGCCCTCCATAATCTCGGCCATGACGAGGGCGGCCAGTTGGCGGCGTTTCTCAAAGCAGGCCGCTTCGTAGTTCACGCGGTTGCCGTTGATTTTGTTCTCGGCGAAGACGGTCCACGGCAGCACGGTCCATGGCCGGCCCAGATACTGCTCGCCGTAACTTATATAGCTTTGACGCATCGCCGCCGGGATGGAGTCGCGCCAGAAGGCATGGCCGGCCTGCGGCATCAGCGACAGACTCGGCTCTGCCGGCTGGCCATAGGCCAGCAGAGAGCACGCCAAGGTCAGGAGGAGGATGAACTTCGTTCTCATCGTGAATGGAAGGGTGAAATGGGGTTAGTTCTCAAGGTATCTCACATATTCGCAGGCTGCCAACAGGAAAGCGCCCACGCCGAAGTTGGCTTGCGAGTCGGCGTCCACCTTCTGTCCGGGTATGGCCCGCTCGCCGATGGGCTGTACATAGCCCACCTTGCCGTCGGCCTGCAGGGCCGTCTTCGAGAGATATTTCCATGCTTTCTTGATGGTGGGGGCAAACTCTTTCTTGGAGAGATAGCCATGGTTCACGCCCCAGAGCATTCCGTAGCAGAAGAAGGCGGTGCCCGAGGTCTCCGGTCCGGGTGCCTGCTCCGGGTCCATCATAGACCGCGTCCAATAGCCTTCGCGCTGCTGGGTCTTTGCCACGGCGCGGGCCAGACGCGTGTATTTCTCGACGAAGAAGGGGCGGTGCGCATAGTCGTCGGGCAGGTCCTGCAGCACCTTGGCCAGTCCGGCCAGCACCCATCCGTCGCCGCGTGCCCAGAAGTCTTTCTTGCCGCTGGCGGTCTTGTGTTTCGGATAGATATACTTGCCGTCGCGGAAGTAGAGGCCGGTCTCGCTGTCGAGCATGATGCTGTCGCTGTAGAGGATGTTCTCATAGAGCTTGTCCAGGTATTTCACGTCGCCCGTCAACTTATACATCTTGGTCATAACCGGCATCACCATGTAGAGCGCATCCGCCCACCACCAGTAGTCGTGCACCTTGGAGTCGGCCTCATAGCCCATCACCTCCTTGGCACGCGCCACCTTCCTCTCGTCGGGCGAGAGGTTGTAGAGGTCGATGTACGTCTGGAAGCAGATTTGCCAGTCGCCGAAGAGCACATAGTCCTGTCCCTCGCCATATCGCTTGTATTTCCATTTGGCCGGGTCGGGTTCGGTGGCGCCTTTCCATTGGTTGTGCTCCGCCCATCGGATGCTGTAGTCGAGCATCTGCGGGTCCTGGAGCAGTTTATACACCTCCATGTTGCCCGTGTGATAGGCGGCATTGTCCCAAAACGCCCGCACTTCGGCCGGGTTGTGGCTCTGCCAGTAGTTGTTCACACGTCTGATGATGTCTCTCACCTTGTCGCCCGAGCGGGCCTGACCGGCCATTGCCGAGAGAAGGGCAAGGCAAAAAAAGATTTTTCTCATCTCGCTGATTAGTAAATGAAGATTCTAAAGTTTCTGATGCTGCCGGGCGCGCCCTGCTCGGCGCGCGGCAGATATTCCATAGCGGTTACGGTCTGTTCGGCACCGAGGTCGATGACAAGCAGATGCGGCAGCGCGCTGCCTTTCTCTGTCTGCCAGAAGGTGCTTTCCTGCAGGTCGAACACTTTGTCGCCAGTGTGGTTGCCGTTCTCCTCTTCCGAGGAGGCGTACTTCGTGGTCCAGGACTCGCGGCTAATGCGTTGTCCGTCGGTACCCTGGAGGTACAGTTCGGCGATGGCGGCACGGTCGCCCTCCTTCTGCGTGGAGAGCGTCTCGATGGCGAGGTAGCGGCCTCGCTGCGGTCTCTGGAAGTTGAAGAGCTGCCATCCGTTGCCGGGCCGTGCCGTGACGGCCTCGTCGGTGCCGCCGTTTACCGGGCAGGGCGTGGCGGAGTTGAGGTCGGGCTTGTCGCCGATGTTGTTGTGCTTGTTGCTCTTCTCCAGCTGCAGCTTGTTCAGCTCAGGCTTGTCCTGTCCCCAGACTACGCACTGTTTCGGACCGATGATGTCGAGCACGACCACCTCATTGCGTCCCTTTTTCAGCCAGCATCCCGGCACATAAAGCGTCTGTTGCGGTCCGATGGACCAGATGCGGCCCATGGCGTGGCCGTTCACCCATACCTGTCCTTTGCCCCATGTCTCGAAATTGAGGAAGGTGTCGCCCACCTTCGAGAGGTTGAAGTAGCCGCGGTAGTAGCCGCCTTCGCTCTCAATGTCGGTAGTGCGTTTCAGGTCTTCGTGTGCCTGGTTCATCTCACGGCTGATGGCGTGGTAGTCGTCGCTCATGGTGATGATGTCCCAGTTTTTCAGGTTCCAGGTGGTTTCGTGGCCGTCAATCTCAGCATGCAGCAACACCTGGTCGGTAATGCCCTTGAAGTCTTTGATGGCGCGGCCGAAGTTGATGCGTCCCATGGCCTCAACCAGGATGTTCAGCACCTGCCCTTTCTTTACGGGCGGCAGCAGGACAGACTTCTCATTCTTCACACGGTCTATCTTGCCAATGAATTGGCCGTCGATATAGACCATGGCGAAGTCGTGGCAGTCGTTGAGCGTGAGCACGCTCTTCACGGGCACCTCGGGCAGCCGTGTGGTGTATTCTATCATACCCCATCCGCAGTCCATGTCTTCCATCGTGAGCACGTCGCGGCTCTGCCGCTGGGCCGTCTTGTAGTCGCTGATGCGCATCACCCTTTCCAGTGTGAACTTCGGCACGGTGATGACGGGTGCGGCAGGCTTGGGCACGGCGGGAAGACGCCTGTCGCTGTATTTCTGCATCATGTTGCGCAGTTCGTGATATTTCGGTGTGGCCTGGCCGTACTCGTTGATGGGCGCATCGTAGTCGTAGCTGGTCACGTCGGGTGCGAAGCCCGGGCTGTTGGCGCCGGCCCAGTGGCCGAACGACGTGCCGCCGTGGGTCATATAGAGCGAGAAGGAGATACCCTTCGACAGCATCTCGTCCATACCGGCCACCATGTCCTTGGCAGGGCGCGTCTCATGCCGGGCGCCCCACTTGTCGAACCAGCCGCTCCAGAATTCGGAACACATCTTGGGTGCGTCGGGCCGTAACTCGCCCAGCCGCTTGAACTGCTGGTCTATGTTGGCACCCGTGCCGAAATTCATGGTCCACACAAGGTCGTCGAGTCCGTTTTTGGTGAAGTTGGAACTCCAGTCGCACTGGAACAGTGTCAGTTCTTCGCCATAGATACTGCGCAGGCAGTCGCGTATCTCAGATACGTAAGGTTTGTCCTCGCCATAGGAGCCGTACTCGTTCTCCACCTGAATCATGATGATGGGGCCGCCCTGCTGAATGGTCAGCGGAGCCAGTTGCTCGCCCACCTTCTGCTCGAAGATTCTGACCCGCTCCATGAAGAATTCGTCGCGCTGGCGCAACTGGATGTCTTTCTTTTTCAGCAGCCACCAGGGCAGGCCTCCCATCTCCCACTCGGCACACACATAGGGTCCCGGGCGTACGATGACATACAGTCCGTTTTTCTGTGCCAGGCGGCAGAATTCGGCCACATCATTGTTGCCGGTGAAGTCGAACTGTCCCATCTGTTGTTCGTGGATGTTCCAAAACACATAGAGGCAGAGCGTGTTCATGCCCAGCGCCTTGCACATGCGTATGCGATGCTCCCAATAGGGGCGGGGAATGCGGGGGTAATGCACCTCGGCCGCCTTCACCACAAACGGTTTGCCGTTGAGCAGGAAAGTGCCCTTTCCGCACTCGAAGGTGCCGCCGGAGCTCTCTTTTGCCGTAGCTCCCAATGTGAGGAGGAGCATCAGCAGGGTTATCATCATCTTCTTCATAACAATTCTCAGATCTTAATAGTTTGATGGCAGAAGCGTCCGAACAATCGTCGGACACAGGCATGGAGACCATGCATGCCATCCTCTGCAAAATTAATCAAAAATTTTGAAAGAACCAGCTGTCGGGCCATATATTGAATTTCTTTACAAACTATTGTCATAGTTTGGGAAAAGGGGCAGTCCACCTTTCGCAGACTGCCCCCTCCGCTTAGTAATTCTAACTAATAACCTAAAACAACTGTGTGAACGGAATGCTTAGTTGGCCACCTCCTCGTCGGCCACGGCGTCCTCCCAGTTTGTCCACATCGGAATCGACTCGCTGTAGCCGTCGTAACCGAAGTTCTGACGCAGCTGGCCCTTGTTGTTGGCCGTGATGGCCGAATTGGGTACCGGCCAGAAGAGGTTGTGCTTGTTGATCTTGTATTCGTAGGTCTGGTTGCCCTGCTGTCCCTTGCCGTAGGGATGGTTGAACACATTGTAGGTGGTGCAGCGGCGGTACCAGTAGCTGCCGCCGTTGAGCTCGGTGCCCTCCTGCTTGTCCCATGTGTTCAGGTCGTAGGTGTTGCCCCACTCATCGGGCTTTCCGCTGCGGGCCAGACACCAGCTCACGCGTACCATCTCGGCCTGGCGGAACTCCTCAAGATAGAGCTCGCGGGCACGCTCCGACATGATGTCGCCGATGGTGACGGTGGTGTACATCTTCTTGGCGTTGGCGCGCTGACGGATGATGTTCACGTCGCTGGCAGCCTCGGCCACCTTGCCTTGGTAGAAGCGCGCCTCGGCACGCAGCAGATAGGTCTCGGCCAGGCGGAAGAGGTACATGTCGCCGTTGGCACCCTTGCCCGATGCGCCCTGGAACTGGTTGGCGCCCATGTTTTGCTCATTGGGTGTGTCGAGGATGTAGAGCTGATAGAGCGGTGTGGGATACCAGCTGCGTATGGTGTCGGAGCAGAGAATATCGCCCTTGTGCACCAGAATCTTCGACGGGTCGGAGGGGTCTACATAGTCCTCGGTGGCATAGAGCTGGTAGTTCTGTCCGTAGCAGTCAGACTTGCGGTTGTTGTATTTGAAGTCTTCCATCTCCATCCAGTTGCCCACCTCGCGGTTGTGGCGCAGGTCCTGCCAGTCGTACTCGCCGTTCTCATCCATCCAGATGGTCTTGTTGTAGTAGTAGGAAGTGCGGTTGAGCGCAATGCCGCGTCCGGCCACGCGCACCCAGTCGAGCTCCTCGTTGTAGTCCTTGTTGTTGCGGGCTATGTTCTGTCCGGGGCCGCCCAGTCCGTGCGGGTCGCGGATGATACCGTTGCTCCAGTGGGCGAAGCAGGCGCGCATGATGTTGTAGGTGGTGAAGTCCTGGTCGTTGCTGTTGGAAATCATCATGATGGTCTCCTTGTTGGCCGGGTCGGCGATGTTGGGGGTGCGGTGCAGGTCCCATACCACGTTGCGGGTCACCTTCCAGGTCTTCTCGTTGCCGGAGGGCTGCCAGGTGCCGAAGGGCTCCGTCATCAGTTTCAGCCCGTGGTTGCTGATCAGGTCGGTGGCCATGGCCTCGGCCTTGGCATACTCGCCCACAGCCAGGTAGCACTTGATGAGCAGGTGCATGCAACCTTCCTGGTTCACCTGTCCCATATAGCTCATTTTGGCCTGTGAGGGCACATGCTGCACGGCAAACTCCAGGTCATTGACCAGCATCTTGAAGATAGCCTCCTTGCTGGCAGAGGTGTAGTTGCGCTTGGGCACACTGATGAGTTTTGTGACCAAGGGTATGTCGCCGAACTGGAGTGCCAGGTTGTAATAGGCGTAGGCACGGTGGAAATAGGCACGTCCCTTGTAGGCGTCGCGTGTGGCGTCGTCGAGTCCTTTCACCTGGTCTACATAGGAGAGAATGGAGTTGGCGTATTTGACCATGCTGTAGCCCTGGTCCCAGAAACGCTGCATATAGTTGCCGTCTCCACCGCCGGCCATACCCGAAGTAGGTGTCAGCTTGGCGTCGAAGTTGTCTTGGAATCCGCCGCCCATATCGGTCTTGGCATACATGCCTACATCCGACATGAGGTAGTTGGTGAAGATACCCACATTGTTCCAGTTGCCGTCGATACGGTAGGTTTTCAGCTGCTTGTCGCACTGTGCGAGAGCGGCCTGCAGTCCGGCCTCTGTGCTGTATGTGGTGGCCGGTTCGTAGAATGACAGCGGATCCTGCTCCAGGAATGAGTCGCTGCAACCAGCCATCATCGAGGCCATTGCTATCACTGCCACTCCACCCTTGAATATATTCTTGTTGTTCATGACTTTCTTTCTATTTAACGTAATCATAATTTCCAATTACTTGCTTTCTATATCTTTAGAGCGTTACGTTCAGACCGAACTGGAACTGACGGTTGGCAAAGCCTCCGGTCTCGGGATCGCCGTATTCCCAACTGTCGATGGTGAACACATTGTTGATGCCGGCCGTCACATGCAGACGCTGAATGCCGATTTTGCTGGTCAGCTCCACAGGGAGGGTATAGCCGAGTGTGATGTTGTCCAGACGGACGAAGCTGCGGTTGTAGACCTTCTCGATGCCCGTCACGCCCGAGGGACCCACGGCGTTCAGACGGCCGTAGTCGTTGGTCGGGTTGTTGGGTGTCCAGTATTCCTTCTTAAAGGTGTTGCAGGTCTGGGTGAACATCGAACCGGAGTTGTCACCGTTCAGCCAGTAGCCGGCGCGGCTCTTGTGGCCCATGTAGCTGTACATGGAGAAGGAGAAGGTGAAGTTTTTCAGGAAGGTGAAGTCGTTGCGCATGTTCCAGTAGATAGGCGGCTGGGTAGTGCCCTGGTAGGTTCTGTCCTTATCGTTGTAGACAGGAACGCGGGTGCCGTCGTCGAGAATTTTGTCATCCTCTGTATAGATGTTGACCACTTTCGGGTCACCGGGCTTCTGGTTCACCAGGGCAGCCTCTTCGGCCTCGTTGGCCTGCCAGATGCCGTCGGTCTCCCAATACCAGATTTCGCCGATGGGCTTGCCGATGAACCAGCCGTTGCTGGTGTCGTCCATTTCCTTGCCGTCCTCATCGTACTCATAATAGAGGTGCTTGATCTTGTTCTTGTTGTAGGAGAAGCCCAGGGTGGTGTTCCACTTGAAGTTCTCGGTGTCGATGTTGCGGGTGTTCAGTGTGATTTCGAAACCGGTGTTGGTCACTTCGCCGAGATTGGTGGTGATGCTGCTGAAGCCGGTGAAGTTGGGCAGGCGCTGGGCCATAATCATGTCGTGTGTGCGCTTGTGGTAGACATCGACACTACCGGAGATGCGGCGGTTGAGGAGAGAGAAGTCAACACCGAAGTTCCAGGAGGAGGTCTTCTCCCACTCCAGGTTGGGGTTGCCCAGACGGCTTACCTGAAGAGCATTGAGCACTTCCTGCGAGGTGGAACCATACTTGTAGTAAGCATAGAGTCCGCCGTTGGCCAGGTTCGACAGCGCCAGGTAGGTGTCGTTCAGAGAGCGGTTACCGTTGGTACCGTAGCTGAGGCGCAGCTTGGCCATGTCGAGCCATTTCCAGTCGAGAGCGAATTTCTCCTCAGAGAGCACCCAGCTGGCACCCAGCGACCAGAAGTTGGCCCAGGGATTGTTCTGTCCGAAGGCGGAGTAGCCGTCGCGGCGCACGGTCGCTGTGAGCATATAGCGGTCCATGAATCCGTAGAACAGGCGGCCTAGGTATGCGGCTGCTGTATAGTGCGTGTCGTTGGTCTTGAAGGAGCTCTGCTCTTTGTTGGCACCTTCGATATAGTGGAATCCCAGCACATCGGTGGGAGTGATGTTGCGGGCATGAATCTCATCATACCAATAGCGGTTCTCCTCAGCCTCCTGAACGAGAGTGACGGTGAAGTGGTGCAGGTCGTTGAACGTGCGGTCCCAGGTCAGCGTGTTGTTCAGGTTCCAGTTGAAGGTCTTCGAATTGTTGCGGTTCGAGCCACGGTCGGCTGCCTTGCTGTCGGGCAGCGAGGCTGACATCCAGTAGCGGTCGTAGAACCACTGGAAGCGCGGAGCGATGTTGAATTGATAGGTGAAGCCGTAGGGTAGGGTCACTTTTGCGTTGAAGATGGTGTTGAGCACGGTGTAGCCCTTGTCCAGGTCAAGATACTGCTGCTGGAAGTGATAGTTGTAGCCGCCGTTGGTGGGGTTGCCGGTGCGGGGATACTGTATCTCATTGCCGTCGGCATCGTAGCGTGAGGCATAGGGCGACTCGCGCAGCTGGTTGTCGTCCCAGTAGTTGCTGCCCAGGGGCACTTTCTGCGAGATGTCGCTGCGGTCCTGGAAGTTGGCGTTGGCACCCACTTCGAGCCAGTCGGTGATTTTGGCGTTCAGCTTCATGTTGGCGCGGTAGGTGTAGTAGTCGTCGCCCTGGATGGCACCCTCGTTGTTCAGATAGCCGAAGCCCAGGTAATAGTTGATGCGGTCGGTGGCACCGGAGATGCTGGCGTTGTAGTCCTGGTTGAAGCCTGTGCGGAACACGGCGTCCTCCCAGTCGTAGGTCTTGCCGGCCAGGAAGTTCTCCATCACCAGGGCGGCGTCGGCATCGAAGCCCATGCGGCGTGCATAGAGGCTGAGCATCGACTCGCCGGCCTGCGAGGTTTTCGGACCGTTGCTGGCCCACTGGTCTTGCGAGATGCCATATTGGGAGAGGTTGTCGAAGTGGTCGTAGTAGCCCACGGGTATGCCGCTGTCCTTTCCGTAGTAGCCCCAGGTGCCGTCCTCACGGTAGCCGTAGGTCTGGGCTTTGTACCAGTCTTCGCGGTAGGTCATATACTCGCTGGGGCTGAACACGTCGCGGTAGGCGGCTTTGGTGTTGGCGGCGAGGTTCATGCTCACATTGATGACGGGCTTGCCCTCCTTACCTTTCTTGGTGGTGATGATGATGACACCGCTGGCGGCCTTCGCACCGTAGATGGCTGCCGACGAGGCATCCTTCAGCACGTCAATCTGCTCGATGTCGTCGGGGTTGATCTCGGAGAGGCTGCCGGCGAACTGCATGCCGTCTAATATAATAAGGGGCGAGTTGTGCGAACCGTCGGTGTAAAGAGAGTTCTGACCGCGTAGCTGTATGCTGGCGTTGGCCTGAGCATCAGAGCTGAATCCGATTTGCAAGCCCGGTGTGCCGCGCAGCAGGTCCTGCACCGTGCCGGGGTTCTGGTCGGCAATCTTCCTCGGGTCGATCTGCACAACAGAACCGGTGAGGTCTTTCTTGCGCATCGTACCGTAACCAACCACCACCACTGCCTGCAGGGTCTCGGAATCTTCCTCCATGACGATGTTCACCGTCTGTCCGCCTTTGAAGGGTATTTCCTTGGTGGCATAGCCGATGTAGGTAATGACAAGCGTGCCCTGAGAGGGCACATCACTTAATTCATAGTTGCCGTCGAAGTCGGTCACGGTACCTACGGCCGCGGCATCTTTCACCTTGACGGTGGCACCGATAATCGGCTCTCCGTTTTTGTCTGTTACCTGACCTTTCACCACAGCGCTCTGCTGCACTGCCTGAACTGCCGGGTCTGCGATTGTCGGCAAAGGGAATGCTACCATTCCTGCTGCCAACGCCATCGCGAAGCATAGCTTCTTGGATGGAAGAGTTAAATGAGCATAGTTCATTTGATACGGGTTTTAAAGTTTATGGTATTATGGTTAGTAATTGTGTGCGTTTCGTATGGGGCGTAAACGATTACGTTCTCTGCGTGCAAAGGTAGGCAGACCATCGGGAAACAGTGTCTCCTTATCGTGATTTGAGGGGAACAAATCGTTATTTTTCGGGGAAAAGACTTCCCGTCAAGACCTTTCCTTCGTCTTTTGATGGAAAAAGAGATGCGCCTGCGTCTAAAAATGTCGTTAAAGTATTTACATCACATTGTGGATAATACAGATAAAAGTTGTATATTTGCAGCATTGAAGTTCTAAACCCTTTTGTCGATGACAAGACTGTTGCTGCTCTTCTTTTTTGCTTTCAGTCAGGTAGTATCGGCACAGCATGTGCCGCTCCGGGTCCTGTCGCAGATTCCCGTGCAGGGCACGGAGGATGCCCGCTGCCTTGTTCTCGACCGCTACGGACTGATGTGGATAGGAACAGACCAGGGACTTCATTCTTTCGATGGCTACCGCTTCAGGTCATACCGGAGCAATGCCTATTCGCCCGGTATCCTGCCCAACAATTATGTGCGTTGCATCACAGAGGATAAGGCCGACGGCCTTTGGATAGGAACACGCGACGGAGTGGTGCGCTATGACAGGCGGCACGGACGGTTTAAGACCTACCACCTTCGTGGAGCGCAGGCCCGTTCGGTCAATGTGCTTTTCACTTCGGCCGACGGAACGGTCTGGACGGGTACAGACGCCGGTGCCGCCCAATATGATGCCGAAAAGGATGTGTTCACCTATCTGGATGTGCCGGCCGGCGTACACTCGTTTGCCGAGGATGCCAAGGGACATCTGTACATAGGCACCTGGGAGGGCGGCCTGTTCCGGTTGGACAGGAAAAACCGTAGGATGGTGGGCTATCCCCGGCTCAGCGAGCGCAACACCGCCTCGTCGCTGCTGATAGACAGCAGAGGGCGCCTCTGGATAGGCACTTGGGAGAACGGTATCGTGTGTCTGGACCATCCTGACAACGAAAAGGCCCCGGGCGTGCACCATATCAACGAGGGGAGGCGCGACTTCCGTACCTTCCATCATCTGCTGGAAGACCCTGTGAGTCATTCCGTATGGGGCTGCTGCATAGAAGGCCTGACCCGTGTGGAACTCGATGACCTGACGGAGGTGGAGAACTACCCCGAACTTAATTTCTGCTACGATATAGTGACCGACGGTAAGGGTAACCTGTGGACCGTGACCCGCAATCAGGGTATCGTGCACCTCAGCACGAAGCCCTCTCCTTTCCACTTCTGTAATCTCGATCCCGTAGGCAGGGAACTACCAGTGAACCGCATCCATAGCGTCTTCACCTCCGACGGCCGGCGGTTCTGGCTCGGGCTCCAACCTTATGGCCTGGCACGATACGACCGTGGGGAAAACAGGGTCACCTACAACAGTCAGATTCCCGGATTCGGCCAGATGACGGGCCATGAGGGCATTCATGCTCAATCCATCTCTGCCGTGCTGGACAAGGGCGACGGCGAACTCTGGTTGGGCAGCTCCCACGGTATCCTCTCATGGAAGGAGGGCAGGCCGGTGCAAAGCTTGGACCATCGCAACACACCGTTTGTCAGAGAAGGCAGTGTGAACGATTTCCACCGGCAGACCGACGGCACCATATGGATTGCCCAGAACGGTGGCTTGTCGGTGGTGTCTCCCGACGGGAAGGGCCGTCTGCTCAAGATGAGTGAGGCGGGGCGCGACTTTAGCAACTGCAATGTGCTGGACATCAGCGAAGACCATCTGCACCGACTCTGGATAGCCACGGAGAATGCCGGCATTATCCGCATCAGCGGTGACGCGCGGCAAGCGCAGCCGCTCCATTTCCACCAATATGCCCCATCAGCCGGCAACTATCTCCTGGAAGATGCCCTCGGCTGCTATGAAGATGCTGAACACAGGCTATGGGCCATTGCCGGCAGTGGCGGACTGTTTCTCTATCAGGCGGAGAAGGATGCTTTTGAGCCGGTGAACCACCTCTTCCATATCAATGTGAACAGCATCTATTCCATCGACGGCGACAGCAAGGGATGGCTGTGGCTCTCCACCGACAAGGGACTGCTGCGGCTGAAGGGTGACGCGAAGAACAACACGGTGACCTATTACGGAGCGGAAGACGGTCTGGCGACACCCCATTTCTCTCCACACGGCTCTTTCCGCCATGGCAAGGAACTCTTCTATGGCAATGTGAGCGGTTTCTTCTCTTTTGAGCCCTGCCAGATAGAAAAGTATCAACACACGGGCTCTGCTCCGCTGATTGTGTCGGACCTGCTCATCGACGACCGGCCCTACGCCTGGCTCGACTCCGCCCTGCAGAAAAAGATTTCCGATTGTCAGCCTTTCTATACGAAGGAGATTACCATACCGTCGCAGGTAGACAAATTCTCTGTCATTTTCTCTCTCCTGACCTATCAGAGCCAGCAGCAGTGCCGTTACGCCTACTTTCTGGAGGACTATGACCGCGAGTGGCACTATACCGATGCGGAGAGCCGGATGGCCACCTACCAGAACCTGCCGGCCGGTACGTACCGCCTGCGGCTGAAAGCTATCGACAGCTACGGCCACCAGACAGAAATGGCCTACAGCATAAGAGTGAATGTGTTGCCGCCCTGGTATCTTACCTGGTGGGCTTATCTGATATATATTGCGCTGTTGGCCGGCGCCGTCTGCGGCATGATATTGTGGTACAAGAACTACCTGAAGACCAAGAACCGCCTGGCCATGGCCGTGGTGTTCACCAATATTACCCACGAACTGCTCACACCGCTAACCATTATCTCTGCCTCTATCGATGAACTGCGGCAGAAAGCACCGCAGTTCAGTGCTAATTACAGTCTGGTGCAGAACAACATACAACGGCTCACCCGCCTGCTGCGCCAGATACTTGAGGTGCGGAAATCGCAGGCCGGACAGCTGAAACTGTTGGTGGCGAGGGGCGACCTTTCACGCTTTGTCGCCTATGAGTGCGAGAACATCCGCCCGATGGCCGGCTCTAAAAGTGGGGAGCTGATAGTGGAATGTCCCGCCGGGGGCATCGATGCCTGGTTTGATAAGGACAAGATAGACAAAATACTCTACAACCTGTTGTCGAATGCCGTGAAATACAACAAGGAGGGCGGCCGCATTACCGTGGCACTGACTGCCGACGGACAACAGGCCACCTTGAAAGTGAGCGATGAGGGCATCGGTATCTCCAAGGAAAAGATGAAGCATCTCTACACCCGCTTCCTCGACGGCGACTACCGGCGGATGAATACCTTCGGTACGGGTATCGGTCTGTCGCTGACACGCAGCCTCGTTGAGCTCCATCATGGTAAAATCGACTGTAAAAGCCGTGAGGGGGAGGGTACCACATTCACCGTCACCCTGCCCATCACAAAAGCTGCCTATGCCGAGGACGAGATAGACCTGACGGCAGACAACAGGGCCCTTGACAGCCAGCAGACGGACCAAATGGAAGAGCAGTTGATGAACCAGGACGAAGGGATTGAGAATGAGGACATAACAGCAGAGAAGGATTACTCTATGCTTATCGTAGAAGACAATCACGAACTCTTGGAACTCATGCGCAAGCTCTTTGCCCAGCATTATCATGTCTATACGGCA
Source organism: uncultured Prevotellaceae bacterium (assembly GCA_900318915.1). Classification (GTDB taxonomy): domain Bacteria; phylum Bacteroidota; class Bacteroidia; order Bacteroidales; family Bacteroidaceae; genus Prevotella. The sequence goes on along the minus strand of ONMI01000026.1, from coordinate 6,137 downwards.
CGCAACGGCAAGCAGGCGCTGAACACCATCTATAAACACGACCTCGACATCGTGATAACCGATGTCATGATGCCTGTGATGGACGGTATCGAACTGACCCGCAGCATCAAGGAATCGGACGATTTCGCACAGTTGCCAGTGGTAATGCTCACAGCGAAGACAACGGATGAAGACAAGAATGTGGGGTATGAGACGGGTGCCGATGCCTACATCACGAAACCTTTCAAAATGAGCGACTTGCAGTTGCGTATCGACAATATCATACGAAACAGGGAGCGCATCCGCAAGAAGTTCAGCAGCCAGACCGATTTCAAGGTGGAGGAGCAGCACTACTCTTCGCCCGACGAAATTTTTATCCAAAAGGCCATCGGTTTTGTGAAACAGCACCTCGACGACGCAGACTACGACCGTGAGCAGTTTGCCTCGGATATGTGTGTGTCGTCCTCCACCCTGTATAATAAGCTGAGGGCGCTCACGGGCCAGTCGGTGACCGGGTTTATCAACAGTATCCGCCTGAAGGAGGCATGCCGCATCATGCGCCAGCAGCCCGACATCAAGATGGCAGAACTGGCCATGGAAGTGGGCTTCAACACACCGAAATATTTCACCAAGCTCTTCAAGAAAGAATTTGGCATGCTGCCCAGTGAGTATGTCAATGAGAGATGAATATGAAAAACTCATCTTCATGATGATCGGCAACTGACAAAGGTAGAACTACAAAAATGATGGTAAAATTTGGCAGAAACTCAGCCGTTTTCAACTTTTTTTTTGAAAACGGCTGAGTTTCTGCTTGGTTTTGAAGATTTATATATATATTTGCAATATTCAATTCGGCTTCTCGAAAACAAAAAAGAGAAATAGCACTTCACTCACAATTAAAAGGACCTCAAAAAATCTCAAAACATTATATGGCATACAAAAGTATCATAGGCAGAGATGAGGAAATTAAGAAATTGGATAAAATTCTGAAATCTCCCAAATCGGAGTTTGTGGCAATCTACGGTCGTAGACGTGTTGGCAAATCATTCCTTGTGGAAGAGGTTTATAAAGGAAAAATTGCATTTCGTGCCATCGGCTCCTATATCAAAGACAAGGATGCAAAATCCTACAGGCAGACGCAGCTTGCTCATTTTTATGATAGCCTTCTTGACAGTGGTATGCCCGATGATACACCACATCCTACGAGTTGGCGCGAAGCATTCAGGTTGTTAAAGAAATGTCTGGAAAAAGTGCAGACAAGAAGGCGTGTGGTGTTCCTCGATGAACTACCTTGGCTTGCAGGTCCTCAATCATCGGAAATGATAACGGAATTGGGTTTTTTTTGGAACTCATGGGCTGACCGTCAGCGTAATATAGTCTTGATTGTGTGCGGATCAGCCACCAGTTGGATGCTCGACAATGTCATCCGCGACTATGGTGGGTTGCATGGTCGCCTTACAGGAATCATCCGTCTGCTTCCCTTCACGCTTAAGGAGTGCGAGATGTTTTTCAAGCGCCAAGGATTTCACCTTTCACGTTACGAGATTGCCGTAGCCTATATGGCCTTCGGCGGCATTCCATATTATCTCGACCGCATCGACCGTGAAAAGAATCTTTCAGAAAACATCGATGATATCTTCTTCAAAGACGAGCGAATAAACCAAGAGTTCAAGGATGTTTATACAGGTCTTTATGCTACATCTGAGCGATATGTTGACATAGTCAAAGCACTTGGGACTAAGTTTTACGGCATGACACGAAACGAACTGGCTGAAGCCGTCGGTATAGAACTTGGCGGGAGTTTCAGTAAAATTCTTGACAACCTGCATGAATCGGGAATAATTCGAGAATACCCTCGATATGGCAAGGAGCGTGTGGAGACTGTGTATCAGTTGAAAGACTTCTTTTCCATGTTTTACCTTCATTTTATTTATAATAAGGGTACAAATGCCGGTAATTGGCGTTCTATCCAACGAACGCCTACTTTCTATGCATGGGCAGGCAACACCTTTGAAATACTTTGCATAGAGCATCTTATGCAGATGAAAGACAAGTTGCGTATCGCCACCATCAGTCGCAACTATTGTTGGCGTGGTGCTACAGCCAATGGCAGCACATGCCAGATAGACCTCGTATTGGAATGGAAAGGTGAACGCACCGATTATATTTGTGAGATGAAGTTCAGTGAACACGAATTTACCATAGACAAAAAATACGAAAAAGAACTAGGCAACAAGATTGAGTCTTTTGTAAATAGCAAACAGCATACAAAGACTCATTCCATACAGTTGGTAATGGTTACCACTAACGGCATTACCGCAAACACCCATGCCGGTGATGTGAACCAACAGATTATTTTGGATGATTTGTTTAGTTGAAATAATTTAAGCTTTTTTCCTTTATAAGAAATACTTTGGCTGGCGCCGAAGTTACTTAGTACACGGCAATGAGAAGAAAAATTATTTTTTTCTTCTCATTGCTCTCGTTTTTTCGTAACTTTACATAAGTTACTCCGTCTCGGGATAAAAAATAAGCGAGCTTATTTTGTTCTCCACTCGACTTTTCGTAACTTTGCAGCCGAATGGCTTTAAAGTAAGCTGTTCATATACACTGACGAATAAACATTAATCAATAGTTATGGCACAGGAAGATGTATTCAAAAAGATTGTAAGCCACTGCAAGGAGTATGGCTTTGTGTTCCCCAGCAGCGATATCTACGACGGACTCGCCGCCGTTTACGACTACGGACAGAACGGCGTGGAGCTGAAAAACAATATCAAGGAGTATTGGTGGAAGAGCATGGTGCTGCTCCATGAGAATATCGTGGGCATCGACTCTGCTATCTTCATGCACCCCACCATCTGGAAGGCTTCCGGACACGTGGATGCCTTCAACGACCCCCTCATCGACAACCGCGACTCCAAAAAGCGCTACCGCGCCGATGTGCTCATAGAAGACCAGATAGCCAAATACGACGAGAAGATACAAAAAGAGGTGGAAAAGGCCCGCAAGCGCTTCGGCGAGTCGTTCGACGAGCAGAAGTATCTTGAGACCAGTCCGCGCGTGGCCGAGACCAAGGCCAAGCGTGAGGCTCTGCACACCCGTTACGCTGCCGCCATGCAAGGTCCCGACCTGGCCGAGCTGAAGCAGATTATCCTCGACGAGGGTATCGTAGATCCTATCAGCGGTACGAAAAACTGGACCGACGTGCGTCAGTTCAACCTCATGTTCTCTACCGAGATGGGTTCCACCGCCGAGGCCGCCAGCAAGATATATCTCCGCCCGGAGACCGCACAGGGCATTTTTGTGAACTACCTCAATGTGCAGAAGACCGGCCGCATGAAGATACCTTTCGGTATCGCCCAGATAGGAAAGGCTTTCCGCAATGAGATTGTGGCCCGCCAGTTCATCTTCCGCATGCGCGAGTTTGAGCAGATGGAGATGCAGTTCTTCGTGACCCCCGGCACCGAGCTGGAGTGGTTCAACAAGTGGAAGCAGACCCGTATGGCCTGGCACCAGGCTCTGGGCTTCGGCGCCGAGAACTACCGTTTCCACGACCACGACAAACTGGCCCACTATGCCAACGCCGCCACCGACATCGAATTCCACATGCCGTTCGGTTTCAAGGAGGTGGAGGGCATCCACAGCCGCACCAACTTCGACCTCTCGCAGCATGAGAAATACTCCGGCCGCAGCATCAAATACTTCGACCCGGCCACCAACGAGAGCTACACCCCGTTTGTGATTGAGACCTCCATCGGTGTGGACCGTATGTTCCTCTCCATCATGTGCCACTCGTTCTGCGAGGAGAAACTCGAGAACGGCGAGACACGCACCGTGCTCCGCCTGCCGGCACCCCTGGCTCCCACCAAACTGGCCGTGCTGCCGCTGGTGCGCAAGGACGGACTGCCCGAGAAGGCCCGCGAGATTATCAACAACCTGCGTTTCCACTTCAACTGCTCTTACGACGAGAAGGACACCATCGGCAAGCGCTACCGCCGTCAGGACGCTGTGGGCACTCCCTACTGCGTGACCGTGGACTACGACACACTGAAGGACAACACCGTGACGCTGCGCTTCCGCGACACCATGGAGCAGGAGCGTGTGAGCATCGACCAGCTCAACGGCATCATCGAAGACAAGGTGAGCATCGCCAGTCTGCTTAAGAAAATACAGTAATATTCATATCATCAACCGTCACATGAGAAGAATCCTGCGTCCTGAGCTGCTGCTCACCGGCCTTCTGGCCCTCCTGGCTCTTGCTTCGTGCAAGGAGAACGATGAGGAGGTGGAGGAGTATCCCGACTGGCAAAAAAAGAACGAGCAGTACTTCACCAATAAGTACAACATGGTGAAACAGCAGATAGCCTCGGGCAATACCTCGTGGAAAATCATCAAGGCTTACGGCAAACCGGCCGATGTGGACGGTTTCACCGGCAGCGCCACCGACTATATCCTGGTGAAGGTGCTCGAGGAAGGCACCGGCAGCGGCTGCCCTCTCTTCACCGACACCGTGCGGTGCCACTACCGCGGACAACTCATTGCCTCGACCACCCATGTCGACAGCAGCGACCCTGAACTGGGCATCGCCTTCGACAGGTCGTGGAACACCGACACCTACAGCCCCGCTACCTCTACACCCTCCAAACTGGCTGTCTCGTCGCTTGTAGACGGGTTCTCCACCGCCCTGCAGCACATGCATATCGGCGACCATTGGCTGGTGTATATGCCTCATCAGTTGGGCTACGGCAGTTTGGTGCACAATGACATCCCCGCCTACAGTACCTTGGTGTTCGACATGAGTCTGGCAGCCTATTACCATCCCGGTAAGGCGGTGCCAGACTGGCAGACGCCAGAATCGTTTGTCTGGGACGCAGAATAGCGGTTGAATTCACCTTATTAATAATAAAAAAGGCTCTCATGGGGCATGTTCGGGTAGAACACCTTGTGAGAGCTTTTTTTGTGGCTTAAACCCTAATCGGTCATTAGACAGAAAATCCATAAGAACATAAAGAATGTCGGCCTAATGACCGATTAGGGTTAAGTCAATTTTTACCTCGTTTTTGGCATTGTGTGCGCACACAGTGGCTTGATGAAGGTCAAGAATACGGGCTTTTTTGGCAGAATGGAGGCCGTTTTTTTGGTGCGAGGGGTGTAAAGTATGTACCTTTGCATCGTCAAAAGGACAAAAGATAAGATTTGACCGGAAGAGCCAAAAAAGGAAAATAGGTAAGGCTTTAATTAGGGAAGAAAAGATTGTAGAAAGGATAACAAAAAGGTAATCGACCCCTGCCGGCCACAAGTGTTAGATGATAAAACGGCCTCACCGTGAGGTGAAACCGGATGTTTAACTTAAAGTAAAGAAAGGGTAAAAAGATGACAACAAGTATGTATGCAATGTTTGCACTGTTGATCGTATCAGGATTACTGTTAGAGAACTCGATCGAGAAGAAATAAATGCTCGGTCATTTTTAGAGAAAGCGATTTTTAGTAAATATGATGGGCGGCACCTCTTTTGTGAGATGCCGCCCATTTTTTCTGTTTCTTCTAGCTTATTTCACTACCACTTTCCTGCCGTTGTGCAGGTAGAGGCCTTTTTGGCGGGGCTGGCTGATGCGTAGGCCGCCCAGCGTGTACCACTCGTCCGACTGTTTTTTGGTCACCGTCTCCTCGATGCCGCTGACGTCCTCGTCTTCAGCCAGACTGAAGGTGTTGATTTGATGGTCGGTGATAAACTTGGTGGGAATCTGCAGATACGCCTTGTTGGGACCGAAGGAGCCCCCTGTTGTTGGGTTGAAGCCATCGGCGGTAAGAACGAAGTTGGTATATTCGCCGTCGGTGGGCTGCAGGGTGATGGCACTGATTACCGGTTTGAGCAGATTGGCGAAATAGTTGCCCTCCTCATCGGAGAAGGCCACATGATAGGTGCCCGGTGTGCCTTTCACGATAAGACCGGTGTTGGCTGCTATGGTACGGTCCTCGCAGATGGCGTTGCCGCCGGCCTTGAGCAGGCTCACCTTGCCGTTGGTGTAATAGGTGGGCACTACATAAGCCACGATGTCGGCTGCATTGCCTTCATCATCAGTCACCTGGCTGAAGTCGAGCGCCTTGTCGCTGGCATAGGTGGCATAGCCGCTCTCGCCAATCGTGATGGTGGC
>ONMI01000083.1 GCA_900318915.1 uncultured Prevotellaceae bacterium | reverse complement strand
CCTGCCCATCTCCAACCTCTTCTCCAACCTCATCATCAGCCGCGGCCACTCATCGGTCTACATGTGGTGCACCATCGCGCTCTGCATCACCGAGATTGCGACGGCCTGCCTGCTCTCACCCCTCGGCATCATGACCATGGTGAGCGCCTACGTGGCTGTGCAGGTGGCATGGCTCCTGGTGTGGCACTACCACGCCCACCGCGAGATAGGCGTACGGCTGGGCGAGGTGCTGCGCGACATAGCCCCCTATCTGCTGCTCTCGCTCTCCCTCATCGCCCTGGCCCATTTCATCACGCAGCCCATCGCCAACCTCTACCTGCGCTTCGCCGCCAAGGTGGTGCTGGTGGCCGCCGGCTATGTGGGCGTGCTCTGGCTGCGCGAGGCGGCCGACTTCCTGCTTCACCACAAGATACACAACGATTAAGACATACCCAACCCTATTATCCCCCACCCTACCATGACCAAACATCCCGCCAAGACCGACATAGCCGTACTGATGCTGTTCTTCAACCGCCCCGACACCTTCCGCCTTGTGTTCAACGAAGTGAAGAAGGCGCGCCCCAGCCGCCTGTTCCTCTACCAGGACGGTCCGCGGGGCGAGCGCGACATGGCCGGCATAGAAGCCTGCCGCGCCATCGTGGCCGACAGTGAGATAGACTGGGAGTGCGACGTGCGGCGCAACTACCAGACCAAGAACCAGGGCTGCGACCCCTCGGGCTACCTCTCCCACCGGTGGGCTTTTTCCCTGGCCGACAAATGCATGGTGCTGGAAGACGATGTGGTGCCCTCGCAGTCGTTCTTCCCCTTCTGCAAGGAGATGCTCGACCGCTATGAACACGACGAGCGGGTGACGATGATAGCCGGTTTCAACCCCGACGAAACCACACCCGACGTGCCCGCCGACTATTTCTTCACCTCGGTGTTCAGCATCTGGGGATGGGCCTCGTGGCGCCGGGTGGTGGACCGCTGGGACCCCACCTACTCCTTCCTCGACGACGAGTTCACCTGCCGCCAGCTGGACCATCTGGTCAGGAAGCGGCGCTTCCGCAGCGACTTCATGCAGATGTGCCGCGACCACCGCGCCGCCGGCAAACCCTATTTTGAGAGCATCTTCTGGTCGGCCATGCTGCTGAACAACGGTCTGGCCATCATGCCCACCCGCAATATGATCAACAACGTGGGCGCCACGGCCGACTCCACCCATTTCGCCGCGCTGAGGACGCTGCCCGCCCGTCTGCGCCGCATCTTTACCATGCAGCGGCTGGAGACGGAGCAGCCGTTCCGGCATCCCAGGCATGTGATGGAATATGTCGACTTCAAGGACCATTTCTACAAAGCCTACGGCTGGGGCTACCCGCTGGTGAAGATAAGCCGCTCGTTCGAGGAGCTATGGCTGAACCTCCGCTACGGCCAGTGGGGCCGCATCGGCGAGGCCATCCGTCTGCGCCTGCAGAAATGGATGGGAAAGAAAAAACACAAGTAAGGAAGTCTTTTTTATTTCTTCAGCAGCAATTCTTCCACTGCCTTCGGCACAAGGTGGCCGATGGGCAGGTGCTGCGCCAGCCGCTGTCTGATTTCGGTGCTGCTCACATTGACCAGCGGCAGGTCTACCAGTCGCACGCGGGGCGGCAATGTCTCGGCGTCGATGTCATCGCCCTCACGGGGGTAGACCATCACATCGAAATGGGCCAGGATATCGTCGCCGTGATACCAATGGGCGAAACGGGTCCAGTTGTCACCCCCCACCAGCAGCACGAACTCCCTGTCGGGATAAGCCGCCGTCAGGGCCTGCAGCGTATTCCAGGTATAGGAGGGCTTGGGCAACTGGAACTCGAAATCGGATGCCACCAGCCCCTTCTCTTCACCGATGGCCGCCCGCACCAATTGCAGCCGGTAGTCATCGGGCATCAGGTCGGCCTTCTGCTTCCACGGGTTCTGCGGTGTCACGAGGAACCACACCTCGTCGAGGCCCGCCACCTGCAGCATGCCGCGTGCCAACTGCATGTGACCGTTGTGTATGGGGTTGAAAGACCCGCCGTAGATGCCGGTACGCTTTTTCATCTTGCCGAGGGGATGTATAGATTGAGTTTCAGGACTATGACAGGCTAAGGCTAAGAGGGGGGGGCGCTATTCCACCTCCTCTATCTCCAGGAAACGGCTCACCAGGCCGAGAGCCTCTTGCTGGGCGGTTTCCAGGTCGTCGTTCACCACGACGCGGTCGAACATCGGGGCGAAGGTCAGTTCATACTCTGCCTTGGCCACCCGGTCTGCGATGACCTCCGGGCTGTCGGTGCCACGGTTTTCCAGTCGGCGGCGCAGTTCCTCCACCGAAGGAGGCTGGATGAAGATGCTCAGCGCCCTGTCGCCAAAGTATTTTTTCAGGCTGCATCCTCCCTTCACGTCGACATCGAACACCACATTCTGCCCTTGACTGAGCTGGTGCTCCACCTGCGACTTCAGTGTGCCGTAGAAGCGTCCCTCGTACACCTCCTCATATTCCAGGAACTCATCGGCCTCTATGCGCCTGCGGAATTCGTCGGGCGTGAGGAAGAAATACTCCACGCCGTTGCGCTCACTGCCGCGCGGCGGTCTGCTTGTGCAGGAGATGCTGAACGCCAGCCGGAGTTCTGGATGTTTCATCAACCAGCTGATGATGGTACTTTTGCCCGATCCGCTCGGTGCAGAAACGATAATCAGTTTGCCTTTCATTATTGGGTCAGAGTAATCAGAGTAATCAGAGTAATCAGAGTATTCGGAGTAATCAGAGTATTCGGAGTAATCAGAGTATTCAGAGTAATCGGAGGCCCTTTACAGGGCGTTGAGCACCTGCTCTTTTATCTGCTCCAGCTCGTCTTTCATTTTCACCACGATGTTCTGCATCTCTGCCATGTTGCTCTTCGAGCCGGTGGTGTTGATTTCACGACCCATCTCCTGGGCTATGAATCCCAATTTCTTGCCCTGTCCGGCCGGTTCGGCCATGGTCTCGCGGAAGTACTTCAGGTGATTGGCCAACCGCTGCTTCTCCTCACTGATGTCGAGTTTCTCGATGTAGTAAATCAGTTCCTGCTCCAGGCGGTTCTTGTCGTAGTCGGCCTCGGGAATGGCCTTGAGGCCCTCTACGATGCGGCCCTTGATTTTTTCCACGCGCGACTTCTCATAGGGCTCGATGCTGTCGAGCAGGGCAGCGATATTGTCTATCTTCTCGGTGAACTTGCGCTCCAGGGCGGCCCCCTCCTGGATACGGAAGGCCGTGATGGCATTCAGGGCCTCGTCGACGACCCCCTTCACGGTGTCCCATTCCTCATCGGAGAGTTCCTCCATCTCGGTGCGTGCCGTCACGTCGGGCAGCCGGAGCAGCGACACCCACCAGTCTTGCGGTTCGGGTATACCGCACTGCGAGGCAATGGTCCTGATCTGCTCATAGTAGTTCTGTACCAGTGCGCCGTTGATGGGCACGGCATCAGAGCCGGCCTCCTTCTCTATCCATATAGAGACATCCACTTTTCCCCTGACGAGAGCCTTGGCAACGGTCTGTCTGATTTCCATTTCCCTCTCACGGTAGACGGGAGCAATCCGGGTAGAAAGGTCGAGGGCTTTGCTGTTGAGCGACTTCACCTCTACATGTATCTTTTTGTCCTTATAGGCTGCCATGGCTTTGCCATAGCCTGTCATCGATTGTATCATAGTATGCGATATTTGCGTGCAAACTTACATAAAAATATTGAAAAAACGGGCAACTGGCTGTTTTTATTCAAAAAATTGTCAACAAGAGGGCTTTTCTGCGGAAAAAGCAGTAATTTTGCACATCAATTCTGTTGAGGATTTTTAGATATGTCATGTATTTTAAACATTGAGACGAGCACCGATGTGTGTTCGGTGGCCGTAAGCCAGGATGGAGCCCTCCTTTTCGAGAAGACCGACCTGCAAGGTCCCAACCATGCGGTGAGTCTGGGCGTATTTGTCGACGAGGCCCTCTCCTTCACCGACAACCACGGCATACCCTTCGACGCGGTGGCCGTGAGCTGCGGCCCCGGCTCCTACACCGGTCTGCGCATCGGCGTGTCGATGGCCAAGGGCATCTGCTACGCCCGCAACCTGCCGCTCATCGCCGTTCCCACCCTCGAACTGCTTGCCGTGCCCGTGTTGCTGGGCCACGAGGAGCTGCCCGACGACGCCCTGCTCTGTCCGATGCTCGACGCCCGCCGCATGGAGGTCTACGCCGCCGTCTACGACCGTGCGCTGCGCCCGGTGCGCGGCATCCAGGCCGATGTGGTCGACGCCGACACCTACCGCCCGTGGCTCGATGAGCATCCTGTCTACTTCTTTGGCAACGGCGCCGCCAAGTGCATGGAAACCATCGGCCACCCCAATGCCCACCTGCGCGAGGGCATCGTGCCGCTGGCCAAGCACATGTACCCTCTGGCCGAGAAGCGCATCGCCCTCGGACAATATGAGGACGTGGCCTACTTCACCCCCTTCTACCTGAAGGACTTTGTGGCGAAGACCCCCAAGAAACTATTGTAAGACAAGAAACAGGGAGGTCATCCTCCCGCCCCATTATAACCCACAACCCCCTTGACAATGAACATAGAAGGATTGGACTATAATACCCAGCGCGAGCAGCTCATCCTGCCCGAGTATGGCCGCGAGATACAGAACATGGTCGACTATGCCGTGTCGCTCCCCACCAAGCAGGAGCGCCAGCAGTGTGCCGAGACCATCATCGGCATCATGGACCGCATGTATCCGCAGAACCGCGGCAATGCCGACCACCAGCAGAAACTGTGGGACCACCTGGCCCTGATGAGCAAGTTCAAGCTCGACATCGACTATCCCTACGACGTGAGCCAGGCCGCCACCATCTCCCGCAAGCCCGAGGCCATGGGCTATCCGATGAAAGACATCCCCGTGCGCCACTACGGCTACCTGCTCCACGAGGTCTTCGAGAAACTGAAGACGATGGAGCCCGGCCCCGAGCGCGACGAGCTGGTGCGCATCACGGCCAACCAGATGAAGCGCGACCTCTACCAGTGGAGCCACGGCTCAGTGGTCGACGAGAAGGTGGCCGACGACCTGGCCCGCTACACCGACGGCGCGATACAGCTCGACCTGGACCACTTCGAGTTTGAGAAGATGAGCGAGCGCGACTTTGTGGTGGAGAAGCGCAAGAAAAAGAAATAAAATCCGGCTTATGCAATCATTCATCATAGAAGGCGGCCACCCGCTGCAGGGCAGCATCGAGCCCCAGGGCGCCAAAAACGAGGCCCTTGAGGTGATTTGCGCCACCCTGCTCACCTGTGAGCCCGTCCATATCAAGAACATCCCCGAAATACTGGATGTGAAGAACCTCATCCTGCTGCTGCAGGACATCGGTGTGAAGGTGACGCGCCTTGAGCATGGCTCCTACATCTTCCAGGCCGACGACCTGAACCTCGACTATCTGCAGAGCGACGAGTTTGTGCGCAAGTGCTCCGCCCTGCGCGGCAGCGTGCTCATGATAGGTCCGCTGCTGGCCCGTTTCCACCGCGCTGTGGTGGCCAAGCCCGGCGGCGACAAGATAGGGCGCCGCCGTCTCGACACCCACTTCCTGGGCTTCGGCTATCTGGGCGCCACACTGGGCCGTGTGGAGGGCCGCGATGTCTTCCAGCTTTCGGCCGAGCGCCTGAAGGGCCGCTACATGCTGCTCGACGAGGCCTCCGTGACCGGCACCGCCAACATCATCATGGCGTCGGTGTTGGCCGAGGGCACCACCACCATCTACAACGCCGCCTGCGAGCCCTATATCCAGCAGCTCTGCCACATGCTCAACCGCATGGGAGCCCAGATAAGCGGCATCGCCTCCAACCTGCTAACCATCGTGGGCACAGACCGCCTGCACGGCACCGAGCACACCCTGCTGCCCGACATGATCGAGGTGGGGTCGTTCATCGGCATGGCCGCCATGGTGGGCCACGGCATACGCATCAACAATGTGTCGGTGCGCAACTTGGGCATCATCCCCGACACCTTCCGCCGTCTGGGTGTGAAGGTGGAGCAGCACGACGACGACCTGTGGATACCCTATCACGACCACTATGAGGTGGAGTCGTTTATCGACGGCACCATCATGACGATAGCCGACGCCCCCTGGCCCGGCCTCACCCCCGACCTGCTGTCGGTGCTGCTGGTGGTGGCCACCCAGTCGAAGGGCAGCGTGCTCTTCCACCAGAAGATGTTCGAGAGCCGCCTCTTCTTCACCGACAAGCTCATCGACATGGGCGCGCAGATTATCCTCTGCGACCCGCACCGCGCCGTGGTCGTGGGCCACGACCATCACATACGGCTGCGCGCCGGACGCATGACGAGCCCCGACATCCGCGCCGGCATCGCCCTGCTCATCGCCGCCCTGAGTGCCAACGGCACCAGCCGCATCGCCAACATCGCCCAGATAGACCGCGGCTACGAGGACATCGAGAACCGCCTGAACCGGTTGGGCGCCCATATCCAACGAGTAGACGACTGACGGCATGTTCAACTACGACGACCTGTACGAGATAGGCACCCTGGGCAAGCCCCACGGCGTGAAGGGCGAGATAGCCTTCCGGTTCAGCGACGACGTGTTCGACCGCGCCGACGCCGACTATCTCTTCGTGGAGGTAGACGGACTGCCGGTGCCCTTCTTCATAGAGGAATACCGCTTCAAGAGCGACTCACTGGCCCTGATGAAATTCTCCGGTGTCGACACGGCCGACGACGCCCAGGAGCTGAACGGCTGCAGTGTGCTCTTCGAGCGCTCCCAAACCCCCGACGACGACCTGCTCTCGTGGGCCGAGATTATCGGCTACACCATCATCGACGCCTCCACCGACCGTGAGGTGGGCCGCCTGCTGGCCGTCGACGACACCACCATCAACCTGCTCTTCGAGGTGGAGGTGGCCGGCACCGACGAGCCGGTGCTGCTGCCCGCCGCCGAGGAGCTCATAGCCGACGTAGACCGCGACCGCCGCGAGATACGCCTCACCATCCCCGACGGGCTGCTGCCCTCAAACCCCACACAAGAATGAAGAAACAACAGATATGTATCCTCGGCTCCACCGGGTCGATAGGCACACAGGCCCTTGAGGTCATCGGCGAGCATGCCGACCGCTACGAGGCCTACTGCCTCACCGCCAACAACCGTGTGGAGCTGCTGGCCGAGCAGGCTCACCGCTACCGTCCGGCCGCTGTGGTGATAGCCAACGAGCAACACTACCCACGGCTCAAGGAACTGCTGGCCGACCTGCCCGACACCAAGGTCTATGCCGGTGCCAAGGCGCTCGACGAAATCGTAGAGGCCGGCCCTGTCGACATGGTGCTCACCGCCATGGTGGGCTTTGCCGGTCTCTCCCCCACCATCCACGCCATCCGCTCAGGCAAGAAAATCTGCCTGGCCAACAAGGAGACCCTCGTGGTGGCCGGCGAGCTCATCTGCCGGCTGGCCGCCGAGTACCACGCCCCCATCCTGCCCGTCGACAGCGAGCACAGCGCCATTTTCCAGAGCCTGGTGGGCGAGGACGACAACGAGATAGAGAAGATACTGCTCACGGCGAGCGGCGGTCCCTTCCGCCTGCTGCCCAAGGAGCAGCTCGCCACGGTGACGTGCCAGGACGCACTGCGCCATCCCACCTGGGACATGGGTGCCAAGATTACCATCGACAGCGCCACGATGATGAACAAGGGCTTCGAGGTAATCGAGGCCAAATGGCTCTTCGGCGTGCCTGTAGACCGCATCCAGGTACTGGTGCACCCGCAGTCGGTGGTGCACAGCGCGGTGCAGTTCCACGACGGCAGTGTGAAGGCGCAGCTCGGTGTGCCCGACATGCGCCTGCCCATACAGTATGCCTTCTCCTTCCCCGAGCGGCTGCCGCTGAGCGGCGAGCGCCTCGACCTGTTCCGCCACCCGCTCGAGTTTTTCGAGCCCGACCTCGACAAGTTCCGCTGCCTGGCCCTCGCCTTCGAGGCCATCCGCCGCGGCGGCAACATGCCCTGCATCGTCAACGCCGCCAACGAGATAGTGAACCGTGGTTTCCTGGAGGGCCGTTGCGGTTTTGTGCAGATGGCCGACATCATCGCCGAGACCATGGAGCGCGCCACCTTCAGCGCCACCCCCAGCTACGACACCTATGTGGCCACCGACGCCGAGGCACGGCGCATAGCCACCGAGATAATGAACCGATAAAACAAACCTACACAGACAAGATAACAAAATAATGGAGATATTCTTAATCAGACTGCTGCAGTTTCTGCTGTCCATCTCGCTCCTCGTGCTGCTGCACGAGGGCGGCCACTTCTTCTTCGCCAAGCTTTTCAAGGTGAGGGTAAGCCGTTTCTACATTTTCTTCAACCCCAAGTTCCACCTCTTCAGCACCTACGACCCCTGGTTCCGCCGCCTCTTCAAGAAAGACCCCGTGGTGGTGCCCGAGGTGACCAAGAAAGACGAGAAAGGCAATGAATACAAGGAGAAGGAGTATGTGGGCACTGAATACGGCATCGGCTGGCTTCCCCTGGGCGGCTACTGCGCCATCTCCGGCATGATCGACGAGACCAACCAGCAGCTCAGCGACGAGCCCCAGCCCTGGGAGTTCCGCACCAAACCGGTGTGGCAGCGACTGCTCATCATGATAGGCGGCGTGCTGGTGAACTTCCTGCTGGCACTATTCATCTACTCGATGGTGCTCTACCACTGGGGCGACGACTTCATCCAGCCCAAGGACATGACCATGGGCATGAAGTTCAACGACGACGCCAAGGCCCTCGGCTTCAAGGACGGCGACATCCTGCTCAGCGCCGACGGCGAGGCGATAGAGAAATTCGACGTCGACCTGTACCGCACGCTCTCCAAAGCCAAGGAGGTGAGTGTGAAACGCGGCGGTCAGGACGTGACGGTGCAGCTGCCCGGCGACCTGAACCTGCTCAACATGCTCAAGGTGACGCCCACCTTCGTGGCACCCCTCATCCCGGCACAGATAGACAGCGTGCTGCCCGGCACCCCCGCCGAGAAAGCAGGCATGAAGGCCGGCGACCGTGTGCTCTCGCTCAACGGCAAGGCCGTAGACTCCTGGAACGAATTCACCTATGAGATGGGGCGCATCTCCGATGTGCTGGCCGCGAAGACCACACGGGCCGACAGTCTGCGCGAGCGCAATGTGCAGGTGTCGTACCTGAGCAAGGCCACCGGCCAGACCGACACCGTAACCCTCCAGCTCACCCCCGACCTGAAGTTGGGCGTGCTGCAGGCCAATATCTACACCCTCTACAAGGAGACCCACCGCTCGTTCGGCTTCTGGGAGAGTTTCCCGGCCGGCATCAACTACGGCATCGGTGTGCTGCGCGGCTACGTGAGCGACATGAAGTATGTGTTCACCGCCGACGGTGCCAAGTCGCTCGGCGGTTTCGGCGCCATCGGCAGCCTCTTCCCGCCCGTGTGGGACTGGATGCTCTTCTGGCGCATGACGGCCTTCCTGAGCATCATCCTGGCCTTCATGAACATTCTGCCCATTCCCGCCCTCGACGGCGGTCATGTGCTCTTCCTGCTCTACGAGATGATTACACGCCGCAAACCGAGCGACAAGTTCATGGTGGTGGCCGAGTACATCGGCTTCGGCATTCTGCTGCTGCTCATGATTGTGGCCAATCTCAACGACATCCTGCGCTGGATGGGCGTAATGTAAGGATGACAACACCCGCGTCTTGAGGCCCAGTGCCTCAAGACTTTCATTTTAAAATCAAGGACAGCGCACGCTATTTCGCAGAATAGGCGCCCAATAGGTATAATAGGCAAACGGCAAAAAGGTAAAACAAAGGTTATATGGCTAATTTAAGATTTCAGGTTGTAGAAGAGGCTTTCAAGAAGAAGCCCCTCGATGTGATATCCCCCACAGAGCGCCCGTCGGAATACTTCGGCAAGTATGTCTTCACCCGCGAGAAGATGTACAAGTACCTCTCCCGCGATGTGTATCTGAAACTCATCGACGTGATTGACAACGGCACCCGGCTGGACCGCTCCATAGCCGACGCCGTGGCGCGCGGCATGCGGCAGTGGGCCGAGGAGAACGGTGTGACCCACTACACCCACTGGTTCCAGCCGCTCACCGAGGGCACCGCCGAGAAACACGACGCCTTCATCGAACACGACGGCAAGGGCGGCATGATAGAGGAGTTCACCGGCAAGCTGCTCGTGCAGCAGGAGCCCGACGCCTCGTCGTTCCCCAGCGGCGGCATACGCAACACCTTCGAGGCGCGCGGCTACTCGGCCTGGGACCCCACCTCGCCCGTCTTCATCATCGACGACACCCTCTGCATACCCACCATCTTCATCTCCTACACCGGCGAGGCCCTCGACTACAAGGCACCGCTGCTGCGCGCGCTGCGCGCCGTGAACGTGGCCGCCACCGAGGTGTGCCGCTACTTCTACCCCGACGTGAAGAAGGTGACCACCAACCTGGGCTGGGAACAGGAATACTTCCTCGTGGACGAAGGCCTCTACAGCGCGCGCCCCGACCTGATGCTCACCGGCCGCACGCTGATGGGCCACGACTCGGCCAAGAACCAGCAGATGGACGACCACTACTTCGGCACCATCCCCGACCGTGTGCAGGCCTTCATGAAAGACCTCGAGATACAGGCCCTGGAACTCTCCATCCCCTGCAAGACGCGCCACAACGAGGTGGCTCCCAATCAGTTTGAGCTGGCTCCCATCTACGAGGAGACCAACCTGGCCATCGACCACAACATGCTGCTCATGTCGCTCATGAAGCGCGTGGCGCGCAAGCACGGTTTCCGTGTGCTGCTCCACGAAAAACCCTTCGCCGGCATCAACGGCAGCGGCAAGCACAACAACTGGAGTCTCTCCACCGACACCGGCATCCTGCTGCACGGCCCCTGCTCAAGGCCAGCATCATGAGCGCCACCAATGCCCACCGCCTGGGTGCCAACGAGGCACCGCCCGCCATCATCTCTTCCTTCCTGGGCAAGCAGCTCAGCGAACTGCTCGACCACATCGAGTGCGCCGACACCGAGGAACTCTTCGCCATGAGCGGCAAGCAGGGCATGAAGCTCGACATACCCGAGATACCCGAGCTGCTCATCGACAACACCGACCGCAACCGCACCAGCCCCTTCGCCTTCACCGGCAACCGCTTCGAGTTCCGCGCCGTGGGCAGCGAGGCAAACTGCGCCTCGGCCATGATAGCGCTCAACACAGCCGTGGCCGAGGCCCTGACCAGTTTCAAGCAGCGTGTCGACGCGCTCATCGCCGCCGGCCAGGACAAGACCACCGCCATCATCAATGTGGTGCGCGACGACATCAAGACCTGCAAGCCCATCCACTTCGACGGCAACGGCTACAGCGACGAGTGGGTGGCCGAAGCCGCCCGCCGCGGCCTCGACGTGGAGACGAGCTGCCCGCTCATCTTCGACCGCTACCTCGATGCCGACACCATACGCATGTTCGAGAGCCAGAACGTGATGAACGCCAAGGAACTGGCCGCCCGCAACGAGGTGAAATGGGAGACCTACACCAAGAAGATACAGATAGAGGCCCGCGTGATGGGCGACCTGAGCATGAACCACATCATACCCATCGCCACCCAGTATCAGAGCCAGTTGGCCAAGAATGTGCTCAATATGTACGAAATCTTCTCCAAGGAGGAGGCCGACGAACTGACCGCGCGCAACAAGAAGATTATCAAGGAGATAGCCACCCGCTCGCAAGCCATCGAGACAGGTGTGGAGCGGCTGGTGGAGACACGCAAGGTGGCCAACCGCATAGAGAGCATCCGCGAGAGAGCCATCGCCTATCACGACACCGTAGAGCCCATCATGACCGACATCCGCTACGAGATAGACAAACTCGAGATGATTGTGAGCGACGAGTGCTGGACACTGCCCAAATACCGCGAGCTGCTCTTCATCCGATAAACAACCCCGCGCCCAAATAACGAAAAAGATAATTATAGAATAGAGATTTTTGCCATATCCACGTGGCAAAAGCATTCGCCCTCGGCTCAAAATGTCAATTTTTTGTCTCATTTTGGGTCGGGGGCGATTGTTTTGTGGCCTAAAAAGGGAGATAATTGTCATTTTTTCTGTATATTTGCGATAGTAACGGCAGCCCAAAGCCTATAAAAGCGAAAGAACCACACATACATTAATTATTTAATACCTTAATAGATTATGGATATTACGATTGCCTTCCTGATTGCCGCAGCCGTGCTGCTGCTCGTCATCTTCATCGCCCTGTCTTATGTCAAGGCACCGCCTTCCTACGCCTTCATCATCTCCGGTCTGAGCAGAGAGCCCCGCGTGCTCATCGGCTCCGGCGGATTCCGCATCCCCTTCCTC
>ONMI01000027.1 GCA_900318915.1 uncultured Prevotellaceae bacterium | reverse complement strand
TCCTTGTTTTTTAAGAGGTTTCCAAGCACTCTGTATAATAAAAAGCAGAAATCTCCGCTTCCGCCTGCAAAGATAGTGCAAACCGAGCGAAATGCAAAATTTATTTGGGCATTTCCGAGGTGCCGCCTATCTTCGGCACAGCCAAAGTGTGCAAACCGAGCGAAATGCAAAATTTATTTGGGCATTTCCGAGGTGCCGCCTATCTTCGGCACAGCCAAAGTGTGCAAACTGAGCGAAATGCCAAATTTATTTGAGCATTTCCGAGGTGCAGCCTATCTTCGGCACAGCCAAAGAGTGCAAACCGAGCGAAATGCCAAATTTATTTGAGCATTTCCGAGGTGCCGCCTATCTTCGGCGCAGCCAAAGTGTGCAAACCGAGCGAAATGCCAAATTTATTTGAGCATTTCCGAGGTGCAGCCTATCTTCGGCACAGCCAAAGTGTGCAAACCGAGTTTGTGCACGATTTTGATTGAAAATCTTGGGTATTATTCACGATTTTGATTGAAAATCTTGGATGCTATCCACGTATTTGATTGAAAATCGAGTTTACGAACTAATCAAATAGATTGTCTGTTTAAACGTATGTTTCAGATATACAGAGAATTAGATGGTGTCATATTCTGCTTGGTACTAAGAATGTAGTGTGAGGTTAATTTTCATATTCTACAGGTTTGAGGTCTTATCTTCTTTGTCTAATAGTCAAACTTGTAAGGAATGATATAGTTTTCCAAAGCATAGGAAACATATTCACCATTCAGATAAATGATTTTCCATGGATGGACGGCTATGATGGCTTGCTTCATATCCTCGGCGATGCCTTGATGCTTTTTTTCATTAAAGTTGTCATCATACACCTTTGCGGTGACCGAGCAGTTCGTGACATGCCCAGAAGAGTCCATTGTGACGTTTTTAATGTAGAAATTAATCTGTTTTACATTAGCCAATTCAGGATATTTCTCCGGATGTGGTGTTAGCAATGATATTAATTCATCTTTTTTATCACTACTGTCCAAAGAAATTTTCCCATAAGGTCAACTGACCATTATCGGAGTCATTCTGAGGATTTTTTGGTTTAACAAATAGCTCGCCTAAGGGCTTCCTCTCAAAGAGAACTTTCCCTATGGCAGCCGATAAAATATAAAGGTCTTGATCGACATGACACACTTTCTTAGCAACGGCAAGCAGCAGATAGTCGCAGATAGCAATCCAAATCTGCGAGAACACTGCGTTCTGGCTCGTTCCATAGAACGACTTGATGTGCAGTCGCTGCTTAATCCATTTGAAGAAACATTCCACCTGCCAGCGTTCCCTATAGAGCTCTGCAATGGTCAGGTAGGAGTGAGTGAAATCGTTACTCAAGAATCTATAAACATTGTTTGTGGCATAATCCTCATAAACGACCAAGCGGAGCGTGTCTGGATACCACTTGGAGGTAAGCGGTCCGGTAAGCCTTATGACGGCATCGCTTATAACTCCAGTCTGTTTGTCTACAGGTCGTTCCTCCAGCACTTCATACTTCATGTTGTCTTTAGCTCTTGTCACAAAGAAAGCTTGTTGGCGATGGAAGTGGTTAAACAGCTGCCTGAAGTCAACGTATCCCTTGTCCATGAGATAGTAGCATCCTGGCTCTACGGGAATCAGACTCATTGCCTTGGAGTCATGAACGGCAGCCTCTGTCAGATAGATGAAAGTAGGTATGGAACCACGCAAATCCAGCAGCGTATGCATCTTTATACCGCCCTTGTCATGATGCAGACGAGCCCACGGACAGAGCTGGAGGCAAAGCTTGATAGTGCTGCTGTCAAAGGCATATACAATGCCGTCTACGTCAAGTCGGGATGGCTCATTTTGGTACAGTTTTCTTGCCCAGTCAATCAGAATCTGCCCGAAATCACGGTATATACGCCAATCCTTGGTCTCATTGATATGAGCCAAAGTAGAACGCTGAATATACTTAATACCGCTCGAATAGAGCTTGGAAGAGAGTGCCACCAGCGTTGCATCAATGCTGCGGAGACTAACCTGGTCAGTAAACTGAGCAAAACTCATCACCATAAACTGGTCTCTGCATTTGAACCCGATGGCATGTTTATTGCCATTGTATCTCTTTACGCACTTGTCGAACTCATATCTTGGTATGAGCGACATAATCTGAGCGAATACGGTCTTTCCTTGATTCATGATTCCTGCCTCTTGCAATATGATTTGCAAAAGTACAAAATCAAATCTCGAAAAAATAATATTCGTGTAACTCATTGAAAATAATTAATTTAAATCATGTCTGAGAACTTTTCTTTGGACAGCAGTGCTTTTTTATAATTTGTTGAAAGGTCAGTGCTGTCAAAAGAGTAACCGTCAAAAACTTTGTTTTGATAGTCATTTCGTTTCGTAACCCGTCCTTTCTCAATTGATAAGAGAGTCTCATATTCATAAGCAGCTCCCAAATGTTCATTGCGGATACGTTCACCGCATGCTATTCTCAGCGTTCCTGTAAACCATTTTGCTATGATGCCATTGTTTTTAGTATACCCTTTGAAAAGTTTTCGCATCTTGCTTTTATCCAAGCACTCTGTCCGTTCTTTTCCCTTCTCTCTATTGTAAATTATCATCTGGATGCTGTCGAGGCGAAGACAATCCTTTTTGATACTCCAATAACTTATGTATCCGTTCCAGTTTGATGATTTTATCACCCTGTCTTTTGGCAGTGACGCCATCATTTGGCTAAACAGAGCAGAGTCTTCACGTATAGGTTCAGTTGAAAAAAGACTCCACGCCTTTCCGTCAATAATTATGATATTTGGCATTTGTGGAGTCGCAAATGAGTTTATTGCGAACATTATGGCAAAAATGCAAGATAATGTCTTTTTCATATCAGTATTTTTATCTATACAGACTACTGATTGCAAAATTAAGACATTTCACAGACATTTTTGTCTCGTCAGAACACTTTTTCCCCTTCTTCATCTATTTTATCAATTCTTACTCTGCAATGGGCTTATAATATTTCCCAAATAAGAAAAAAGTAATGTTACAAAGAAGCGACAGAAACGTCATTTTTATAGACCAACAAACCTTATGATTATGAAGAAATACTTTCCTTTGATAATGCTCCTGCTGTGCCTCCTGCCGGCACAGACCGTGATGGGACAGCAGCACCGACGTGGTACCAAGGCCCGCCGCCATGTGATACAGCGCACCAGAAACAATCCGAAGACCTTCAAGGCTCCCACCGTGAACAAAGAGATGGTGGAGAAAGAACAGCTGCTCTATGATGAAGTGGACGAGATGCCTGAATTCCCGGGCGGCATCAATGCACTGATGACATGGCTCGGCGAGAACGTGTCTTATCCCGAAGAATCCGAGAAAAAAGGCGTGCAGGGCACCGTGGTGGCCATGTTCGTGGTGGAGAGCGACGGTTCGGTGAGCAATGCCGAGATAGAGAAGAGCGTAGACCCACTACTCGACCTGGAGGTGCTGGAACTGATCACCAAGATGCCCAACTGGAAACCCGGCAAGAAGGACGGCCACCCGGTGCGGGTGCTCTACCACCTGCCTGTCAAGTTCCAGCTGCCGGCACCTGACCCCGCCCCCGCCGACACGGAAACGGGTGAGTAGCAGCCGGAATCAGCCGGTATGACGCAGTGAAAGCTGCCGCTCTCCGCACAGGTAATCTTCATGGTGAGCGGACACTGTCCGAACGCCATGGAGAAGGTGTGGGTTGATTCCAGTGTAAATCCATACGCTGTAGGCCGATGGCTTACGATTCAAATTCCCTTGATACTTTTCTTCACAATTACCCACATACCATCATTATCCTTACCATCACGTTTCAAAACACCATTCTTCTGCAAAGCAGCGAGGTCACGTTCGATGGTGCGTTGGCTCACTGACAAAGTCTCCGACATTTGTTTGCCGGTGATTGTCGGAGACTCTTTGATGAGATTGAGGATTTTCTGCTGACGCTCAGTGAGTTTCGTCTCCGACACGTCTCCGTCATGGTCTCCGACATTTAGGGTGTCGGAAGCGGCAAAGATGATGGTCTGGAATTGAGTCGGAGAGGATTTGAAAACAGGTTTCAGTTCGTCCTTATATCCATCTAATGCTTTAGTCTCATTACAGATGCGTGTGAGTCCGCTACCTCGCTTCTCCATATAATCAAGTTGAGCCATCACGTTTGCAAGTATGGGATTGCGTCTTTCAGAAGACACATCTTTGATGTCCAAGTTCTGTATCAGCATACCGTTGTACATTCCTCCTGGAGAGGTTACAGCTAGACGGCCATCATAGATGTCAAGATGAACTTCACTTCCCATCACAGTATAATCACGATGGATGAAATGGTTTACCATAGCTTCAAGAACTGCTCGTTCTGCATATTCTGGCTTGTTTTTTCGTCCACCAGGCAGCTTCTCCCAACCTCTCTTGGTGTTTGACTTCACAAAGTTCATTGCTTCACGGAGCAACAAGAGAACATTGCCTGTAAACTCTGCATCGTTGATGGCATCGCCTTTTTCCGTTCCGTCCCAACGTGTGCAAAACAAGCGAGACTGCCATAAAGGACAATCATCGGCAAATAATGCCCCCGCGTTCGTAAGGTTTCCAGCACCTGTTACAAGTCCAAACGACAAGAGGTATTTCTTTTCCCATTCATGTTTGGTCCGATTTTTGAAAGTGTTCGCCAATATTGTAAAGGAATAATCCTCTACCTTGAAATCTGTATGTATGGAATCGAAAGTCTTGTTGGAGCCCTTCAGCACCAATCGAACCATCTGCTCTGCTGTGGCTGGCATGCTTTCATCACCAACACGGACAAATGCCATTTTTTCCCGTCTCCTACGTAGTAATACGGGGTGTAATGCCCTGCATTGACTTTGAGTTGCAAGATGTGCAGACCATCTATATTATGAGGAATCATCTCTACATCAGGCAGGGGATCCATATAGTCACGAATCCTACTGCTAATAGACTCGCATACATGCTGCACGTCATATAGTCCTTTGACGCAGCCATCATTATCAATGCCGAAGAAAAGTGAACCACCCAAGCCATTGGCAAAAGCGCTTACGCTCTTCAGCCAACTCTTAGGTTTCTTCTCTTCAAGCATCACCTTGAAATCGTATGCTGTACATTCTGCTATCAGAGTTTTTAATTCCATTCCTAAATGAATTTTCATTTATTACATCGCAAATGTACTCATTTTTATCGAAAGAAGGCAGAATTGAGGGCGGTCAAACGAAAAAAAACACTCTTGAATGCAACAAGCTATTGTTTTTTTTCGTATGTTTGCGGCAGATAACCGTAGTCGACTGGTTGTGATGGAAAGAATGGCTGGCATACGGCTGTGGGCGGTCCTGGCCCTTTGGTCGGGATTCATGCTCCCGCTCTCCGCACAGGTGAGCTTCATGGTGAGCGGACACTGTCCGGACACCATGGAGAAGGTGTGGGTAATAGATGTGGAAAAACGACAGGCCCTGGCCGAGGTGCAGGTTAACGACGGCTATTTCGCTTTTATCGGAGAGAAACCCTTGCATACCGTGCTCGGGGTAGGCGATAAAAGCCATTTCGTACGGTTTTTTGTTGACAGCATTCCCGTGGCGGTAGACCTGGAGATGCACAGGGTGAGCGGTTCGGAACTCAACCGCCTGACCGATCTGTGCAGTCAGCAGCTCGACTCGGTGACGCGCCGCTATGACGGCTGTATCAGTGCGCTGAAGCAGGAGTGGGCCACGGCCGATAAGGAGCGTCAGCGCGAGATAGAGCCGGAGGTGCACCGCTTGAAGAAAGTGGTGAACAATGCGCATGCCAGGGTGCTGAGCGGTTATGCTGCCACCATGGTGCCTGCGGCTTTTCTGAGCGACTTCTATAAGACCATGACGCTCGACTCTCTCGATATCTTCATGACAGAGCAGTCGCCCTACAGCCGTCATGCCATGCTCGACGGTGTGAGGGCCTTCTACGCCCAGCAGGTGAAGAAACGTCCGGGCCGGCTATTTGCCGACCTTGCCATGCAGGATACCGGTGGTCAGGAACGCCGACTCAGTGAGTGGTGCGGAAAGGGAGGATATGTGCTGCTCGAGTTCTGGGCCAGTTGGTGCGCCCCCTGCCGGAAGGAAATGCCCGTGGTGGTGGAAAGTCTGGTGAAGTATCAGCGCAAGGGCTTCGGGGTGATAGGTATCTCGCTCGACACCGACGAGAAGGCATGGAAAACAGCTGTGTCCAATCTCGGTATGGACTGGACACAGCTGTCGGATCTGAAAGGCTGGAAGAGCGATGCTGCCGCTGTCTATGGCGTCTCGGCCATACCCTCCAACGTGCTGCTCGACGGCGAGGGAACTATCGTGGCCGCCGACCTGCGGGGCGACGAGCTCTTGCTCCGACTCAAAGAGATTTACGGCTACTGACGCCTACAGCGCATTGACCACCAGCCAGGTGAGGTAGGTGAGGAACACCAGGCTGAGCAAGGCACCCTCCCAGCGCTCCACTTTGAACTTCGTGTAGGAGAACAGCCATACCAACGCCACGGCGGCAAACTGCAGGATGAGGTCGATATTGGTGATGCCGTTTATCTGAAGCGGACTGATGAGGCCCGTCAGGCCCAGCACCATGAGGATGTTGAACACATTGCTGCCCAGCACATTGCCGATGGCAAGGGCGCTCTGACCGTTCTTGGCCGCCACCACACTGGTGGCCAGCTCGGGCATGGAGGTGCCGCAAGCCACAATCGTAAGACCTATCACGGCATCGCTCACACCGAAGGTGCGGGCCACGAAAGTGGCCGCATCGACAAAGATGTTGCTGCCCACGATGAGCAGCGCCAGACCGTAGACTATCAAGAACACACTCTTCCCTGTGCCGTAGCCTTTCTGCTCTTCCTCGCTCACCTCCACCTCGCCTTTGCGGGCGGAACGGATGGTATAGGCCATGAAGAGCAGGAAGCAGACGAACATGATGGCGGCATCGATACGGGAGATGACACCGT
Source organism: uncultured Prevotellaceae bacterium (assembly GCA_900318915.1). Classification (GTDB taxonomy): domain Bacteria; phylum Bacteroidota; class Bacteroidia; order Bacteroidales; family Bacteroidaceae; genus Prevotella. Next base: position 22,040 of record ONMI01000027.1, on the reverse strand, counting down.
CGAGACACATCACGCCCAACAGAATGCTGGACATAAATGCCACCGGTATGTCCTTGCGTACCGTGGAGCGCGCTATAATCATGGGCGCCACAACGGCGGCCACACCCACAATGAGCAGGGTGTTGAAGATGTTGCTGCCCACCACATTGCCGATGGCCATATCGGCGGAGCCATGAATGGCAGAGGTGAGACTGACGAAGAATTCGGGCATCGATGTGCCGCAGGCCACAATCGTGAGGCCGATTACCATCTGGGGTATCATCATGCGCTGGGCCAAAGCCACGGCGCCGTCGGTCATTCGTTCGGCTCCCCGCAATACAAGGAAGATGCCCAATACGATCAGACCAATGTTGAGCGCTAAATCCATTTTGCTTTACTCTATACTAATATTGTAAGTTGTATCATTCTTCTGTGAGCAGACACGTGCGCGACAGCGAGAGACCGGGAAAACGGCCCTCGTCGCCAGCCTCGCCGATAAGATGCTCCACCGAGCGACTGTCGAGCCCCTCCAGGTATTGGCGGTACAGGGCGCTGCAGTCTACCGTCTGGATGGGCTGGCCGGCGGCGTCTTTCTCCACATCGACCGTCAGACTGAAAAGCTCACCGTGGGAGTAGGGTATCACACACAGACTGTCGGCCAGGTAGCCGCCGCCTATCAGGTCGCCGAAATGGGGCGTGTAGCGGCCTTTGTCGGCCTGATAGCGCTCCTCAGCACGTACTATCTCCTCCAGATGGCTCCGCACGGCCACCTCACGGTCGGCCACCCTCTTCTCAAAATGAAGGGGCACCACAATGCCCGCCGTGCCCACCGCCAGCAGGCACAGCACACAGCCCAGCAGGAGCAGCATGTGTGTTCTTACTTTCATAGCGGGCAAAGATAGGCAAAAAATGACAATTAATGCGAGGGAAAACCGTTTTTTTGAGTTCCGTGGCTGAAGAGGCGTTTTTTTTTAATACTTTTGTAGCAACTATACCATCCTTATCACATTATGATAGAACAAGAGTGGCTGTTCCAGCAGCAGAAAGCATTCCCCTTCGCACCCACCCCCGAACAGGCGGCAGCCATGAACACCTTCGCCGAATTCATGACCTACGGTGATGACCGCTCGGTGATGATTCTGCGGGGTTCGGCGGGCACGGGCAAGACCGTGCTGGCATCGGCCATCGTGCGCGCCATAGCCGCCCTCAGGCAGAAAGTAGTGCTAATGGCACCCACAGGACGGGCCGCCAAGGTGTTTGCCCTGAACAGCGGCCATGAGGCCTTCACCATACACCGCAAGATATACCGGCAGAAGACCATGACGGCCGATTTGGGCGAGTTCGCCCTCAACGACAACCTCTACCACGACACGCTCTTCATGGTCGACGAGGCCTCGATGATAGCCAATTCGGGCGCCACACCCAGCGGATTCGGCAGCGGAAGACTGCTCGACGACCTGGTGCGCTTCGTCTACAGCGGACGCAACTGCCGCCTCCTGCTCATCGGCGACCGGGCACAGCTGCCGCCCATTGGCGAGGATGACTCGCCTGCGCTCTCCAACACGCAGCTGGCCGCCTACGGCCTGCAGACCTTTGTCTGCGAGCTCAGCGAGGTGCTCAGACAGTCGCTCCAGTCGGGCATCCTCTTCAATGCCACCCGCATCAGGCAGATGTTGGTGGCCGAGCAGGCCACCGAACTGCCGAAAGTGCGGTTCGCGGGTTTCGCCGACATCGTGATGGTGCCGGGCAATGAACTCATTGAGGCGCTCGAGACGAGCTATCACCAGGTGGGACACGATGGCACCATCGTCATCGCACGGTCCAACAAGCGCGCCAATATCTTCAACCTCGGCATACGCAACACCATCCTGGGCCATGAGGAGGAACTGTGCTCCGGCGACCGACTTATGGTGGTGAAAAACAATTACTACTGGACAGAGAAGGAAAAACTGCCGGTGGGGTTCATCGCCAACGGCGACAGCGCCCGTGTGGTACGGGTGCGCAGGGTGCATGAACTGTACGGATTCCGATTTGCCGAGGTCTGGCTCCGGTTCACCGACTACGACGATATGGAACTGCAGGCCACCGTGCTGCTCGACACCCTCACCGCCGAGGCTCCAGCGCTGACCCGCGAGCAGAACGAGCAACTCTTTGGCGGCGTGATGGCCGACTATGAGGATGTGCCCCTGAAAGCCGACCGGCTGAAGCAGATGCGTGCCGACAACCACTTCAACGCGCTGCAGGTGAAGTATGCCTATGCCGTGACGTGCCACAAGGCCCAGGGCGGACAGTGGCAACATGTGTATGTGGACCAAGGGTATATGACCGACGACATGCTCACACCCGACTATCTGCACTGGCTCTACACGGCCTTCACGCGCGCCACCGACAAACTCTATCTCGTGAACTGGCCCAAGACGCAGACTGAACTTACCCTGTAATAGGTGATGCGACTCGGCTTCGATATGACTATCGTTAGGAGATACAAAAAGGGCGTGTCACAAGCAGAGTGACACGCCCTTTCTGTAAGTTGACGGGTATCAAGCCGTTTCTTAGTCCATCTTTACGATGTTGATGAACTTCTTCCACTGCTTGTCGAGATAGTAATTGTCGGTCATGCCGTTTTTCACATGCAGGATGCCTTCCTTCATGGTCACCTTCGAGAAGCTGTTTCCGCTTATCTTGACAGGTGTGGCGGCGGGAGCATAGACATCGATCAGCGAGTTGCACTTGTCGAAAGCACTGCTGCCGATGCTTTTCAGCGACAGGGGAAGGGAAATGCTCTTCAGACTGCCGCAACCCTCGAAAGCACTGCTGCCTATGCTTGTCAGCGTGACGGGCAGTTCAATGGCGGCCAGCAGGGCGCAGTTCTTGAACATGTCGCTCGGTATCTCCTTGATGCCGTTGGGCAGGTTGGCCGAAACCAGACTGCTGCAACCCTCAAACACACCGGTGCCCAAATCCTGCACAGAGTTGGAGAGATAGATACTGTCCAGACTGCTGCAGTTGTGGAAAGCCTGTTTGGCTATCTTACGCACCGAGTTGGGGATGTTGACATCCTTCAGACTCGGACAGTCCTCGCACATGTCATCGGGAATCACCGTCACGCTGCTGGGCAGAACCACCGTGGTGAGGTTGGTGCAGCCCTTGAACAGGTCACTGCCCAGGTTGGACACACCGGTGGGTATCTCCATCATCTCCAGCGAGGTGCACTGCGAGAAAGCGGCGGTGCCCATCGACTTGAGGGCAATGGGGAGCTCCACCATCTTCAGACTGCTGCACTCGGAGAAGGTGTTGGCGGGCACCGTGTTGAGCGAGGAGGGGAGGGCCAGCTCAACCAGCGACTTGCAACCTTTGAACACACCGGTGCCCATCTTGGTCACATTAGCGGGGAACTCCACTTCCGTCAGACTGGCACAGTCTTCGAAGAGGCCATTGGCCAACTCGCTCACACCCTTGGGCAGGGTGATTCTGGTGAGGCTGGCGCAACCCTTGAAGGCACCTGTGCCTATCTTGGTGATGGTCTCGGCTATGTCGATAGAAGTGACACCGCTGCAGCCGGAGAAGGCACCGGAGCCTATCTCCTCCACATAGAGTGTCAGACTGTCTACAGTCACCTTCTTGGGGATGACAATGTCGCCCACATAAGGTTCCTGGTTCTTCGTCACCGTGGCGGTCTCTTTCTTCGCATTCACCAGATAGGCAATGCCGTCGACCACCACCTTGTCTTTCTTCAGCTTGATGGGAGCTGCCGAAAGGGCTGTGCTGAACAGCAGTGTCAGCATCAGCAGGGCTAGTCTTGATAGAGTTTTCATTGTGTAGAAATTTTAAGTTGGGATGTCATGAATTAACACCAGACCGCCTACTTGCCGGTGGCCATCTGCACAATCTTGTCGACAGCGGCCGACAGACCGTCGGTGTCCTTGCCGCCGGCAGTGGCAAAGTGGGGCTGACCGCCGCCGCCGCCCTTGATCAGCTTGGCGGCCTCGCGTATCATCTGTCCGGCGTGCAGCTTGTGGCTCTCAATGGCCTCGGTGCCTATTATCACGGTGAGCAGTGGCTTGCCGTCGCTGTGCGAGCCCAGCACGAAGAGCAGATTCTCGCCGAGGGCCTGCTTCACCTTGAATGCCAAATCCTTGGCCGAGGCAGGGTCTACGGGCAGCACGGCGCTCACCACCTTCAGACCGTCGATATTCTGGGCCTTGCTCACCAGCGAATCCTTGATGCGCTCCACGGCCTGGGCCTTGAAAGCGTCAATCTCCTTCTTCATGGTGTCGTGCTCGCTGATGTATTTCTCCACCACGCCCTTCAGGTCCTTGGCGTTGTTGAAGAGGCTGCGCAGTGCCTTCATCTGGTCTTCGAGGGCATAGAGCAGTTCCTCGCACTCGCGGCCGGTCTTGGCCTCTATACGGCGGATGCCGGCAGCTACGCTGCCTTCGCCCACAATCTTGAAGAAACCGATACGGCCCGTGCTGCGGGCGTGGATACCGCCGCAGAACTCACAGGTGGGACCGAAACGCACCACACGCACCTTGTCGCCGTACTTCTCGCCGAAGAGCGCCACGGCGCCCAGCTCGCGGGCTTCCTTGATGGGGGTGTCGCGGTGCTCGTCGAGCGGCATGTCCTCGCGTATCATGCTGTTCACGATGCGCTCCACCTGGCGCAGTTCCTCTTCGGTCACTTTCTGGTAGTGGCTGAAGTCGAAACGTAGGGTGTCGGGGCTCACAAACGAACCCTTCTGCTCCACATGGTCGCCCAACACCTGCTTCAGCGCATAGTGCAGCAGGTGGGTGGCGGTGTGGTTGGCAGCGCTGGCGTTGCGCTTGTCGGTGTCTACACAGGCCATGAACGGTGCCTCAGGGTCTTTGGGCAAGGCTTTCACGATGTGGATGCTCTGGTTGTTCTCGCGTTTGGTGTCGATTATCTCCACCGTCTCGCTCTCGCTCACCAGCACGCCCTGGTCGCCCACCTGGCCGCCCATCTCGCCGTAGAAGGGAGTATAGTCGAGCACCAGCTCATAGAAGGAGTTCTTCTTCTGCGTCACCTTGCGGTAGCGCAGTATCTGGCATTCGTATTCGGAGAAGTCGTAGCCCACAAACTGCTGCTCGCCCTCGCGTATCACCGTCCAGTCGCTGTTCTCCACAGCGGCGGCGTTGCGGGCGCGGTCTTTCTGCTTCTGCATCTCCTCGGCAAACTGCTTCTCGTCGACGGTGAAGCCGTTCTCGCGGCAAATCAGCTCGGTCAGGTCGAGGGGGAATCCGTAGGTGTCGAAGAGGCGGAAGGCCTGCACACCGTCGAGCATGGTCTTGCCTTCTGCCTTCATGGCGTCCATGGCGCTGTTGAGCAGCGAGATGCCTTTGTCGAGCGTGCGCAGGAACGAGTCTTCCTCTTCCTTGATTACGCGCTCTATGAGGGTCTGCTGGGCGGGCAGCTCGGGGTAGGCGCCGCCCATCTCCCGCACCAGTGTGGGAACCAGCTGGAAGAGGAAGGCTTCCTTCCTGTCGAGGAAGGTATAGGCGTAGCGCACGGCGCGGCGCAGGATGCGGCGTATCACATAGCCGGCCTTGGCATTGCCGGGCAACTGGCCGTCGGCGATGCTGAACGATACGGCGCGCAGATGGTCGGCCACCACGCGCATGGCCACGTCGGTCTCTTCTTTCTCGCCGTATTTCATGCCCGAGATGCGCTCTATCTCATGTATCACCGGCTGGAAGATGTCGGTGTCGTAGTTGCTGTGCTTGCCTTGCAGGGCGCGCACCAGGCGCTCGAAGCCCATGCCGGTGTCTATCACGTTCATCGACAGTTTTTCCAGCGAGCCGTCGGCTTTGCGGTTGAACTGCATGAACACGAGGTTCCAGATTTCTATCACCTGGGGGTCGTCCTTGTTCACCAGCTCATAGCCGGGCACCTTGGCCTTCTCCTCGTCGCTGCGCGAGTCGAGATGTATCTCCGAGCACGGACCGCAGGGGCCTGTGTCGCCCATCTCCCAGAAGTTGTCGTGCTTGTTGCCGTTGATGATATGGTCGGCGGGCACGTGCTTGGCCCAGTAGCCGGCAGCCTCGTCGTCGCGCGACAGGCCCTCTTCCTTGCTTCCCTCAAACACTGTCACGTAGAGATCGGCGGGGTTCAGGTGGAGCACATCCACCAGATACTCCCATGCCATGTCGATGGCACCCTGCTTGAAGTAGTCGCCGAAGCTCCAGTTGCCCAGCATCTCAAACATGGTGTGGTGGTAGGTGTCGTGACCCACCTCTTCCAGGTCGTTGTGCTTGCCGCTCACACGGAGGCACTTCTGCGAGTCGGCCCTGCGGCGCGGCTCCGGGTTGCGGGTGCCCAGGATGATATCTTTCCACTGGTTCATGCCCGCATTGGTGAACATCAGGGTGGGGTCGTCTTTGATTACCATGGGAGCCGAGGGCTCGATGGTGTGCCCTTTCGACTCGAAAAATTGCTTGAACGATTCGCGTATCTCGTTTGCTGTCATCATATTGTTATAGAAATGTTTATACTTTTTCTCAATGTCGGCGCAAAGTTACAAAATGTATTTCCAAAAATGGGAAAAAGAGGCTGAAAATGTACTTTTTACGTGATAAATACCCCCTTTTATTTTGTTTTGTCTCACGTTTGTGCTATCTTTGTGCCCTAAACTTTAATGCATCGTTATGCCCGTAGGTACAGAAAAGAATCTGAAAGTTTATTACAGTATACGCGAGGTGGCCGCCATGTTCGATGTCAACGAGAGCCTGCTCAGGTATTGGGAGCGCGAGTTTCCGCACCTCAAGCCCAAGACGTCGGGCAACAAGGTGCGCCAGTACACCGAGAAGGACATTGAGCAGATACGCCTCATCTACAATCTTGTCAAGGTGAGGGGCTTCAAGATAGCCGCCGCCCGCAAGATGCTCAATGAAAACCGCGACGGGGCCGAGAAGAGCGCCGAGGTGATAGAGCGCCTCATGGCGCTGCGCGATGAGCTCCAGCAGATGAAGAAACAGCTCGACAGCCTGACCTGACACGATGTGGCCTGCAGGGTCAGTAGGCTGCTGGCTCGCATGATATAGAAATGAAAAAATCCGCACCAATGCTGGTGCGGATTTTTTCATTATAGAGGGCTTTGTATTGCCGTTTACTCCTGTGCGAAGCCGTAGCCGTTGGTGAATCCGCCGGTAGCCATCACGTTCGGGGTGAAGGGCCACAGGTAGATGGGAGCCTTGGTGTAGTCGTAATCGTAGAAGAGGTACTTGTTGTACTCGTCCTCGTTGTTCACCAGGTCTATGCCCCAGTTCTCCTTCTTGTAGCCGTCGGCCTCGAGGGCAGCGGTCTCGCTGTCGCTCAGGTGCTTGAACAGACCCATGATGGCCAGGTTGGTGGCCGGAGTGTCGGTGCCGTAGTTCAGGCCGAAGGCCTCCCAGTTGTCGTTCTGTCCGCGCCAGCCCGGTGCGAGCACGGGGTCATCCTCTTTGCCTGCGGGGGTGCTGCCGGTCAGACGGTAGCCGTAGATGCTCTTGGCGTCGACCAGTTTGGTCCATACATAGTTGGAAATCACGTTGCCGTTGTCGAACACGAAGTAGCCCTGGCTCTTCAGACCGTTCATCATCTTGTTGGTGAGCTCTTTGATGGCCTTGATCTTCTCGGCCACCAGACCCGAACGAATCAGGGTGAAGCGGCGGTCGCCCTCGCCTGCGAACTCGAATCCGCGCTCATCGATGATGGCGTTGTAGAGCGAGCCCGACTTGGCGATGAAGGCATCGGTGTTGGCACCTCCGTTGGGGAAGGCACGGTTGCGTATCTTGTTCAGATAGTTGCGGGCCTCGCCATCGTTGCCGGTGGCGGCGCAGGCCTCTGCATAGCCCAGGTAGATTTCGGAGAGTCGCATGTAGGGCTGGTTGATGCCCGACTTGCGCTGTGCGCCCACCCACGGGTTGCTCTGGCGGTTCTCATCCCACTTGTTGGTGGAGATACCGCCGCCGCTGGCCTTTGAGTTGGGCTTGAAGGGTATCAGAACCTCCACACCCTTGCCGGAGCTGCCGGTTACACAGCAGGAGATGTCGCGGCGCACGTCTTTTGGGTCGAACATGCCGTAGTAGAAGGCGGGGTTGATACGTCCCTGGCCGTAGGCCTTGCAGGGATAGGCGTTCTTCGAACCGCCGTTGCTGGGGCGTCCGAAGGAGTAGCTGCGGGCGTCGTTGCCGCCGCCCTGCTGCATCGGTGCCTCGTAGATTGACTCGTCGGCGTAGACGGCGTCGGCACCCATCATCTGCAGGAAGAAGGTCTCATAGTCGGCCGAGAAGGTGGCGGTACCAGAGTTGTCGATGGCTTTCTTGAAGTAGGTCTTGGCCATCTCGAAGTAGTTCTTCCAGTCGCTGCGGCGGCCGTAGGTGGCACCGTTGTTCTCTGTGCCTTTCTTCTCGATGGTGATGGCGTTGCCGCTGCCGTCGACGGGTGTGATGTCGCCGCGGCGGGTCTGATAGCCGCCGGCCTCAAGGGCGATACGGCCGATAAGACCCTGCACGAAGGTGCGCGAGAAGTAGTTCTTCACGTCCTTGGCATAGTCGGGGTTGCTGCCCACCACAAACATCTTGGGCTCTACCTTGATAAGGTCGGCCAGGATTACGTCGTAGATGGAGTCGCGTGAGGTGAGACCGTTGGCGGCCTGTCCGAATCGGGTCTGGAAGGGCACATCGCCCCAGTTCTTGATAAGTTCGCGGTAAGCGCACGCCTTCAGGGCCACGGCCTCGCCGTAGAGCTGGCTCAGCGTGTTGGGCTCGCTCACGTTGCCCACGCGCTCCTCAAAGTCGCTCATGTCCTCGATGCCGGAGATGATGGCGTTTGAGAGGCTCACACACTTGAAGAGCTTGGCGTAGATGTCGTCTTCTTTCAGATAGGAGAGCAGACCGTAGGAGCCGGCATAGGTGCCGTTCTGGTAGAAGGTCTCGGGATAGTGGCGTCCGGGCTGGTTGGAGAAAGCCTCGGGGTGGCGCATGATGTCGCTTCCGGCCACATCGGCGGCATACCAGAGTCCGTCGCCGAAGACACCGTTCTGCAATACGTCGCGCCACGACTCATAGGCTCCGTCCATGGCGGCATGGGCCGTGGTCATGTTGGAGAACACGAAGTCGGCGTCGACGGTCGAGGGAGAGTTGGTCTCCAGGTAGTCGCTGCAGGAGGTGATGCTGAAAAGTCCTGCGGCACACATCGTGATATATAGTATCTTTTTCATTTTGTTCCTCCTTGGTTGTTAGAATGTGATGTTGAGTCCGAAGGTGTAGCTGCGGGTCTTCGGGTATGCCTGATAGTCGTAGTAGGGAGTGGGGAATCCGTCGCCGCCGGCGTTCATGTTGGTGTTCACGTCGGGGTCGAGTCCGCTGTAGCCGGAGAGCAGGAGCAGGTTGCTGCCGGTGAAGTAGACGCGCACGTTCTGGATGCCCACGCTCTTGAGCCATGTCTTGGGCAGACTGTAGCCCAGGGTGAGGGTGTTCAGGCGCAGGTAGGAGGCGTCCTCGATAAACTCGGAGCTCACCAGTCCGTACTCGGAGTAGGGCAGTGCATACTTGGCGTTGGCGTTGAGGGCAGCCAGTGCCGAGGGCTCTGTCACGGCCACGAGGTTGCCGCTGCCGTCCACATCGTAGATGCGGTAGCAGTCTTTCACCTCGGCCAGGCGGTTGCCGCCCAGGTCGTTGTCCTTGTTACCCATCATGTCGTGCATCACGTTGGCGTTGTACACATTGCCGCCAATCTGATAGGTGAAGCCCAGCGAGAAGTCGAAGTTCTTGTAGTTGCCGTTGATGTTGAAACCGCCGGTGTGCTTAGGCATGGTGTGGCCAATCACGGTGGCGTCGTTGTCGTCGATCACGCCGTCTTCGTTCACATCCTCAAACTTCACCATACCGGGGAATGCGGTCTGGTCGTCGGGCTTGTTGCCCTTGAAGGCGTTGGCGGGATAGTTCACGATGCTCTTCGTGTCGGGCACACCCTTCTTCAGAGTGTACACGCCGTTGGCATAGTCAAAGTCGTCGAGGGTGTACCAGCCGTTGCTCTTGAAGCCCTGGATGGTGCCCACGGGCGAGCCCGGACGGATGATGTAGTCGTAGAAGGGCTTGCGCATGGAGCTGCCCCATCCCGTATGGGTGTCGGGGTTGAGGTCGAGGTCCGGATTCAGCTCCTCGAGCTTGTTGATGTTGTAGTTGTAGGTCAGGTTGGCGCTCAGATTGAAGTCTTTGCTGCGCACAATCTCATAGTTCAGGGAAAGCTCCACACCGCGGTTGGAGGTCTCGCCTACGTTCTGGAACTGGTACACATAGCCGGTGGAGTTGTCGCAGGGCACCTTCATCAGAATGTCCTTGGTCGAGTTCCAGTACAGATCGATGCTGCCGCGCAGTTTGCCGCGCCACAGTCCGAAGTCGAGACCGAGGTTTCTCGATATGGTGGTCTCCCACTTCAGGTCAGAGTTGGGCATCATTTCGCCCGGCACGTAGGTCACCACGTTCACACCGTCCACGCTCACGGTCTTGGTGCCCCAGGTGGTGCGCCAGAGAGAAGCGCTGATACCGTCGCTACCGGTGGTACCGTAGGAGAGGCGGAGCTTCAGGTTGTCGAGCCAGTCGCGGGTGTTCTCCATGAAGGCCTCGTCGCTGATGCGCCATGCGGCTGCTGCTGCGGGGAAGTAACCCCAGTGGTTGTTGGGCGAGAACTTCGAGCTACCGTCGGCACGGAAGGTGGCGGTCAGGAGATAGCGTCCCTTGTAGCCGTAGTTCACACGGCCGAAGTACGACTGAGTGTGGGTGGGCTCGCCGTAGGTGTTGGTGAAGTAGTCGCGGCCCTCGCTGCCGGCCACCTTACCGGTGAAGCCGATGTTGGCGAATGCCTGGTCCATGCCGAACTCAACGGGATAGCCGTAGCCGTAGATATCGGTGGTGCTGCTGGTCTTGTCGGCCAGGAGCTCCTGACCCACGAGGAGTCCGAGGCTGTGGTCTTCGCCCAGACCCTGCACCTGATAGTTCAGGGTGTTGGTCCACTTCACGTTGTAGCCGTTGTTCTTGGTCAGGTGTGCGCTGCTGTAGGGGGTGTCGCCCTGTCCGGCGTCCCAAGCCTTTATTTCGCGCCAGTTGCGTCCCAGGAAGAGCTCGGTCTTGGCGGTCAGACCCTTGACGATGGTCCAGGTCAGGCCGGTGTTCACCCTCACGCGCTGTATGTCGGTGTAGGCGTCGTAGTTCTTGGTGTAGTCGAGGGGGTTCTGGCTCATTTCCACGGTGGTGGAGCCCTGACCCATGTAGGCGGCGTTGTCCTCACCCAGCGGGTTGTCTACGGGGCGGAAGTGATAGGCCGAGCTGGCGGTGTTGAAGCGGGTTCCGCGGAAGCGGAGCTCGGTGTAGCGTGCGTCGACGTCGAATTTCAGGTTCTTGGTGATGTCGTGCGAGAACTTGAAGTTGCCGTTCCAGCGGCGGAAACCGGTGTTGATACGGGTGCCGTCGTCGTCGATGTAGTTGATGGATGCACGGTATTTGGTGCGCTCGGTACCACCGCTCATCGAGAGGTCGTGGTTCCAGGAGTGCGAGTCGCTCATCAGGTCGTCCACCCAGTTGTGGGTGCTCATGTTGCGGTACTCGTTCAGGTGGTTGCCATACTGGCTTCCCAGACCGAAGTATTTGGCCACATTGTCGCCGTAGCTCTCACCGTAGGCGGTGGCGTAGCTCCAGGTGTGCAGCACATAGTCGTAGGGGTCGAGCACGTCGAGCTGCTGGGGCTTCTCCTTGATCTGATAGTACATGTTGTACTTCACCGTGGTCTTGCCTTCCTTACCGCTCTTGGTGGTAATCATGATTACACCGTTGGCACCGCGGGCACCATAGATGGCGGTCGAGGCGGCATCCTTCAGCACGTCGATGGTCTCGATATCATCGGCGGGGATGTCGTCAATGCTGCTCACCACGACACCGTCGACGATGAGGAGCGGGTCGTTCGACTGGGTCACCGAGCCGCCTCCGCGCACGCGGATGCTCATGGTGGCACCGGGACGTCCGTCCTGCGATATCACGTTCACACCGGGCAACTGTCCCTGCAGGGCCTGTGCCACGTTGGCCACAGGATTCTTGGCCAGCGTCTCACCGGTCACCGACGACACCGAACCGGTCAGGTCGCGGCGTTTCACGGTGCCGTAACCAATCACCACTACCTCGTCGAGGCTCTTGTCATTGGCTTCGAGCACAATCTTGTAGTTGTTTTGGTTGCCCACTTTCACGCTTTTGTCCTGATAGCCGATGTAGGAAACGGTTATCGTGGCACCTGCGTTCACGTTCGTCAGGGTGAAGTTTCCGTCGATGTCGGTAATGGCACCGTTGGTTCCACCCAGAGCCACCGTCGCACCGATAAGCGGTTCGCCGGTAACATCAGTCACTGTACCCGTTATTGTCTTCTGAGCCATGGCTGCCAGACAAAACAGGATCATGCATAAGGTCGTAGAGACCCTCCTGAGTTGTAGATACATAAACGTTTGAAATTAGATGTTATGGTTTAGGTTGATTGTTCTTGATTTGTTGCGCTCACGCGTTGATGGGGTGTAGTTTGTAAATCGATGCGAAAATAGGAAAAACATCCGACATTTCTTCTACATTGTTTCGGCTAATTGCCGCTGTTTAACATTATAATAGATTTATATACATATTTTAAGAAATTTTTCCAATCTTTTGTTTTACCGTATATTAGGTAGGCTGAGCCCACCTATATATATTAAAGATTAAAAAATTGAAGATTAAAAGGGATTCCAACTGTCGCTGCGGTCGAAGAAGTGCTCGGTCAGTTCCTTCACTTCTTTTTTAGTGAGCTGACGGCTCCAGGCGGCGCGCTCCTTGGTGGCGGCTCCCGGCCCGGCATTGTTGTACTCCAGGTAGCGGGCGGTCTGCTCATTGTCTTTGTTGCCCCAGTTGTGCCATCCGGCGGGCACTATGTGGCTGCCCAGCTCGCAGTTCATGAAGAGGGTGTAGGCGTAGGGCCGCCAGGGGCGTCCCAGATACACCTTATCTATGTCGCTCTCGGCGGTGAGCCGGCAGCGGTTGAACACGTAGCCGTATTTCACGTCTTTCGGGGTGGAGGCGGCGGTCACATACGAGTTGGCCTTGCTGTGGATGGTGCAGTCCTCAAACCAGGCGGTCGAGGGTCCGAAGATGAAGTCGGTGGTGCCTTCTATGTAGCAGCCTGCGAAGTAGATGCGTGTGCCGGCCTTTCCGGTGTATACGGTGTCCTGGTGTCCCAGCAGTCGGCATCCCACCACCTTCAGCCGGTCGCCCTCGGTGTGCAGCGCCACGGCCTGCCCCAGGCGTGCCGAATTGTTCTCAATGGTGATGTTCTTCAGCGTGATGTCGTTGCCTTCTACCTTCACGGTGTAGGTGCGGAAGGTTCCCATGCCCTTTCCTATGCTCTCCAGGCGTATGTTGGCGTGGTCGTCGTAGGTTATCACGGTGGTGTTCACGTCCTCGCCCAGGATCTCGATGTTGTCGAGCCAGGAGGGAATCACCACTTTCTCCTTGTAGGTACCGCTTTTCACGAGTATCACCTTGTGGTATTCCATGAAGGCGCGGCACACCTCCACGGCCTCGTTCACGGTTCTGAACTGGCCTGTTCCGTCGCGCGCCACCACCAGTGTGTCGGGATTGTCGTAGGGTCCGGCAGCCATGACCGCCATCTGTGTCATAGCCGCGAAAATAAGCATCATTGTCTTTTTCATTGTTTCTAAGTAGTTTTGTCCTTATTCCATGTCCACGCTCAGTATTTCCTGCAGTCCGCGTATGTCGCGCAGGTTTTCCATGATGAGCTTCACGTCGTCGCGGTCGTGCACGCCCATGTCGATAATGCCGTCGAAGATGCCGTCGTTGCAGGATATCACGATTTTCCTTATGTTCACGTTCATCTGCGTGGTTATCACGTTGGTCACGTCGAGCAGCATGCCTATGCGGTCAATGCCCCTGATCTGTATTCTGGCGTCGAAGTAGAGCGTCTTGTGCATGTCCCACTTGGCGTCCACTATCCTGTTGCCGTAGCTGCTTTTCAGCTTGTTGGCCACCTGGCATTGCCTCAGGTGTATGTCGATATGTCCGTCGTTGTCGATGAATCCCAGGATGTCGTCGCCCGGTATGGCGTGGCAGCAGGTGGGGAACACATAGCCCGTGATGTTGTCCTCGGTCACGTAGACCGGCTTCTTCTTGTTGAAGTCTTTCCCCACGGTGATGAGGGTGCCGGTACCTGTCTCCTCCTTCGATTCCGCCTCGGCGCTTTTCTTTTTGTCGCTTTTCAGGAAGGGCACGTATTTTTTCCATTTCGAGCCCCCCTGCGACTTGGTTTCCAGCAGGCAGTCGATGTCCTTCTCGGTCAGTATCACATTCTTCTCGCCGATGGCCAGATAGAGTTTCTCGGGGGTCTTCTTCTCGTGGAAGAGGCACAGCTTGTTCACATTGGCGGTCGAGAGCTCCATGCCGTTTTTCTGCAGGAAGGCCTTCAGCGTCTCCTCGCCGTCCTTCTGCAGCTCTCGCAGGTTGCGGCGCAGTATGCCCTGAATCTTGGCCTTGGCCTTGGCGGTGCTGGCGAAGTTTATCCAGCTGGGCTGCACATGCGCCGCCTTCGAGGTGATGATTTCCACCTGGTCGCCGCTTTTCAGTTCATGGCTCAGCGGCACCAGTTTGTGGTTCACCTTGGCGCCTATGCAGTGGCTTCCTATGAAGGTGTGTATCTGGAAGGCGAAGTCGAGTGCGGTGCTTCCCGCCGGCATGGTTTTGATTTCGCCCTTCGGTGTGAATACGAATATCTCCGATGCGAAGAGGTTCAGCTTCACGGTGTCGAGGAAGTCCATGGCGTCGGGCTGCGGGTCGTCGAGTATCTCCTTGATGGTGCCCAGCCAGTTGTTCAGTTCGTCCTCGTCCTTTGTCAGTTCGCCGCCGTCCTTGTATTGCCAGTGTGCGGCGAATCCCTGTTCGGCCACCTCGTTCATCTGTTCGGAGCGTATCTGCACCTCTATCCACTGTCCCTGTTTCGACATGAAGGTCTGGTGCAGCGCCTTGTAGCCGTTGGCCTTGGGGTTGCTCAGCCAGTCGCGCATGCGGGTGGGGTGGTTTCTGTACAGTTTGTTGATGGCCACATATATCTTGAAGCAGTCGTCTATCTCCTCCTCCTTGCTGCGGGGTGTGAAGATGATGCGCACGGCCAGTATGTCGTATATCTCCTCGAAGGTCACGTGCTTGTTCTGCATCTTGGTCCAGATAGAGTAGGGGGCTTTCACCCTCGCCTTTATCTCATAGTGCAGTCCCAGCTTGTCGATGGCCTCGCGTATGGGGGCGGTGAAGTCGTCGAAGAGTTTTTTGCGTTTTTCCTCGGTGTCGGCTATTTTCTGTTTTATCGAGGCATACTCCTCGGGGTGCTCGTATCTGAAGCTCAGGTCCTCGAGTTCGTTTTTTATCTTGTTCAGTCCCAGTCGGTGTGCCAGGGGGGCATAGATGTAGAGCGTCTCGCCGGCTATCTTGTACTGCTTGTTGGGCGGCTGCGAGGCCAGGGTGCGCATGTTGTGCAGCCGGTCGCATATCTTGATGAGGATTACCCTGATGTCGTCGCTCATGGTGAGCAGCAGCTTTCTGAAGTTCTCGGCCTGTGCCGAAGCCTGGTCGCCGAAGATGCCGCCCGATATTTTGGTCAGCCCGTCCACTATCTGGGCTATCTTCTTACCGAAGATGTTCTCCAGGTCCTCCACGGTGTAGTCGGTGTCTTCCACCACATCGTGGAGCAGTGCCGAGCAGATGCTGGTGGAGCCGAGTCCCATCTCCTGTGTGGCTATCTGCGCCACGGCTATGGGGTGCATGATATAGGGTTCGCCCGAGAGGCGCCTCACGCCTTTGTGGGCCTGTTTGGCGAAGTTGTAGGCTTTGGTGATGATGTCCACCTTCTTTCGGTGGGGCGAGGCCAGATAGCAGTCGAGCACCTTTTGGAAGGCCTCGTCCACCATCCGTTCCTCTTCCTGTTCCTTTCTTATCTCCTCGTCGCTGAGGCTCTGTGTTTCCATACGTATGTCCTCCTTCACAATCTCGTTGTCAGATGTGTCTTCCTCCCTTCTTCCGTACTATCGGCGTCTGCGCGACCTTGAGCCCGAGCTCTTCGAACTGCCGCCCTTGCTGCTCTTGCCGTATCTCGACGAGCTGCCGCTGCTGGCGCTGCTCTTCTCTTTGCTCTTGCTGCTGCGTCCGTAGCGGCTTGAGGAGCGTCCCTGCGAGCTTCTGCCGGAGTTGTCGCTGGCCGAGCTCTCCGACCGCCTCGAGTATTGCTTGCTCTCGTTCACGCTCACCAGGGCTCTCTTGCTGAGCAGCGTGCCGGCCTTGTAGGCGTAGACGGAGTCTTCCAGCTCGATGAATCGGTTTATCACGGGTATGGGCATGCGTATGAGCGCGGGTTCCGAGCTGCCGTTCACGATGTCCCTGCGGTACTGCGGGTTCAGTTCTCTGAGCATGCTCAGGTCTGTGCCGCACACATCGGCTATCTGCTGCAGGTTCACGTCGCGGTTCACCTCCACGGTGTCGGTGTGCGCCGGCAGGTTGGTGAGCATGGGGCAGATGTTGTGCTCGCAGTAGTAGGTCATCACATAGTTGGCGGCTATGAAGGCGGGCACGTAGCCTCTTGTCTCCGAGGGCAGATAGGGATAGATGGTCCAGTAGTCCATGCTTCCGCCGGCCCTTCTGATGGCGCGGTTCACGTTCTCCGGACCGCAGTTGTAGGCGGCTATCACGAGCGTCCAGTCGCCGAAAATCTTGTAGAGGTCTCTCAGATACTGTGCTGCGGCATACGAGGCGCGTATGGGGTCGCGTCGGTCGTCTACCAGGCTGTTCACCCTCAGTCCGTACTGCTTGCCGGTGGCCAGCATAAACTGCCACAGTCCGGTGGCGCCTGCTCTCGACACGGCCGTGGGGTTGAGGCTCGACTCAATCACGGGCAGGTATTTCAGCTCCAGGGGCAGGTTGTACGACTCGAGCGCCTGTTCGAAGATGGGCATGTAGAAGTTCGACCTTCCCAGCATCACGCTCACGGTGCGGCGCAGTCTTGAGCAGTAGCGGTCTATGAACTGCCTCACAATCTTGTTGTAGGGCATCTCCATCACGGTGGGCATGCGCTGCAGGCGGTCTATGTACACCTCGTCGCTGTATTCGGGGTTGATGTCGTTGCTGGTGCACAGGGTGTCCATCTCCAGGTAAGTGCGCGAGTGGTAGAGTGCCAGCAGGCTGTCCACCTCTTGTGTCATGGCCTCGGGCAGTTCGATGTATTCCAGTTTGCCCAGGTCGTCGGTGAACACGATTTCGAAGTCGTCGTTGTTTTGTGCCTGCACCAGTGCCGTCACGCCGGTGAGCAGTCCTGTCAGGAGGGTCAGTATTCTTTTTCTCATGTTTTGTCTCGGTAGTGTCTTCTTGTTTGTCTTGATTGTTTAGAAATTGAGCGAGCATTGCAGTCCCAGTGCGGTGCTTTTCACGGGGTTACGGCTCTGTCCGTTGTTCAGCACGGCGGGCGAGACCTTCATGCTCAGGTCTTTAGAGATGTCGAATTCGGAGAGCGACGCGTCGACATAGGCGTCAATCACCGATAGTGCGTAGACGCCCACGAGCACGAAGAAACTCAGGTCGCGGTAGCGTCGGTAGTAGTCTTTGCGGCGTTTGAAGAGCTGCTCGTAGCGTGGTGCTGTGCTGGGCGTGATTTGCGCCCCCAGGTGCATAAACTGGTTGTAGCTCTGCGTGTTGGGGTCGTCGTCCATCAGGTCCAGGTAGGCCTGCGAGTAGTCGCGGTACATCATGTTGTTCCACTGCATGGCATAGATGCTTCCCACGAATCCTCCGTACACGATGGGCAGCTTCCAGAATTTGCGGTTGTATATCTGCCCTGCTCCCGGTGCCACGATGGCCAGCCACAGCGCCCTCTTGGGGTTGGGGCGCCATGTGCTCCAGTCGCGCTTGGCCTTTTTGGCCTTCTTTCCGCTCCAGGCCGAGTCGGGCAGTATGATGTCGATGGCCGCGTCGCCGGTCAGTGTGTCGGTGCCCAAAGCCGCCGTCGCCGTCTGGTCGTCAGCGCTGCTGTCGCCCACCACGTCCTGTGCCAGGGCGCGGTTGTAGTGGCAGAGCAGTGCGGTGAGCAGGCAGAGCAGCAGTTTTGTGTGGCTGAACATCTTCGGGGTCACGTTTCGTAGGCGGTGTGTGGGGTTAGATTTTCATCTTGTCAAACACACTCATGATGCGCTCCAGTTCCTCCTCATTGGAGAAGGAGATGCTTATCTTTCCCTTTCCGTTGTCGTTCACGCTCAGCGCCACTTTCGTGCCGAAGAAGTGGTTCAGCCTGTTGCGCAGCAGTTTGTATTCCTCGGGAGTCTTCGTGGCGGGTGCCAGCCGTTTGCCTCCCACCTCGGTCTCCTCGCCGTTTTTCAGTTTTTTCACTATTTCCTCCACCTGGCGCACCGACGAGCCGTTGCGCTTGATGGCCTCGAACACCTTGAGCTGCTGCGACGGACTGTCGAGCGAGAGCAGTGCGCGGGCGTGTCCCATGTCGATTTCTTTCTTCTGCAGGGCCATCTGCACCTGTGCGGGCAGTTTGAGCAGCCTCAGGTGGTTGGCCACTGCCACGCGGCTTTTTCCCACCCGCTCGGCCACCTTCTCCTGCGTCATGTTCTCGTTTTCCATCAGGTGGGCGTAGGCCAGCGCTATCTCTATGGCGTTCAGGTCCTCGCGCTGTATGTTCTCCACCAGCGCCATCTCCATCACGTTCTCGTCGCTGATGGTGCGAATGTAGGCCGGTATGGCGGTGAGTCCCGCCATCTGCGAGGCCCTCCATCTGCGTTCGCCGGCTATTATCTGGTAGCGGTCGTCGCCTATCTGGCGCAGGGTGATGGGCTGCACGATGCCTATCTCCCTGATGCTGTTGGCCAGTTCCTGCAGGGCCTCCTCGTCAAATTCCCTTCGGGGCTGGTTGGGGTTGGCCTCTATCTGCTCCAGGGGTATCTCATTGATGGTCGAGCTGCCTTGCGTGCGCAGGTCATCGGTCGAGATGAGTGCGTCGAGGCCCCGGCCCAGTGTGTTGAATTTTTTCTTTACTGCCATTTTTTGCTGGTTCATCGCCTGCGTCGCTGCGCCCCCTCGGGAGCCTTGCCGGCGTCAGGCCTTTTTGTGTCTATTTGCTGTTTTTGCTTATTATCTCCTTGGCCAGAGCCAGGTGGTTCTTGCTGCCGGTCGAGTCGGCGTCGTAGAGTATCACGGGCAGTCCGTGGCTCGGACTCTCGCTCAGCTTCACGTTGCGCTGTATCACGGTTTTGAACACCAGTTCCTGGAAGTGTCGCTTCACCTCGTCGTATATCTGGTTGGCCAGCCTCAGTCGGCTGTCGTACATGGTGAGCAGGAATCCCTCTATCTCGAGCCTGGGGTTCAGTTTGCTTTTGATTATCTTGATGGTGTTGAGCAGCTTGCTGATTCCCTCCAGTGCGAAGTACTCGCACTGCACGGGTATGATTACCGAGTCGGCCGCCGTGAGCGAGTTCACGGTGATGAGGCCGAGCGAAGGCGAGCAGTCTATCAGTATGTAGTCGTATTCGTCGCGTATGGGGGCCAGAATATTTCTCACCACCTTTTCGCGGTTGTCTATGTTCAGCATCTCAATCTCGGCTCCCACCAGGTCTATGTGGCTGGGTATGATGTCCAGCCCCTCAATGTCGGTGGTGTAGATGGCGTCGCGCACGTCGGCATGGTCTATGATACACTCGTAGAGCGAGCACTCCACACTGTTCACATCCACACCCAGACCGCTCGACGCATTGGCCTGCGGGTCGGCATCCACCAGCAGTACGGTCTTCTCCAAGGTAGCGAGGGAGGCCGCCAGGTTGATGGAGGTGGTGGTCTTTCCCACTCCTCCCTTCTGGTTGGCCAGCGCTATGATTTTTCCCATTTAGTACCCTTTCTGTTTGTTTGAATATGGTTATAGACTGCAAAATTACATATTTTATGCGAGAATCGCTCAAATAAAACATTTTTTCGTACTTTTGCATCCGTATTGAAGATTTTTTTATGAAAAATAACATACCGCTCATTCTTATCTCCAACGACGACGGTTTTCAGGCCAAGGGCATCCGCTCGCTCGTCGATATGCTGCGCGGCATGGGCCGCATCATCGTGTGCGCCCCCGACTCACCCCGTTCGGGCTATGCCTGCGCCTTCTCCGCCACCCAGCCGCTGCGCCTCTACTGCCAGCAGCGCGAGCCCCAGCTCGAGGTGTGGTCGTGCAACGGCACGCCCGTCGACTGCGTCAAACTGGCGCTCGACCATCTGTGCGGCGGCCTCCGTCCCGACATCATCATCGGCGGCATCAACCACGGCGACAACGCCTCCGTCAACACCCACTACTCGGGCACCATGGGCGTCACCCTCGAGGGCTGCATGAAGTACATCCCCTCGGTGGCTTTCTCGCTCTGCGACTACAGCGCCGATGCCGACTTCTCGCCGCTCGCGCCCTATGTGCGGCAGATGGTGGCGCGCGTGCTCAGCCAGGGTCTGCCGCGCGGCGTGTGCCTCAATGTCAATTTCCCCGCCACGCCGTCGTTCCGCGGTGTCAGGGTGTGCCGCATGGCGCCCGGCACCTGGTACGATGAGAGCGTCCGTGAGCGCCACCCCCGCGGCTACGACTACTACTGGATGGTGGGCAAATACCGGGAAGACGAGCCCGAGGCCGTCGACACCGACCGCCATGCGCTCAACGAGGGCTATGTGGCCGTCACGCCCACCCGCATCGATGTCACCGCCTACGAGTCGTTCTCGCTCCTCTCCTCCTGGCAGAGCGACGAGGCGAAAGAATGATTTTTAATGTTTGCCCGCATTCCCATCTAAATATTTCCCCATCTTAATTTTTCATTTTTAATCTTTAATTTTTAATTTCTTGACGTATTATCTCATAGCCGGCGAAGCCAGTGGCGACCTCCATGCCTCGCGCCTGATGCGTTCGCTGAAAAAAGTTGACAGTAAAGCCGAGTTTCGTTTCATCGGCGGCGACCTGATGCAGGCCGAGGGCGGCACCTGTCTGTGCCACTACAGCCAGTTGGCCTACATGGGCTTCATTCCCGTGTTGCTCCACCTGCGCACCATCCTGCGCTGGCGCAGCCGCTGCAAGGACGACATCGCCCGGTGTCGCCCCGACGCCGTCATTCTGGTCGACTACCCCGGCTTCAACCTCCACATCGCCCGCTATGTGCACAGCCGGCTCTCGCTGCCGGTCTACTACTACATCTCGCCCAAGATATGGGCGTGGAAAGAGTACCGCATCAAGAACATCAAGCGCGATGTCGATGAACTCTTCTCCATCCTCCCCTTCGAGGTCGATTTCTTCGAGCATAAGCACCATTACCCCATCCATTACGTGGGCAATCCCACGGCCAGCGAGGTCGATGAATTCCGTCGTGATTATTCTGAAACATTTTTACAATTCACCACTCGGCATCAGTTGGCCGAGCAGCCCATTGTGGCGCTTCTGGCCGGCAGTCGGCAGCAGGAAATCAAGGACAATCTGCCTGCCATGCTGCAGGTGGCCGAGCGCTTCCCCGACTACCAGTTTGTAGTGGCCGGCGCGCCCTCCATCGGTGCCGAAGTCTATGAGCGCCACCTTGCTGGCAGTCGGGTGCGCGTGGTTCACCACGACACCTACGCCCTGCTCTGCCATGCCACGGCGGCCCTCGTCACCAGCGGCACCGCCACGCTCGAGACGGCCCTCTTCGGGGTTCCCCAGGTGGTGTGCTACGAGACGCCGCTGCCTTGGCTCATCGGCCGTCTGCGTCGCATCGTGCTCAAGGTGCCCTATATCTCGCTGGTCAATCTCATCGCCGACGCTCCCGTGGTCGACGAGCTCGTGGCCAACTCGTTCAGTGTCGACAACATGGAGCGCTCGCTGCGTCGCATCCTCCCCGGTGCTCCCGACCGTGCCCGCATGCTCTCGCAGTATAAAGAAATGCGCCAGAAAGTGGGCAGCCTCATCGCTCCCGACGAAACCGCCCGCATCATCCACCGGCTGCTGAGCTGATCATC
>ONMI01000028.1 GCA_900318915.1 uncultured Prevotellaceae bacterium | reverse complement strand
TTTCTTGGCAGTGCGTTTGCTGATGAAAAAGGCGACGGCTACCGTGAGTAAACCTATGGAGGTGAAGAATGGTAGGATATTAAGCAATTCTGACAATCCGATGGTCTCCTCGTAATACATCAAAATAACAATTATGAGAGATAATAAGGCGGCGGTGGCTATTATGCAAACAGCGAAGCGCCATATCGTTCCCCACCAATGATAGCCGAAGAGCTGCTTATAGGTAATGATATAGTAGAAAGGTATAAAAAAGATATCGGCATCGTTGCTGTACCATCCCAATGAAAGACTCAGAATAGAAGAGAGCAGGAGAATCTGTACACTCATAAACACCTGGATATAGAACTCCTCAGGCAGTGAATGCCTGGCATGTCGGGGCGCATAGCGGAAGACCAACCAAGTAGGAAGCAGAATAAAACCGGTGATTACAAGCATCAGCCACGCTGGGTTCTTATCCCCCCATTTCGTAAACGTGTCAATGGCAACGATGGCATGGTGGGAATCATCTGGCTCAACGGCCCATGGGTAAATGATTTCAACGAGTTTTTCTACAAGTATATATGCGATGGCAACAAGGAAAAGCATCTTGACCGGTGGAAACGACACCTGCCGGCGCCCGCTGATGTAGTCGCTGATAAAGTATCCCGGACGAAGCAGTAGCTGAATCAGCGAATAGCCCAGCGACCGAGAGTCCATGCCCCATACCATCATAACGCCCTGCTGCACCGTTTTCCATCCTATGCGGCCCACACCCGCTTTCTGACCGCAACGCGGGCAGAAATTATCGTCGAACACCGTGCCGCAGTTCTGGCAGGTCGTGGGCCCCACACTTTTGTTGGTATATCGTATCGGTTGACGCTGCCACTCACGGAAACGCTGTAAATAACCTTTCAATTCCATAATTTGAATCAGATAGTCAGTCAATAACATATCGGTGAATCGTCTGGGTCAGACATCAGCTCATAATGCCATCAACGCAATTCAGATTACAAAAGTAAGAAAAAAAAACAAAAAAGTAAAGTCGTTTAATAAAAACTGATATTATCCGCCCAAATCCCCCAAATCGCCCAAATCCCCCATCCTGCCAATACCGCCCATCAAGCCCATTCTGCCCATTCCGCCCATCCACCCATACCACCCCATCATGCCCATCCTGCCCATTCAGATCCCCCCCTAATTCCTCCTTGTGCTTACATTTTTATCTCCATTGGCTCATAATTACAGTTTTTTATCTATATTTGCAGTCAATAAGTTTTGTCACGAACACCGATACAATGGAAAAACTGATAGGCAATTGCATGAAACTGGGCTTCGGACTGATGCGTCTGCCCAAAGTGGAGGGAACGCAAGACATCGATGTGGAACACACCAAACGCATGGTCGATGCCTTTATCCAAGCGGGTGGAAAATATTTCGACACGGCGTATGTGTACCAGGGCTCCGAAGAGGCCACAAAAGCGGCTCTCTGCGACAGATATCCCAGAGAGAGCTATTACCTGGCCAGCAAACTCAATGCAGCCGAGTTCGCCTGCAAAAGCGAGGAGCAGGCGAAAAATGAAATCCATGTCAGCCTGCAACGCTCCGGAGCGGGCTACTTCGACTTCTATCTGCTCCATGCGCTGGGCGAGGGCAACAAAGCCAAGTATGACGAATATGGACTGTGGGACTATGTGAGAAAACTCAAAGACGAGGGACTCATTCGCCACTACGGCTTCTCCTTTCATGATTCTCCCGAACTGCTCGACGAATTGCTCACCGCGCACCCGGATGTGGAGTTCGTGCAGCTGCAAATCAACTATTCCGACTGGGACGACCATCTCATCGCTTCGCAGCGATGCTACGAGGTGGCCACAAAGCATGGCAAACCGGTCGTGGTGATGGAACCCGTGAAGGGGGGCACACTGGCCAACCCGCCGCAGAAGGTGAAGGACATCTTGCTCGGGGCAAGGCCCGATGCGTCGTTCGCTTCGTGGGCCATCCGTTTCGTGGCTTCACTGCCCAATGTGATGATGGTGCTCAGCGGCATGTCCGATATGGAGCAGATGACCGACAACCTGTCGTATATGACCCGTTTCCAGCCGCTAAGCGACGAGGAACAACAGGTGGTGGAGCGGGCGCGCGAGGCGCTGCACCAGAGCAATGACATCCCTTGCACGGCCTGCCACTATTGCACACCGGGATGCCCCATGGAGATTCATATACCGGAAGTGTTCTCCGTGATGAATGTCTACAAAAGGTATGGCGACCTCAAGGCGGCACGCAACGACTATGGATGGCGCCCGGGGGGAAACAAGGCTTCCGAGTGCCTCAAGTGCGGACAGTGTGAGGAGGCTTGCCCGCAGCATCTGCCCATCATCAGCCTGCTTGAGGAGGTGGCACAGACGCTGGAGTAGGGGAGACCAGAAAATCTTTAATATAGACGGGGGCACGGCATCACGCCGTGCCCCCGCTGCTAACAATAACAATTACTTCTAATATCTAATTCAAACGATGCGCTGCTTTATTGGCAAACCACGGGCAGCTTCTTCATACCTTTCAGCTCTTCTTTCGTGGCTTCCTTGATGCTGATGGCATAGCCGCCGCCGGGGGCGGCCGTCAGGCGGAGCATGCTCTTGGCGGTCACCACGCCTTGCTTGATGACATAGGCTTGCGGGCGGGTCTTGTAGTGGGCGTCTGCGGCATCGGCATAGACCGTGGCGATGTATTTCTTGCCGGGGGCGAGGAAGTCGAGACGCAGGGCAGAGGTGTGGCCGTGCTCACTCGCCGTGCAGCCTACATACCAGTCGCCGGTGCCTTTCGCCTTGCGGGCGGCCACAATGTAGCGGCCGGGCTCTGCCTCAAGGTAGCGGCTGTCGTCCCAGTCCACAGCCACGTCTTTGATAAACTGGAAGGCATCCATGTGCTGCTCGTAGTTCTCTATCAGGTCGGCGGCCATCTGAAGCGGACTGTACATCGTGACGTAGAGGGCCAACTGCCGGGCGAGCGTCGAGTTCACATGGTTGGGGTTGTTGGGGTTCATCTTGTTCATGTCCATCTCAAAGATGCCGGGGGTGTAGTCCATCGGACCGCCCTGCAGACGGGTGAACGGGAGTATCGTGGTGTGGAAGGGCTTGTTGCCGTTGGTGGCCTCATACTCGGTGCCGCGGGCGGCCTCGTTGCCTATCAGGTTGGGCCATGTGCGGCACAGACCGGTGGGGCGCACTGCCTCGTGGGCATTCACCATGATGTGGTGCTTGGCGGCTTCTTTTATACAGTAGAGGTAGTGGTTGTTCATCCACTGTCCGTAGTGGTGCTCGCCGCGGGGTATGATGTCGCCCACGTAGCCGCTCTTCACCGAGTTGTAGCCGTAGCGGTTCATCAGCGTATAGGCGGCTTCCAGATGGCGCTCGTAGTTGCGCGTCGAGGCGGAGGTCTCATGGTGCATCAGCAGGCGAACGCCTTTCTGGTGGGCGTAGTCGTTCAACCCCTGCAGGTCGAAGTCGGGGTAGGGGGTCTGGAAGTCGAACACGTAGTCCTTCGACTTGCCGAACCAGTCTTCCCAACCGATGTTCCAGCCTTCCACCAGCACTTGGTCGAAACCGTGCTCGGCGGCAAAGTCGATGTAGCGGCGCACATTGGCATTGTTGGCACCATGATGGCCGTGGGGCTTGGTCTTCGAGTAGTCCAGATGGTCGAGCTGCACGGAGGGCAGGTCGTTGGTGTACGACCACTGGCTCATGCCGTTGATCATCTCCCACCATACGCCTACATACTTCACGGGCTTTATCCAACTGGTGTCCTCCAGCTTGCAGGGCTCGTTCAGATTCAGTATCAGGTTCGAGGAGAGCAAGTCGCGGGCATCGTCGCTCACCATGATGGTGCGCCAGGGCGAGGTGCAGGGGGCCTGCAGATAGCCTTTGTCGCCCTTGGCGTCGGGGGTCAGCCACGACTCAAACACCAGGTTCTTGTCGTCCAGGTTCAGGTGCATGCACGAATAGTCCACAAGAGCGGCCTCATGGATATTGATATAGAGGCCATCGGCGGTCTTCATCTGCAGAGAGGTCTGCACACCGGTCTCGGAGAAGGGGGTCTGAGAGGCGTTCGGACTGATGGCGCCGCGCATGTGCTGCCGGATTTCCGAAAGGCGGGTCTCCGTGTAGTCGTACTCCTGGGTGTCATAGTCGCCGGGTATCCACCAGGCGGTGTGGTCGCCGGTCATGGCAAACTGGGTGTGCTCTTCCTTGATGACGAAATAGTTCAGGTTCTGGCTCAGGGGAAATTCGTAGCGCAGACCGAGACCTTCGTCGTAGAGACGGAACCGTATTTTCATATCCCGTTGCTGGGCGGCCTGGTGTAGGGTCACGAGCAGCTCGTTGTAGTGGTTGCGGATGGTCTTGGTCTCGCCCCATACGGGCTCCCATGTCTCGTCGAAGGTGCTGGTCTCGCTGCCGGCCAGGGTGAAGTGGCTCTGAAGGTTGGTCTGGCTGTTGCCTGTGGCACGGGTGCCGCCTTCGGTGGAGTAGTCTTCATAGGTGGTGGCTTTGAGCTCCAATCCTAATTTGGAGGGCTTTATCACGGCCTTGCCCTTGTAGCTGAGGGCATAGGTGGGCTCGCCTTGGGCCGTCAGGG
This sequence comes from uncultured Prevotellaceae bacterium, assembly GCA_900318915.1. Taxonomy (GTDB): domain Bacteria; phylum Bacteroidota; class Bacteroidia; order Bacteroidales; family Bacteroidaceae; genus Prevotella. The sequence goes on along the minus strand of ONMI01000028.1, from coordinate 23,715 downwards.
TGAAGCGCATCGTGAGCTGGCCGTTGGGAGAGCTCAGCTGGAGCTCGTCGGCATGGAGGGCTGTGGCGGCCAGAAGGGCGGCTGCACACAGCAGGAGGGTTCTTAGGGTTTTCATGATAATAAAAATGTTTTTATTGTTCTACCACAATCATGGTCCAGTATTTCAGCGTGGGCAGGGTGAAGTTGATGTAGCTGCCGTCTTGCGTGAAGTTGAGCTCTTGGGGAGCGCCGCCCAATGCATCGGGAGTGGCTACCCATACTTTCTTCACACCCGAGGCTTTCATGCGGAGGGGTAGGTTGGCCACGGCATGGGCCTCGGGCATCGTGCCATTCTCGTCACGCCAACTCAGACTGTTGGCCTGCAGGAAGTTGAGCAGGTGCACCACTTGCTTGGTGCCCACTTTCTTCGTGTAGGTGGTCACGGTCTGAAGCTTTGGGGGCCAGCAGCTCAGACTCACCTGGCTGTTCCCGGAACCGAGGGTGGCGGCGCATTCCTCACCGCCGTCGCGCAGCAGATTCTCGTAGGCCACGAGGAAGTCGTAGTAGCTCACAAGGCTCTTCTGAAGCTCGGCGCTCATCGTGAGGTTGCTGTTCGGGAAGTACTCGTGGCAGAGCATGTGGCCGTCGCCAAGCTCCAGGTGGGCACCGCCGAGGGCGAATATCACGGCGTCGGTGAGCAGCACACCGGGGGTGTTGAACTGGCCGGGCTGCGACGACATGCCGTAGTTCATGTAGGCTGCGATGATGCTGTTCTTGCCGCCGCTGTACGAGCGGTTGGCGCTGATCACAGAGTGGATATCGCTGAACTGCGACTCGCTGCCCCACATCTCGGTATACATGAAGTCGGTCTGGCCGGTCTGCCCTATCTTGCCGGCACCGAAGCCGGATACGGCATTCATCACAAGGCGCTTGTCGCTGTGGCGGTTCTTCATGGCGTTGATAAACGAGGCGTAGCCGTTGGTGAGGTTGAGCTGGCTGCCGTAGTAGTCGTACACGGTGCCGCGGTCGCCCACTTGGTCTATGTGGAAACCGTCGAAGTCGAAACTGGCGTACACATCGTCATTGCGGTCGGCCATATAGGCTTGCCACGACTTGTTCGAGGGGTCGGCCAGATAGATGTCGCCCTTCCAACCGGAGGGCATAGAGAGCTTGTCTCTGCTGTGTGTGGCGTTGGTGAACAGCCCCCAGCGCTCGTCCACACCGTCCTGGGCGGCGTCTTCCAGCATGCCGTAGCACAGGTTGTAGAACATGGCTTTCATGCCGCGGGAGTGATGCTGGGCAATGTACGACTTCACCACGCTGGTGAGCACTTCGCGGTTGGCGATGTCGGTGTAGCTCTCCATAAGGTCGCCGCGGGTGCCGCCAAGGGGCCACTGGTGCTTGTAGTGCCAGTCGTAGTACTGCACGCCGTTGATGTGGCAACGGTTCAGAAAGGCGGTCTCCTGGGCTATCGTGGCGTCGGTCTTGCTGCCGTCGTAGCTCGAAACGAAACCGTAGCGGGGAAACTTCGACCAGTCGCTCGATACGTCGATGCCTACCGTACCGTGGATGGTCTCGGCGTTGCCGCTCACCGTGTAGATGTCGGCTAGATAGCCGGTATAGTCGGCCGAAGGGGCCGTCCAGGTCCAACTGGTGCCGCTCAGCGCTTCTTCGGCCACCACATCGAGGCCGTGGCGGTAGCGCACACGGGCACCGCTGGGCAGGGTGCCCTGGGCGGTGAAGTGGATGGTCTCACCGGGCTGGTAGAGGGCCTTGTCGGTGGTGATGTCCAGGCTCAGCTGCTGCGTCATGCTCACGGCCGGCGCTATCACTGCGGTGGGCACGGTGCCCATCGTGTCGTCGTCAGAACTGCAGCCCAGCAGCAGGGGGGCGGCAAGTGTCAGGATTATAGCGTGCATTTTCATCGTTGTTCGTTTTTTACTGTTTTGTGATGGATACAGTCTCTTCAAGTTGGTTCACCGTGATGGTGTAGGTGCCGGCCGACATGATGCGCCATTTGTTGTCGATGTCGCCGATGTTGATGTCAAGATACTGACTCTTCAGATACTCGTCGCTCTTGTTGATGAAAAGGGCTTGCTCCACATTGCCCGTGGGCTCCACACCGTTGCCGTAGGCGTTCATCAGCCAGGCACCGTTCCAGTCCGACTGCTTGTCGCACGAGAATTTCAGCTCGCCGGTGTTCAGCTGGCCGGTCCAGGTGAAGATGTAGGGACTCTCCGTGGCCGTCATCGCAGTGGCATTGCCAAGGTCCCAGCCGCAGGGGGCGGCGTCGCCTACTAGGTATATCATCTCGTAGGGCTTAAACTCGCGCATCAGCATGCGTTCCTTGTCGGAACGGATGTCAACGCATATCTTGTAGGCCTTGCCGGTCTCGCTCTCCTGAAGGAACCATTTGTTGTCGGGGTCGTAGCCGGCGATGAACTCCATGCGGGTGTCGGTGTAGGGGGCATTGGGCTGGGCGGCTTTCAGCATGTTCTCCCAGGCGCCTTCCGAGGTGCCGAACTTGAACTCGCCGCCGTTGCCGTTCTCGAAATGGCGGCCGTAGCGGAAGAGGAACGGATCGAGCGGGTCTTTCTGCATCTTCACAAAACCCCAGCCGGTGGGCTGGCCTACAAAGTAGAGGTTGTCGAAACGGGGGGCCTCGCCGTCGGTCTGAACATAAGTCATCTCAAGGGTCAGCAGGTTGACCGTCACCCGGTAGAAGTGGTCTTCGGTCACCTCCCACTGCTCGTCGGGCTCGTCGAAACTGCTGCGGAGCACCATCTTGCCATCGGCGCCTTTGTTGTAGGAGGGCACAAACTGGCCCAGCGTGGTGATGAACTTGAAGGTGCCCTTGCGCAGATTGCCCTCCCAGGTGAACTGGCCGTTGTCGGTGCGTTTCATGGCGGTGGCGTTGTCGGCACTCCAGCCGTTGGGGGTGGCGTCGCCTATCAGGTAGAGCGTGGGCGTCACAGGGGTGTAGGGAATGGCGGAGAAACTGACGGAGGAGGTCTGTACACCGTCCTCACCGCTCACCAGGGCGGTGACGCGGGCGTCGAGGCTCACAGACTGGCCTTCCACACCGCCGAACTTGTCGAGAAGAAGGGCGTTGAGATTCTCCTGGTTGATGCTCCAGGAGTATACTTGCTGCGCGTGGTCCACGGCTATGTAGGGGTCGGCGAAGTCGCTGCCGGAGGGGGCCAGCTCCAGGGTGTAGCTGATGCGGTGGCCGCTGCCGTGGTTGGTGCCGGTGGTCCAGCTTAGGGTGAGGGCCTCGCTGCCGTGGGTGGCCTCATTGAGTTCCTCTGTGGTTTGGCTGGCGGTCAATTGGAGGGTGTCGTGACCTTTGTCCAGGTCCATGTAGTCGTTGTCGGAGCAGCCGGTGAAAAGGAGGCCGGTGAGCAGTACTATCAGACTGCTGTATAGATTTCTTTTCATAGTGTCTTTCTTTTGGGGGTGATTAATAACCGGGGTTCTGGGTCATCAGGCTGTTGGCGTCCATCTCGGTCTGCGGAATGGGGAAAAGCAGACGCTCTTTGGTGGCGCGGGTCTTGCCGATGGAGTGAAGGAAACTGATGGCGTAGTCGCCGTTCTGAATGCGGATCATGTCGAACCAGCGGTGGCCTTCGAAGGCAAGCTCCATGCGGCGCTCGTGGATAATCTTTTCGCGCATGGCGCTCTGAGTCAGGTTGGCCACGTTGGCCAGACCGGCACGGCGGCGAACGGTGTTCAGCGGCTCGGCGGCCTGCGAGGTCTGTCCTTGCTCGTTCAAGGCCTCGGCCTTCATCAGCAGCACGTCGGCGTAGCGGTACACCACAAAGTTCTGGGGATTGGTGTTGTACTCGGGGGAGACGGATTTCGTGACAAGGAATTTACGCACGTTGTAGCCGGTGTTGGAGTAGCTGCTCTTGTACTGCTTGCCGTCGAAGTCGGGGCAGCCTTCATAGAGTACCGTAAGGTCCTTGCGCAGGTCGCCTTCTTCATACTGGTCCATGAACTCTTGCGTGGGCTGGTTCCAACCGTAGCTGCCGGCAACAAAGTCGCTGTTGCGCGGACCCATGAAGGTGCTCAGCCAACTCGACTGGGGGTTGTTGCCCCAGAAATCGTATTCGGTGTTGCCGGAGAACTGAACCTCGAAAATCGACTCGGGACCGTTGTTCACCGTGGCGTCGAAGTTGCCTTCATAGGTGCAGTTGTCCAGATTGTAGCCAAGGGCGGTCACCTGGTCGCAGAGAGTCACCACGCGACCGTAATAGTCGGGATGGCTCGGGGCAAGGGTGAGCAGGATGTCGGCCATCATGGTGAGGGCGGCGTCCTTGCTGGCACGGCCTACATTGTCGTTGTCGTAGTCGCGCTTGGCGGGCAGCAGGTCGATGGCGCGCTGGCAGTCGACCATGATCTGGGCGTAGGTCTCATCGGCGCTCGCACGGGCTATATCGGTGCTCTCACCGGGCTGGTAGGGCTCAAGACGGAGGGGCACACCACCGTAGAGGCGCACCAGGACAAAGTAGTAGTGGGCACGGAGGAAATAGGCTTCGCCAAGGGCGCGCTCTTTCACACTCCCGGCCTCGAGATCCTGCCCTTCAAGGGCGTGGATGAGAATGTTGCACTGGCCGATGCCCACCCAGGGCGAACGCCACATGTAGAGGGCCATGCCGTTGTCGCTCTGCGTGATGAAGTTGGAGGCTTGTATCGTCTCCAGACCGTCGGTGCCGCCGCCGGCGCCCACTTCGCTGTTGCCGGCCACAATGTCGAGGGTCCAGATGCGCTGGTTGTACATGTTCGACGACTGGAGGGTGCGGTAGCAGGCATTGGCCATGGCCACGGCCACATCGTCGGTCACACTGGTCTCGGGGTCCACGGTGTTCTTGGGCTCCTTGTCCAGAAAATCGTCGCTGCAGGAGGTGAGCATAAGACCTGACAGCAGTATAATATATAGTTTCTTCATGATGTCGGGGGTATTAGAAGTTGAAGTTCATGCCTATGTTGAAGGTGCGCGAGATGGGGTAGGTTGACAGGTCGATGCCGTTGATGCCTACCTCGGGGTCAAAACCGGAATAGCCGGTCAGCGTGGCCACATTCTCGCAGGAGAGGGTCAGACGGGCGTTCTCGATGGTGAGGACTTTCAGCCATGTCTTCGGGAAGTTGTAGGCCAGGGAGATGGTCTTCAGGCGAAGGTAGGAGCCATTCTCCACATAGCGGTCGCTGATGCGGTTGTTCTGGTTGGGGTCGCCGAATACGGCACGGGGCATCGAGTAGCTGCTGCCCTCGCCGGTCCAGCGGTCCAAAACGTCGGTGGTCTGGTTGTAGGCGGCCGACATGCCGGTCAGGTCGATGTTGTTGGCGTTGAATATCTTGTTGCCGGCCACACCCTGCAGATAGATGCCCAGCTCGAAACCTTTGTAGGTGAGGTTGTTGCCCAACGAGAATAGGTGGGTGGGATTGGGGTTGCCGATGATGGTACGGTCATCGTCGTTTACCACACCGTCGTTGCTCAGGTCCTTGAAGCGGATGTCACCGGGGGCGGCACCGGGCTGGATGGCGTGCTGCTCCACTTCCTGCAGGTTCTGGAACACACCGTCGGTCACGTAGCCGTAGAACACGTTGATGGGGTAGTCGCGCTGAAGCATCGTCACGTACGAGTTGTTAATCTGGTTGATGTAGTAGGGCACGTCGCTGTTCAGGTCCTTTATCTTGTTCTTGTTGTAGGTGTAGGAGAAATCGCTCTCCCAACCGAGCTCGCCGTCCAGATTCACAGTGTGCAGGGTTATCTCGACACCGGTGTTGCGCACCTTGCCGGCATTGGTGTAGGTGGTGCTGGTGTCTTCGAAACCGGAGGTGATGGGGATACTGGCTTTCACCAGCATGTCGTTGGTGTTCTTGATGTAGGCATCGACCGAAAGCATGGCGCGCGAGTTGAACAGCACGGCGTCGAAACCGATGTTGCTCTGGGCCACTTCCTCCCAATGGATGTTGGGATTGGCAAGCGACGAGGAGACAAGGGCCGACTGCTCGGTGCCGGCGTAGCCGAAGGGATAGACACTGGTGTTGTAGGAGGCCAGGTAGCCGTAGTTGCTCACACTGGCCTGGCTGCCGGTAACACCGTAGCCCAAACGGATCTTAAGGTCGCTCAGCAGCTTGCTCTTCTTGAACCAGGGCTCCTCCGACACACGCCAGGCGGCGGATACGGAGGGGAACATACCCCAGCGCTTGCTGCGGCCAAAACGGCTGCTGCCGTCGCGGCGAAGGGTGGCAGTGAGCAGATATTTGTTCTCATAGTCGTAGGTGGCGCGGGCCATGTAGGAGAATAGGGCCCATTCGGTCTCGTTGCCGCCAATGGCGTACATCTCCTGGCCGTTGTCCATCTCATGCACGTTTTCAAAGGCGAAGATGTTCTTCTGGGCGTTCAGATAGTCGAAGGTGTTCCATTGGGCTGAGGTACCGGCCATCAGACCTACATGATGCTTCTGACCGAAGGTGTGGTCGAAGAGGAAGTAGTTGTCCCACAGATAGGTGAACGACTTGTTGTCGCTCTTGTAGCGCGAGCTCTCCTCGGTGGCTATAGGCTTCCAGCCATAGCGGGGCGTGTAGTTGTCGGCATACCAGAACTTGGCGTCAACACCGAAGGTGCTCTTGAATTTCAGCCACTTCGTAAAGGTTATCTCGGCGGTCAGATTGCCCAGCAGGTTGTAGCCGTTGGTCTTCTGCTTGTCGGTCTGCGTGGGGCCGATGGGGTTCTTCGTGCTGCCGTACCACAGGGAGTTGCCCTCGGGACCGCTCCACTCGCCGTCGGCGTCTTTCACCGGGTAGATGGGAAGGGCGCGGTAGGTGTTGCCGAAGTCGTAGCTGCCCTGACGCTTCTTGTCGGCGCTCACGGTGATGTTGTTCGAGAATTTCAGCCAGTCCAGAACCTGGGCGTCGCTGTTGGCCTGGAAGGTGAAGCGGCGGTAGCCTACGCTCTTCACAATGCCGGTCTGGTCCAGAAAACCGCCCGACATGTAGTAGTGCGACTTCTCGCTGCCGCCTGAGTAGCTCACCGTGTAGTTCTGAAGATAACCGGTGCGCAACAACTCGTCTACCCAGTCGGTGCCGGCGCCGAGCTTAGCGGGGTCCGACCACTCGGGATTCATCGCATAGCCGGCGTTCGACATCATGTCGTTGCTAAGCTGGGCATATTCGGCGGCGTTCAGCAGGTCGGGGGTCTTCGTGGCGTGCTGAATGGCAAGATTGGCCGAGAAGGAGAGGGTGCCCTTGCCGGTCTTGCCTTTCTTCGTGGTGATCATCACTACACCGTTGGCACCGCGCGAACCGTAGATGGCGGTGGCAGAGGCGTCTTTCAGCACGTCAAGGCGCTCCACGTCGGCCATGTTCAGATTGTTCAGACCCAGGTCGGTGGGCACACCGTCTATCACTACAAGGGGGTCGCAGTTGTTGATGGAGCCCAAACCGCGTATCTTGATCGATACGTTGTCGCCGGGCTTGCCGGCATCCACGACTTGCAGACCGGCTATCTTACCTTGTATGGCCTGGCCGATGTTGGCCACAGGACTGTTCTCCATGTCTTTCGCTGCCAGTGAGCCGATGGCACCCGTAAGGTCGCTCTTGCGCATCGTGCCGTAACCCACAACCACTACTTCGCTGAGTAGCTGACTGTCGTCTTTCATCACAATCGCCAACTGGCTCTGTCCACTAACAGCGATTTCCTGGGTGGCAAAGCCGATATACGAAATGGTGAGGGTGGCGTCATGGGGCACCGTAAGCGTGAAGTTGCCGTCTATGTCGGTGACGGTGCCGTTGCTGGTGCCTTTCTGCATCACGGTGGCGCCAATGACAGTCTCGCCTGCCTGGTCGGTCACTATGCCGTGCACTTCTATGTCTTGCGCAACAAGGCGCAGCGACACCAGCACGCTCAGCATAATGAGCATCATGAGCTTTTTAAAAGGTTCGTTCATAAGGTTTTGTTTTTTTAAGTTAGGTTTTTTGCATTTGATTGTAAATCTGCCGCAAAGTTATACTCATTTGTCGCTTTATGGTTTGCTTAGTAAGGGGATAGTAAATTCTGAGATAATTTGGGTTGATTTTATTAGTTTGATAATCAGTGTGTTATATAAATTGTGAAATTATAGCATAGTAAATTCATGTAATTCATTTATTTTTGCTATATTTGCTCCCGTAAACCTTTTGTCTCTATTTTATGACTCGATTCTGCCTCCTTTCACTCCTCTTTTGCTGGGCGGTGCTTGCCCATGCCGATAACCGGCAATTGCTCAGACTCCTCGACGAGACCATCGATAAGAGAGAACAGTTCCTCAAGGCTAAACAGGATAAAATTGACTTCCTGAAGCAAAAATTGAAAAAGGAAAAAGAAAAAACGGCCGTGCTCAGCGTCATCGACGACCTCTACAACGAGTATCATGTGTTTCAGTTCGACTCCGCCAGAACCTATGCCAGCAAAGGGCTCGCCATGGCGCAACTGCAGCATAACGCCTACTTTGAGGCGTTGTTCAATATACACATGGCGGAGATTCTCGCGGCCGGCGGACTATACAGCGAGGCTGTGGAGCACCTCAATGCGGTCGACGAACAGCATGTAGACCACAACTTGCTCTTCGGATTCTATTACGCCTCTTTCTCTGTCTACTCTTATTGGAGTGATTACTGCAACGACCAAGTCTACACGCCACAGTATAGGAAAAAAGCCAGTGAATGCCTTAAAAAGGCAATGGGGTATGCCGATGTGTCCGACCCGCTCTATAAATTCTACCTCGGCGAACAGAAAGTGTATGTGGAACCTGACCGAAACAAGGCACGGGCGTTCTATCTCAATACGCTCAAAACCACACAGGAGGAGTCGCGTATCTATGCTATGGCTTCCTATGCGCTGGCGGGCAACTATCGAATGGACGGCAACGACCGCCTCTATGAGGAATATCTCATCAGGGCGGCACTGAGCGACCTTAAATCATGCACCATGGAAAACCTGGCGCTCCAAAACCTCGCTATGCACCTCTTCCAGCAGAACCCTGACCACCTGGAAAGGGCTGAAAGATACATCAATATCTCCATGAAGGACGCAAAATTCTACAACAACCGCCTCAGAATGATCGAAATCTCGCAAATCATGCCGCAAATCATGGAAAGCTATCAGACCATGGTGAAAAAGCAGAACTCAAACCTCAGATTCTCGGTCGTTTTCATTTCGCTCCTCGTGCTGGGACTCGTCCTCACGTCTTTCCTCGTCTTCAAACAAAACAGAAAACTCACAGCAAGAAGAATAGAACTGGCCAACAACAACCTGCAACTCAAACAACTCAACCTGCAGCTGGCCAACAGCAACCTGCAGCAGGCCGACCTTAATGAAAAACTTCAAGGATTGAACCGTAAACTGTTGGATACCAACAAACATCGTGAGGCACTGGCTTCTATCTATATTGACCTCTGCGCCAAATATATCGACAAGCTGGAGAAATTTCAAACGCTCGTGAAAAGAAAAATAAAAGCCAACCAGGCACAGGACCTCCTGCAGACGGTGTCTTCTACAAGGGTTTCAGAAGAGGACGCGGCCACTTTCCTAAACAGGTTCGACAAGGCTTTCCTCGAACTATATCCTTCCTTCGTTGAGGAGTTCAACTCGTTGCTCCGGACTGAGGGACAAATCGTGCAGAAATCGCCTCTCTCGCTCACCACCGAACTGCGTACTTTCGCACTCATCCGACTCGGCGTGAAAAACACTGCCGATATTGCCGGACTGCTCTTCCTCTCACCCCAGACCATTTACAATTGCAGGTCGGTGACAAAGGGTAAAGCTATCTGCAAGGATTCTTTCGACCAAGACGTCATGAGCCTCTGCACGGTAATACACAACGAGACCGCTGAACAGTAGCTGCTTCTCGTACCGGAAGGTTGACCAATAACATTATTAAATAAAATAGTGCGCCTTTTATTTTGATAACAAAATGTTTTGTCTTACCTTTGTACCAATAATTCAATTCGTAGTTGACCAAATCGAACCTGATGAGAAAACTTGCCATTTCTTTTGTCATTGCCATCCTGGCTGCGATGACCGTGAATGCTCAGAATAAACTCACTATCGAGAGTATCACCAAAGGTGAATTCTCCCTACGCTATCCGGCTTCTGTCACACCTCTCACAGGGGGCGACAGCTATGCACGGCTCAATCCTGACCGTAACCGTATAGAGGAATACTCTTACAAAAACGGACAACTCCTGCGCTGCCTCTTCGACGCCGGCGAGGTGGCCGGTGCGGAAATAGAGGAAATCGACGGCTTCCAACTGAGTCCCGACGACACAAAAATCCTCCTGTATACGAACTCCAACTACATCTACCGGCGTTCCTTCACCGCCGATTACTATGTCTATGACATCAAGACCAAACAACTGCACGAAATCGACAATATCGGCGGACAGCAGTCGTGCATCTGGGCCAAGGATTCCAGACATGTGGCTTTCGTCAGAGAAAACAATGTCTTTGTGGCCGATGTCGTGGAGAGAAAACTGACACAAGTCTCTACCGATGGAAAAAGAAACGAAATCATCAACGGTATCCCCGACTGGGTAAATGAGGAGGAGTTCGGATTCAATACGGCTATGGCTTTCAACGACAAGGCCAATTGCATCTGCTGGATTCGGTACGACGAGAGTAGGGTGAAAACCTATGAGCTCGAACTCTTCAAGGGACTGAAACCTGAAATACAGGCTTTTGCCGACTATCCCGGCAAGTATTCCTACAAATATCCCAAGGCCGGACAGGACAATGCGGTGGTCTCGGCTTGGTGCTATGACCTCAATAAGGGCACAACGCTACAAATCAACCTCCCGCTTCCCCACGAGGGATACATCCCCCGGGTCGTCACACTGCCGGGCAGCGGCGATGTGGTGTTTTATACCATGAACCGTCACCAGGACTCGCTCATGATATACAGGGCCAACACGGTGACAGGCGAATGCAGATTGATGCTCAACGAGACGGTGAAGTCGTATGTCAAGGAGGAGGCCATGGAGGAGGTCGCCTTCACCGACAAATATATGATGTTGCCCAGCGACCGCGACGGATTCATGCAGGTCTATCTCTATAACCTCGACGGAAAACTGCTGAAAAAAATCACTTCGGCTCAATACGGCATCTCCCACATCTACGGCTACGATGCAAAAGCGGAGAAACTTTTCTACCAGGCTGCTGGCAGGTCGCCTATGGAGCGCGAGGTTTATGTCTCCGACCTGAAGGGACACACCCGGTGCCTTACGCCTGAAGTGGGCTGGAACAGTGCCGTCTTCTCAGATGGATTCAAGTTCTTTGTCCATTCCTGGAGCGACCGTAACCATCCTACTGTCTATACGCTGAAAAACCAGAAGGGTAAAGTCATCAATGTGATGGAGGACAATCAGGAGGTGGCCGAAAAAATCAAAGAGTACGGACTGCCCGACAAGGAACTCTTCTCTTTCACTACCTCCGAGGGGGTACAGCTCAACGGATGGATTGTTAAGCCGGCCGACTTCGATGAGAACCGTAAATATCCCGTTATCCTCCATCAGTACAGCGGACCGGGTAGCCAGCAGGTAGTCAACGCCTGGCACATCGGCTCAATGGGGCAGGGGGCTCTCTTCGACCAGTATCTCACACAGCAGGGATTCATCGTGGCCTGTGTCGACGGTAGGGGAACCGGCGGCAGAGGGGCGGATTTCGAAAAATGTACCTACCTCATGCTGGGTAAGCTGGAGGCGAAGGACCAAGTGGAAACGGCGCTCTACCTCGCATCACTGCCTTATGTCGACAAGGATAATATCGGTATATGGGGGTGGAGCTATGGCGGATTCTGCACGCTCATGAGTCTCAGCGAGGGTAGACCGGCCTTCAAGGCGGGCGTGGCAGTGGCACCGCCTACCAACTGGAAATTCTACGACTCGGTCTATACCGAACGCTTCATGCGCACACCGCAGGAGAACCCCGACGGTTATGGCGACAATCCTATCGCAAGGGCCGACAAACTGCATGGGGCACTGCTCCTCTGCCATGGCGTGGCCGATGACAACGTGCACCCGCAAAACACGTATGAGTATGCCGAGGCGCTCGTACAGGCGGATAAGGATTTCCATGAGGTGCTCTATACCAACCGCAATCATGGCATCAGAGGGGGAAACTCCAGAAACCATCTGCTCAGACAAATTACGCAATTCTTTATCGATAAACTGAAATAATCAAAAAAATATGAAGACAAAATTCTTTTTTGCTACAATAGCATTCTTCGCTTCAATGATGCCCAACGCAATGAGGGCAGCCGAAGCAAAAGTGGTGGTGAACAATGCTGACCGTTTCCAGAGACAGGAAATCGTGGAGGCTGACCTGGCACAGGTCTGCCGAAAAGCGGGTATAAAAATGGGCGACCCCTTCGTCGTGAAAAACAGCCTCGGACAAGAGGTGGCCTACCAGGTCACCTACGATGGCAAACTGCTCATCGATGCCAGCGTAAGGCCGGCTGGTAAAGCGGTGTTCTCTGTCGCACCGGGAAAACCCATGAACATGAAAACAGTGGTCACCGGAAAACAGTATCCCGAACGGGTGGATGATATCGCATGGGAAAACGACAGAACGGCTTACCGACTCTACGGACCGGCGCTGCAGAAGTCGGGCGAAAGGGCTTTCGGCATCGATGTGTGGTTGAAGAATACGCCTGAATTGGAGGTGGAACAGCGATACAATACCGAACTGTCCAACCACAAACGCATCCAGGAGCTCAAAAGCAAAGGCAAAAACGACGAGGCTTTTCAGTTGGAAATCGCTACTACCTACCACTTCGACCATGGGAATGGACTCGACTGCTACAAAGTGGGACCTACTCTGGGATGTGGTGCGCCCGCTCTTATGGAGAACGGCAGACTGGTCATGCCGTATTGCTATAAAGAGTATAAAATACTCGACAATGGACCGCTCCGCTTCACCGTCGAACTGGTCTACAATCCGGCCGTGGTCAACGGCGACCGGAATGTGGTGGAACACAGAATCATCAGCCTCGACAAGGGGTCGAACTTCAATAAGATGACCGTCTGGTACGAGGGACTTACAAGACCGACCGACCTGGCCGCTGGCATCGTCGTGCACCAGGAGGATACACAGAGCATGGTCATCGGACGCGATTTCGTGGCTTATGCCGACCCGACCGACAACCCCGACGCGCAAAACTTCCAAATCTATGTGGCGGCGCTCTTCCCCAACGGGGCCGATGTGACCACATTCCTGCCTTTCGAGGAGAAAGTGCCGGGGGCTGCCGGACATGTGCTGGGTATCGTGAAAAACTACCAAAAACCGGTCAAGTATACGTATTATGCGGGATCGGCTTGGAGCAAAAATGATGTCCGCACCATGGACGAGTGGGTGCTCAGAGTCAATACGTTCCTAAATGCGCTGCACAATCCGCTCAAGGTTACCATCGAATAGTTAATACACTTTATTTATACACTTTTCAACCAAATAATTAAAACTATGAAAAAACTGTTGTTAGGCGATGAGGCTATCGCACAGGGGGCACTCGATGCCGGACTGAGCGGCGTCTATGCGTATCCCGGTACTCCCTCCACCGAAATCACGGAGTATATTCAGGAATCGCCTATCGCCAAAGAAAGAAATGTGCACCGTAAATGGTGTACCAATGAGAAAACCGCTATGGAAACGGCACTCGGTATGTCGTACATGGGAAAAAGAGCGCTCGTCTGCATGAAACATGTGGGCATGAACGTCTGTGCCGACCCGTTTGTCAACTCGGGTATGACGGGTACCAACGGCGGCGTCGTGGTGCTTGCGGCCGACGACCCTTCCATGCACTCCTCACAGGATGAGCAGGACAGCAGGTTCTATGGCAAGTTCGCCATGATTCCTACCTTCGAACCGAGCTCGCAGCAGGAAGCCTACGATATGATGGCGCTCGCTTTCGACTATTCCGAGAAGGTGAAACTGCCCGTGCTCATGAGGGTCACCACACGCATGGCGCACTCAAGAGCTGTCGTCGAAATAGCCGACCAGCCCAGAGAGGAAAACAAATTGAACTATGATTCAGTGGCTGCCAACTGGGTGCTGCTGCCTGCCAACGCCAGAAGACGGAATGATATCGTTACGGCCATGCAGGGCGAACTCGAGGAGGATGCGGCTACTTCTGTGTACAACCGGCTCGAAATGGGCGAGAACAAGGAGATGGCCATCATCGCCAGTGGTATCGCTTACAACTATCTCATGGAGTGCTTCCCGGAGAAGTGCCCCTACAGCGTACTGAAAGTCTCGAGATACCCGCTGCCGAAACGACTCGTACGCCAACTCACCGACAACTATCCCAAAGTGATGGTCATCGAGGAGGGACAGCCGTTCATCGAGGAGATGCTCGCCGGCATCATGCCGGGCTCGGCCGAAATAGTAGGACGTCTTACCGGACATCTGCCCAGAACGGGTGAACTCTCACCCGATGTGGTGAAAAAGGCGCTGGGCATGCCCGTCGAACAGACTTATGAGAAATGTGACGATGTGGTGGGAAGACCGCCGGCTCTCTGCCAGGGATGTGGACACCGCGATGTCTACACCGCTATCAATGAGGTCCTGGCCGACTATCCCAATGCACGCGTGTTCGGTGATATCGGTTGCTATACGCTCGGTTTCCTGCCGCCTTACAAGGCCATCCACTCTTGCGTGGATATGGGTGCCAGCATCACCATGGCCAAGGGTGCTGCCGATGCCGGACAGTGGCCGGCACTCGCCATCATCGGCGACTCTACTTTCACCCACTCGGGTATGACGGGTCTGCTCGATGCGGTCAATGAAAACGCCAACATCACCGTCATCATCAGCGATAACCTCACCACGGCCATGACGGGCGGACAAGACTCGGCCGGTACCAACAAGTTCGAGGCTATCTGCCGCGGACTCGGCGTGAGCGAGGAACATCTCAAGGTGGTCGTGCCGCTGCCCAAAAACATGCCGGAGATTACACGCATCATCAGAGAGGAAATCGAATACAGAGGTCTCAGTGTCATCATTCCAAGACGTGAGTGCTTGCAGACGCTGCAGCGACATCTTAAACAAAACAGAAAAAAGGAGGAACAAAAATGAAAACGGATATCATATTGTGTGGAGTAGGCGGACAGGGTATCCTCTCCATCGCTACCATCATCGGCGAGGCCGCCATGAAAGAGAACCTTTATATCAAGCAGGCTGAAGTGCACGGTATGTCGCAAAGAGGTGGCGACGTGCAGAGCAACCTCCGAATCTCTTCCAATCCTATCCATAGCGACCTCATCGCAAAGGGCGCTGCCGATGTCATCATCTCCATGGAGCCCATGGAGGCGCTCAGATATCTGCCCTTCCTCAGCAAGGACGGATGGATTATCACCTCGGCCACGCCGTTCGTCAATATCCCGAACTATCCCGATATGGACACCATTCTTGCCGACTTGCACAAAGTGGGCAACGTCATCGTGGTGGACATCGAGAAAATGGCCAAGGATAATGGGGTGCCGCGCTCGGCTAATGTCATCCTGCTCGGCGCCGCACAGAAAGCGCTCGGCATCGATTACGACAAACTCGAGGCGGCCATTGCAAGGGTGTTCCAGAGAAAAGGGGAGAAAATCGTTGAGGCTAATATCAAGGCGCTCGCCTTGGGAAGGGAGATGCAGAAATGATTCCTACACCCATCGATAGAAATCTCATCGACAATGCCATCCGCGACTTCGGCATTCAGGACTTCGCCAAAGCTACCATACGCGAGGTGAAGGCCATAGCGGCTTTCGCCGAAAAAGAGGCGGGAGTGGAGTTCATTAAAATGGAAATGGGCATTCCCGGACTGCCCGCCGCACAGGTGGGGGTCGATGCGCAAATCGATGCGCTCAAAGGGGGAATTGCTCGTATCTATCCTGATATCCAGGGCAATCCGGAACTCAAAAAGCAGGCCAGCAGGTTCGTAAAGGCGTTCATCAATGTCGACATCAACCCGGAGGGTTGCATACCCGTCTGCGGTAGCATGCAGGGCACTTTCGCTTCATTCGTCACTTGCTCGCAGGCTGATAAAAAGAAGAACACCGTGCTCTTCATCGACCCGGGATTCCCCGTACAGAAAATGCAGCTCCAGGTGCAAGGCGTGCCCTACGAAACCTTCGATGTGTACCACTTCAGAGGCGAAAAACTGCGCGAAAAACTGGAGTCGTATCTCTCTAAAGGCAATATCTGTGCCATCGTTTACAGCAATCCCAACAATCCGGCTTGGATATGCCTCAGAGAGGAGGAACTGGCTATCATCGGCGAAATGGCCAATAAGTATGATGTCATCGTCATGGAAGACCTCGCTTATTTCGCCATGGACTTCCGGCAGGACCTCAGCAAACCGTTCATGCCGCCCTATCAGGCTACCGTGGCAAGATATACCGACAATTATATCCTGCTCATCAGTGGGTCGAAGGCTTTCAGCTATGCGGGCGAACGAATCGGTGTGACTTGCATCAGCAACAAACTCTTCCACCGGAAATATCCTGACCTCGCCGAGAGATATGAAGGGCTGCCCTTCGGCTTCGTCTTCTCTACCAGAATCCTTTATGCGCTCTCGTCGGGCACCAGCCACAGCGCACAGATGGCCATGGCGGCTATGCTCAAGGCGGCTTGCGACGGCTCGTTCAATTTCCGCGAAGAGGTCATGGAGTATGGCAGAAGGGCGCACCGGCTGAAGGAAATCTTCTGCCGCCACGGATTCCATATCGTCTATGATACGGACCTCGACCAGCCTATCGCCGATGGCTTCTATTTCACAATCGGTTACAAGAACATGACGAGCGGGCAGCTGGCGCATGAACTGATGTATTATGGCGTGAGCGCCATCTGCCTCATCACTACCGGAAGCGAGCAGGAGGGACTCAGGGTCTGTACCTCGTTCATCGAACCGCATCAGTATGACCTGCTCGATGAAAGAATGAAAATCTTCCAGCAGAACAATCCCTGAAAGATACTTGAAATGATAATAAAAAGACCCGGAGATTTCTTTCTCCGGGCCTTTTTTATAGAAATCGATAGCCTCTCTTAGTCTTTCAGCACGATGCCGGCTTCAATCCAGCTGTCCAGAAGAGTGGCGGCATCCTTGCGGGCCTGCTCCATGCTCAGAGGGGTGTTCTCGTCTATCTGATAGTTGTTGACCAAGAGTTCGGCCATCATCTCTACATCGAAATCCTTGTCCTCAAGCTCTTTCCACAAAAATGCGGAGGGCTCGTTCATACTCACGATGTTGGTGAAGTCAATGTTCTCTTTTCCTTCTGCTACAAGTATCTGCTCTCCGCAAACCTCGCGCATTGTTAGTCCTTTTCTTGCTTTCATATTTATTCTTATATCGGTTTGAATTTCTTTAACCAGATGCGGCGATAAAAGGCCAGCATATACATGCGGAGCCTCACGGGGATATGCGTCCATACCCATGAATAGGTGCGCCACTTCCAACCGTCCACAGGATCCATCTTCTTGCGGCCCTTGCGGTAAAATCCCAATACACCGGCACGGATGTCGCTCACCTTGCACTGCTCACAGTGTTCATTGCCGTCGCCGCGAAGCAACAAGTCTTCACCCTTGATGGCAACGATACGGTGCAGAACGTAACGGCCGGGTTGTACTTCTGCCAATACGGGCTGACCCACCTTGGGCTCGGAGGGCTTCGTCAGAACACCCACATCGCGGTCGTGCTCCAAAAATGGACGCATACTCCAACCTCGAAGAGTCAGCTTGATGTTGTGGCCGGCTTCTATCTCGCTGATAAGAATCGGAAACAGCTTGCTGTTCTCATAAAACTTCCTCTGGATATTTGGCTTCTTCTCCTCGCGCTTACCTTTTACAGAGCGCCTGCGGTATAACACCACAGCCACAAGAAGAACCGCTATTCCCAATATCGCTGCCAAAACTGGCGCTGAGAAAAATGTATTGAGTAGGCTGTGCATTCCCCTCGTTTTCTTTATTTTACTATGGCTATGCGGTCGTGGCACACAATGGCTGAGTCGCGGTCGGGCAGACAATGAAGTATGTATATGCCTGTCGTCTCTACCAGCTTCGTCACCGTGCTGCACACATTGTTGAATATCTCATGGTCCCAACGCATGGTCGTACACGACGGTATCGTCGAGGTAAAGGCTTCTATCGGATTCAATTTCTCCACCTCGTTCTTCTTGGCCTGGTCTATGCGGGTCAGACCGCCAAGGGGGGCTTTCACATTGCGGTAGCAGGGGGTCTTGCCGCTCCAGGGACTGCCGTATACATAGGGCTTGCCGTCGATAACACGTATCACGGGGTTGTCGTCGTTCATCAAGTCGCAGTCGGGTATATACCGCAGCCAATTGCTCACCTGGGTCGACTTGCCCGTGCCGCTCGGGGCACAGAATGCATAGCCATAGCCTTTGTGGCGAACCAGCGATGCATGGATCATCACCGTGTTGTAATAGGATGAGGCATAGGCAAACGTCATCATCAGGGCATTCGTGATGCCGAACTTACGCATGTCGTAGTTGCCGTTCAAGGCTAAGTCGCATCTCGAGAAGTCTTTGTTAGTTTGAAACATGCAGCACTGATTCTTGCGGAGGTCGCTCACAATGAACTGGTAACCGTTGTCACCGTCTATACGGTCTATAATCGTATTGCCGTTGCCCGTTTCAAAATCACGGATACGGTCGCGGCGCGACTTGGCTATCACAGGAAGCGTGTCGTCTACAGTCATCTCAAAAAGCAACTTCTCCGTGGGAGCGCTAATCGCAAAGGGCTCCATCGAGGGCAATAGGTTGCTGCTGTTCAGGGTGGTGTCTCTAAATTCTATCTTGAATTGCAAGTCTGCAAGCTGATAGTATCGGGTCTCTACATTCATCTTGTTGGTGGTCTTTCTTGTTTCTCTATGTGCGGGGAGGAAGGGTGGGCAGGTTCTCACCGTCTTCGGTCTCTATGCCCTCTTTCGGCTTCTCACCTTCCTTGGCGGCCTTCTTGGCTTGCTTCTCGCGCACCTTGGCGGCTTTCTTGGCGGCTTTTTCATCCACTACCACGGTCTCTTCCTGCAGGTCGGGGCGAACGGTCGCAAACTGGAATTCATCGCTCCCCAAATCCTTCACATCGTAACTGCTGCGCTGTTTTTTCTTCTTGTAGAGAAACTTCCGACGTATACGGTCGTATTTCTTCTGTATCTTCTTCTCCGATGTGGCAAAACTGATAATACAGGTGCGGGTGCCCTCACCGCGACCCTGCAGATAACTGCGCAACTGGTTCGAGTAACTGCTGCGGTTCAGTAAAAAATGGGTCTTGTCGTCTACCCACGCGCTGTCTATAATCTGTATGTGGGTCATGTATACCACACTGTCGGTGAAGGAGGCCGACACGCCGAAAGCATAGATGGGAAGACAACGCACCTTCGCCGATACACTCAATGTAAGTGTCAGCACGAGGGCCAATGATAACAGTCTATGGATTCTCATTCAATTCTTTTTTGCTTTTCCTTGCTTGCTGGATAGTTCGCTTACAAAAAAATCCTTTCGCTATTGACCTAAATAGGTCTTCAGCAATTTGTTCTTTGTGTTGTGACGCAGACGACGGATGGCCTTCTCCTTAATCTGACGAACACGCTCGCGCGTCAAACCGAATTTGTCGCCTATCTCCTCAAGCGTCATCTCGGGCTGGTTGATGCCGAAAAAGGCCTCTATGATGTTGCGCTCGCGCTCATTCAGCGTCTGAAGAGCACGGCTTATCTCGTTCCGAAGCGATTCGGCCACCAAAGCCTTGTCGGCCATCGGTGAGTCCTGGTTGGGAAGAATGTCAAGCAGACTCGTCTCATCACCCTCGGTGAAGGGGGCGTCAACCGATATGTGGCGGGTGTTCACCTTCAGAGCGTCTTCTATCTTGTCTTCGGGCAGGTCTACCTTGGCGGCTATCTCATCGATGCTCGGACGGCGCTCGTGCTCCTGCTCAAAACGGTTCACCTCGCGGTTTATCTTGTTCACCGAACCTACCTGGTTCAAGGGCAATCGCACGATGCGGCTCTGCTCGGCTATCGCCTGAAGTATGCTCTGACGTATCCACCAAACGGCATAGGAAATGAATTTGAAACCGCGGGTTTCGTCGAATTTCTCCGCAGCCTTGATCAAGCCAAGGTTGCCCTCGTTGATCAGGTCGGGCAAACTCAAACCTTGATTCTGGTATTGCTTGGCCACCGAAACCACAAACCGCAGATTGGCTTTCGTCAACTTCTCCAGTGCCTGACGGTCACCCTTGCGGATGCGCTGAGCCAATTCCACTTCCTCTTCTACAGAGATGAGCTCTTCATGACCTATCTCCTGCAAATACTTGTCCAGAGAGGCACTCTCCCTGTTCGTAATCGATTTGGTGATTTTAAGCTGTCTCATGCCGAGTTTGGTTAATATCTCTGCAAAATTACTACTTTTATTACAAAACAACAAACAAATCCGAAAAAAATCCGAATTTGTTTGTTGCTTATGTCAGGTGCGCGGCTTTTTAATCCTTATCCGATGGAGGAGCCGGGCACAGAGGGCGCGGAAAATGTTATTCCTCACTCAGACTCACGGCGAAGTATTTCTTCTTGCCGGTGGGATACAAACCTTGGATGTAAACCACAGGCTCCTTGCTCGTTGAGGCTTCCTTCACTATCTTCTCAAGGTCGTCGACAGTCTTCACGGCCTGTTCGTTGGCGCGCTGGATGATGAAGCCCTTGGCAATGCCGGCTTCCTTGAAGGCACCGTTGTTCACCTTCATCACCTCAAGACCGTAGTTGATGTTCAGGTCTTTCTTCTGCGTCTCGGTCACTTCCTTGAACGTGGCACCCAGTACGTCGAGGTCGGCGTTCTTCACCACCGAGGTGTTGCCCTGGGCATTCTTTAGCGTCACGGTCTTCTCGTGCTTCGACTTCTTGCGCAGATAGGTCACCTTCACTTTGTCACCCGGACGCTTGCTGGCCAAAAACTCCTGAAGCTCAGCCATCTTCGTCACCTTGCGGTTGTCGATGTTCGTTATCACATCGCCTTCCTGCAGACCGGCTTCCTCACCGGCACCGCCTTCCTCTACCTTGGCAATGTAGACACCGTCGTTCGTGCCGAGGTCTACCTCATTGCCCTTGGCCTTCTGGGCGTCGATGTAGTTGTGTACATCCTGTCCCTGGATAGCAAGCACTGCACGCTGCACGGTGCCGTATTCCTTCAGGTCTTTCACCACCTTGTTCATAATCGTAGTAGGAATGGCGAAACCGTAACCGCTGTAACTGCCGGTCTGAGAATAGAGCATGGCGTTGATACCTACCAGCTCGCCCTGGGTGTTCACAAGGGCACCGCCTGAGTTGCCGGCGTTGATGGCGGCATCGGTCTGGATAAACGACTCCACACCATTGGCATAAAGCGAACGGGCCTTGGCACTCACAATGCCGGCGGTCACCGTAGAATTCAGATTGAACGGGTTGCCCACGGCTATCACCCATTCACCTACCTTCAGCTTCTCCGAGTCGCCGATAGGAAGGGTGGGGAGGTCCTTGCCGTTTATCTTAATCAGGGCAAGGTCGGTGTTCTTGTCCAAACCGATGATGCGGGCGGAGAACTCACGGTTGTCGTTCAAGGTCACCGTCAGCTCGTCGGCGCCTTCCACCACGTGGTTGTTCGTCACGATATAGCCGTCGGAGGATATGATAACACCCGAACCGGCTCCCTCACGCTTCGGAGTCTGTACCTGGCGTTGGCGGTTGCCGCCACCGGGATTGCCGAAGAAACCGAACGGGTCGAAGAAATCACCGAATGGATCGTTCTGCACGTCTACCGTCGTCACTTTCGAATTCTGCACAAACCTGATGTGAACCACAGCGGGAAGGGCCTTCTCGGCTGCATAGGTCAGGTCTACCTGGCCGACAGGAACTGCTGCGGCCGACTGGGCTTCTGCCGTCTCGGGCTGATGAGCCATCACTGTATAGAACGAACCGGCCGAAAGACCAATAGCAAGAACACACATCGATGTTCTGATCGCATTAGAGTTGATTTTCATTTTCTACTATTTTTTTATTGTTAGTATTTCTTGTTCGTGAGGGTCGCGGACCTTCTGCCCGCTCCGTCCTCTTGCATTGCAAAGATAATCCCAAAAATCGAGTTGGAATTAATTGCCCCAAAAGTTTTCTTCTCTTTTAACAAACAAATTCCATGCCTTAACGTGTCTTAGCGCACAAAACGGTTTTTTTTACTTTTATTTATCTTTGTCATGTGGCATTTTGGCAACGCAGCACCGCCCATTCTGTCAGTTTGTCCACTCTTGCATGCCTTTGAAACCTTTTTTTCGCTATTTCAAAAAAATACATTACCTTTGCAGTCTGATTCAACGTATTCAAACCGCTGATTGGACACCATGACTGCCCAAACAGCAGATATAGGTGAAATAAGAGGCAGAGCTCCGGCTTGTCGCTGGCGCACCACTAAGGGGCGAAAGAGGAAAGTCCGGGCAGCATAGGGCACTCCACTTCTGAAAGTAGAAGCTATTGGCGACAGTAGGCAAGAGCAGAAGAAAACAACCGCCTGCATCGTGCAGGTAAGGGTGAGAAGGCGGTGTAAGAGACCACCAGGCGTCGGGCGATCGGCGCGCTGTGCTCACTGGGGGCTGCAAGTTCGTGTATACCACCGTCTGAGGGCGGCCCGTCCAAGTCGGACACGACACGGTGGAGGGTAGAACGCTGGAGCCGGCGGGTGACCGCCGGAGTAGATAAATGACAGGCTGTCGGGAGGGCCGTGAGGCACCCCGACCACAGAACCCGGCTTATAGGGGCTCTGTCTCTTTCCTTTTTGAGAATGGGAAAAATTGCACGCTTCTTCAACAAGGCCGTACATTTCTGCCGACACGGCGTCTGGATTGTACGAAGGGATGATACGTCACCCCTCAAGTTCTTCCTGTGCAAAATCTTAAAGGTGCTCATTCTTACAGCGCAGGCATTCACCACCAAACGCCTCATGGCGCAGGCGTCGGCCCTCACTTACTCCACGCTGCTGGCTATCGTGCCCATCGTGGCGGTCGTCTTCGCCATAGCAAGGGGGTTCGGGGTCTCCAAAAATATCGAGACGTGGTTCAGAGAGTCACTGGCCAGCCAGCCGCAGGTGGCCGAAACCATCATCGGATTCGTCAACTCGTATCTTGTGCATGCGAAAGGGGGCGTCATCCTCGGATTCGGACTCCTCATCATGGTGTGGACCGTCGTCATGCTGACCAACAATATCGAAACTACTTTCAACAGCATCTGGCACACCAAGTCGTCACGGTCGCCCGTCAGAATGCTCTTCGACTACATCGCATTCATCTTCCTTATACCTATATTTATTGTCGTCACATCGGGTGTCTCTATCTTTCTGGCTACAACTTCGAAGGAACTCGGCGAGTATGTCGCACCGGTGGTCAGCACCGTCATCACGCTCATGCCTTATGTCATCATGTCGGTCGCGTTCATCTGCCTCTATGTCTTCATGCCCAACACCAGGGTGCGACTCAAAAATGCGGTGGCGCCGGGAATCCTCGCCGGTGTGTCCATGCAGGTGCTGCAGTTCGTCTACATCCATTCGCAAATTTGGGTGTCAAGCTACAATGCCATCTATGGGTCGTTCGCTGCCCTGCCGCTCTTCATGCTCTGGCTGCAAATCTCATGGACCATCATCCTCGTGGGGGCGCTCCTCTGCTATACCAACCAAAATCATGAGGACCTGGCTTTC